>NC_019973.1:5246848-5564743 GCF_000230995.2 Mesorhizobium australicum WSM2073 | reverse complement strand
CCTCGCCCATGGTCGATGCCCGCCTGGAGGACGGCTCTCGCGTCAACATCGCGGTGCGGCCGATTTCGGTGGATGGCCCGCTGGTATCAATCCGCAAATTCTCCAAGAACCCCTATTCGCTCGAGCGTTTGATGGCATTCAATTCGATCCGGCCGCCGATGATCGAGCTGCTGCGGATCGCCGTCCAGGCGCGCAAATCGATCCTGGTTTCGGGCGGCACCGGCAGCGGCAAGACGACGTTGCTCAATGCCTTGTCGAGCTACATACCCTCGAAGGAACGACTGATCACCATCGAGGATGCGGCCGAACTGCAATTGCAGCAGCCGCATGTCGGCCGGCTAGAGACGCGGCCACCCAATGTCGAGGGGAGGGGCGAGGTGCGCCAGCGCGAATTGCTGAAGAACGCGTTGCGCATGCGGCCGGACCGCATCATCGTCGGCGAGGTGCGCGGCGAGGAGGCCTTCGACATGCTGCAGGCGATGAACACTGGCCACGAAGGCTCGATGACCACCATCCACGCCAACACACCGCGCGATGCGATCTCGCGGCTCGAGCAGATGGTCGGCATGGCCGGCATGCCGATGACGCACGACTCGATCCGGGCGCAGATTGCCTCCGCCATCGACATCATCGTCCAGACGCAGCGTCTTTCGGACGGCGGCCGGCGTGTCACCTCCATATCGGAGCTGACTGGCATGGAGGGTAATGTCGTCCAGCTTCAGGAAATCTATCATTTCGTCCGCCGTGAGGTCACAGCCGAGGGCAAGGTCGTCGGAGACTTCCGCGCAACGGGCGTTCGTCCCCGCTTCGCTCCGGAGGCCGCGACGCTTGGCCATCATTTTGCCAAGGACGCCTTCAACCCACAGGTTGCCCTCTGATGCCGACCGGTCAAGCTCTGCTGTACTTCATCTACATGCTGGCGGCAGCTTCGGTCATTCTCGCCGGCGAAGCCCTGTATCTTTCATTTGCCGGCCGCCGCTCCCGGTCCCTGGCAGTTAACCGCCGATTGAAGCGGCTCGCTGGCGACGTCCCGGCCGAACAAACGTTACAGGGGTTGCTGCGAGAACGCGGCCTCACGGACTCGGGCGATTTTCTTTTCGGTATGGTTTGGTTGAACAGGCTCTATACCCAGTCCGGTATCACCGGAAATCCATTGACCTTCGCCGCAACATTTCTGCTTGCAGGGCTGGCGGTGGCATTGCTGCTGGTATTCTTCAATTTTTCCGCTTTGGCATCGCTCATCGTCTTTCTGGTCCTAGGGCTTGTCCTGCCGCTTCTCGTTCTCCGGCGTGCCCGCAACAAGCGAATCCGGAAATTCGCCAAACAGCTGCCGGATGCGCTGGACATGATCGTTCGTTCGCTGCGCGCCGGACACCCGGCTTCGGTCGCGATCGGTCTGGTCGCGCGCGAAATGCCCGATCCGCTCGGTACCGAGTTCGGCATCGTCTCCGACGAGATCACCTTTGGCCTCAGCATCGAGCAGGCCGTGCGAAAGCTTTCGCAACGTGTCGGCTTCGAGGGCCTTCAGCTGCTGTCGGTATCGCTGTCGATCCAGGCCAAGACGGGCGGCAATTTGACCGAAATTCTCGCCAATCTTTCCTCGGTTCTGCGTGAGCGGCAGAAATTGCGAATGAAAATCAGGGCGCTTTCAGCTGAAGGTCGCGTCTCCGCGTGGATCATTTCCTTGTTTCCTATTGTGATGTTCTTCACACTTCAAATCCTTGCCCCGGCCTATTACGGCGCCGTCTGGGGCAACCCGCTGGTCTTCCCGATATTTCTGCTTTTTGGGTTGTGGGCGCTGCTTGGCGACTTCATCATGTACCGGATGGTTACTTTCGATTTTTGACAGGGAGCGACGAACAAAATTGTTTTCGAACATTCAGGACCTGGGCTTCTTGGTGTCCATTGCCGTCTTTGTGGCAGCGGTGTCTTTCTTCCTGTTCGGTGCGCTTGTCTTCCTGCCGGCTCTGCAGACACGAAAGCTCGTCGCACAGAGCCTGATGGGCGAAGGAATTACAGATCGCCGATCGATGCTGGGACAAGACCAGCTTGCCAAGCTTGCGGCGCAACGGCCGGTCGATGCCTACTTCAAGTCGATCGAGAAGGAGCGGGAAGAGCCCAATGCCCTCGAGGCGAAACTCTTTCGCGCCGGCTTTTATCAAGCAAGCGCACCGCTGACTTATACGCTGTCCCGCCTTGTCGCGGTATGCGTTGGTTTTCTGGCAATGTATGCGATCCTGTCGCGGGTTCTGCCGCCGAACCTGCCGGGTTTCATCACTCTTGCCGGTTCTGCCCTGTTCGGCCTCGCCTGCATGATAGTTCCCTCCATTCTGCTCGACCGTTTCGAGAACAGCCAGAAACAAATCTATCGTCGGGCATTCCCCGACTTCATGGATATGATGATCACTTGTGCCGATGCCGGCATGAGCCTGGAGGGGGCAGTCGAACGCGTCAGCCATGAAATGGCCGCCACCCACAAATGGCTGGGAATACAGCTGTCGATCATGAATTTGCAACTGCGCGCTGGCAAGCCGCTGCGAGAGGCGTTGCGCGAACTCTCGGACCGCATTGGCCTTGATGAGGCGAGGGCGCTGGCCGTGCTGTTCCGGCAGTCTGAGGAACTTGGCACCAGCCTCACCGACGCTTTGCGTGTTTATAGTGCGGAGATGCGTGGGCAACGAATCCTGAGTGCCGAGGAACGGGCCAATTCTCTTCCCGTCAAAATGATGATCCCGTTGGGGTTGTGCATCTTCCCGGTCGTCATGATGGTCATCATGTTGCCGGTGATAATTCGGATGAAAGGCATTTTCTTCTAAATGGGTATATGCTTTGATTCTAAAATAGAGTCGCAGGACTCTTGGGGGATAAAAATGACAGGGCCAACGCGCCTCGCAACCGTCGTCGCTGCCAGTCTGTTGTTGGCGGCGCTTGCCGGCTGCCAGACAAACGGTGCGGACACCACTGGTGGGGTCGTGCGCACCAACGAACCCTCGAAAGGCGATGTGACGTCGTTTGGCGACGCCTTCGACGGATTGAAGACCGTCAGCGACGTCGAATATTATGCCTCGGACCAGGCCGTCGCGGAGGCCAAGAACCAGTTCCGCGCCGAAAACTACGGCAATTCCGGCGCCTTGTTCTTCAAGGCGACGCAACTGGCGCCCAATGACGGCGGCGCCTGGATGGGCTTGGCCGCTTCCTGCGACCGCATCCACCGCTTCGACCTTGCCGACCGCGCCTATGGCCGCGCGTTCAAGCTGATGGGGCCGTCGCCCGAATATTACAACAATGTCGGCTATTCCGATCTGCTGCGCGGCAAGCTGCAGGATGCACGCAGCAATTTCCTCAAGGCCTATGAATTGGCGCCCAACGATCCGACCGTCGCCAACAATCTGAAGCTGCTCTCGTCCAGCGTGCAGAACATCGAGCGCTGAACGTGCTGCTGACTGAAGCGATAGTGCTCAAGATCCTGGCCGCGGGCCTGCTCGCACGGATTGCCTGGCTCGACTTCACCACCCAGAAAATATCCAACCGCGACGTGCTGCTGCTGCTGTGCCTGGGACTTGGATCGCTCCTGCTTTTGTCGCTTCAATCCAGGTCCTGGTGGGATATGGGCTTGAGCGCGATGGCCGGCCTGTTGCTGTTTCTGGCGCTCTTCCCATTCTGGTTGCTGCGCAAGATCGGCGCCGGCGACGTCAAGCTGCTGGCGGTCGTGCCGCTTCTGATCGGCGGTAGTGGCCTGACGGTATTTTCGCTGCTGCTGCTGGTATTCGCGCTCGCCACGGCCCTGGTCGTGAAAAACCCGCTCCTGCTGCCTCAAAGTGCCTTCCGCGTCTACGTCCAGCATCTCGATCAGAGGGGTGTGGTGCCTTTCGGCGTGCCGATTTCGGCGGCCGCGATCTGCACGATAGCGCTCCAGATCTACTGGAGTTTTGTCCTGGCCAACAGCTCTGGTATCCTCGGCCAGCTCAACTAATCCATCGTCGCCATGTGCATGGGAAGATCGTTTGGGGCTGGTGATCCCGTCCGAACGGACCCTGCCGTTCCCGTCAGCTGACAGATCCACCGCCGCCCACTGCACGCAAACCAAGGCGCGCGGAAAGCGTTCGCATCGGCACAAGATCCCATCCATGAGAATTTGGCTGAAGAGCGTTTCACTCGGAACATATCCGGGAAAGACAGGTTTGGTGGAAGCAGTACACAACCAAAGGAGATGCTCCAATGATCACCAAACTTCTCTCCGCCACCGTGCTTACGGTCGCTCTGGCCACGTCGGCAATGGCACAGTCGAACGGCACCGGATCCGGCAATGGTTCAGGCTCGACGTCCGGCGCCACCAGTGGCGGCAATGGGACCACGACCGGCACTGGCGTCGGCACAGGCTCCGGTGCGACGACCACACCCGCCGACCCAAGCACGACAAATTCGACAAACTCGACAACCAAGTCGAACGGCATGACCGACCGTTGCAAGGATGCCGCGGGCAACGACATCGACAACAACACCGCCAGCGGCAACACGACGTCGAACATGCAGAACTGCAACAAATGAGCCAGTGGCTCGGAGCGCCGCCCGAAGTCGTTCTTCTCCCTGGGGCGACTGATCGGGCGGTGTTCTTGCTGCAGGGGCGCCGCTGAGCCGCGATGGCGTCAGGAACGCCGTCCGCTCGATCGGGTTGGCAGGCGCGTGCCGGACCTGCATTCCTTCATCACAAGAAATCGTGACATGCTGGAAAACGCCCGCCGTCGCCGTGCGGGAGAACCGGCTCATCATGACCAGTCACGCAAGATCATGGACGGTTCCGGAGGCCGGCAAGCTGGTTCCGGTAGGTCGCTGGACATGAAGTATGTTCAGGCGTGGTGGAACATCGGCGATCAACTGTCGTTGACACGCTCGTGAGAGAAAGGACCGTCCATGTCAAAATTCCAGGCTGCCACTCCGGATCGTCTGCGGCAACTCAGGCTTGAAGCGTCGGCTTACTTCACCCCGATGATGCTGCACGAGGCATTGCTGCGCCTTTCCCATGCCTGCGGCGGTGAAAGCCTTGGGCGGTTCGAGAAGGCCATGGTCGATCAGATAGAGGCGACGAAGGACGATCGGCCCGATTTCGAAACGATGAAGGAATTCGCGATCGAGCAGCTTTATGCCTTGATCCGCGAAGCCAATGAGTCACCAAAGAAGAAACAGTCGCTGGAGAAGATGGATACGCGCAGGACGCCTGGCCGCTCCGAAGAACCGCAGACGCTCGAGGATCAACTGCAGGCCGGGTTGGAGGACTCTTTTCCGGCAAGCGACCCACCCGCGGTGGTGTCCACGGCAATTCCAGGCGGAGCAAAGAAGCTGGTCGGGACCGACGAGGTCCTGAAACAGCAGCGAGAACAGGCCGCCAGAGAAGCCCGCCAACCATAGGGCCTAGGCATGGCTGCATACCGGGCCTTGCAGCCATGCGCCGGTGTGACAGCGCATGGCTCTCCGCATCAAAGCTTGACAGCGGTTTCCCGTGCCCACAGCCGCAGTTTGCGGCAAGCCTCTATAAACGTCTTCACGGAACCTGCGGTATCAAGCCCGATCAGCCCCTCATCGGCATCGGGCGCCACGCCCGCCTTGGCCAGGAGAGGTTGGGCCGCCGCTGTGAAGCCGATGAATTTGCAATGCGCGAACGCATCTGACACGAAGTCCTTCGCGGCCGCCTCGTCGAGCAGCATCTCGGCACCCTCCTCCGAGAGGAGCAGCACCACGGCGTCGAACAACACAGACGGGCCGCCGTCGATCATGTGTCTGGCCTCGATGTGGGTGCCGTCGGCCGCATCGACGCCGCCCACCTTGGGCGCGATCACCTCCATCACCGCGCCCTCCGTTTCGATGGCGGAACGGAGCTCTTCGAACAGCGCGGGGTCGGTTCCATTGCTGAGCAAGACGCCGACCTTGCGGCCCTTGAAACTGTCAGGCCCGTTCTCGATGATGCTGAGCGCCGGCGAAGGCGGCAGGTCGTCGCGCGTCGGAACGGCTGCCTCCGCAGGGTCGGGCATATTCCGAATGCCGAGCTTGTCGGCGACGGTGGTCGCCAGGGTTTCGTCGATGTTCAGCAGATGCGAAACCATGCGTTCGCGGATCGCCGGTGCCTGGACCTTGCTCAATTCGAAGGTCAGCGCCATGGCGATGTGGCGCTGCTCCGGCGGTGTCTGGCTGTTGAAGAATTGCCGGGCCTGGCTGTAGTGATCGGCGAAGCTTTCCGCGCGCAGACGCACCTTCTGCCCGTCTTCGGCATCGGCGAAGGAACGAAAGCCGCGTTGCGGATCCTCGCGCGGTCCCAGCCCCCATGAATTCGGTTCATAGTTGGCGCGACCGACAGGATTGCGCATAGCCATGTGTCCGTCCTGTTGGAAATGGGCGAACGGGCACTTCGGCGCATTGATCGGGAGATGGGTAAAGTTCGGGCTGCCCAGCCGTTTCAACTGGGTATCGAGATAGGAGAAGTTGCGGCCCTGCAGAAGCGGATCGTTGGAGAAGTCAATTCCGGGCGGCACATTCTGCGTCATGAAGGCAACCTGCTCGGTCTCCGCGAAGAAATTATCCGGCATCCGGTCAAGCACCAGCCGCCCGACCGGGATTGGTTCGAGCACCTCTTCAGGAATGATCTTGGTTGCGTCCAGAATGTCGAAGTCGAAGCTGTCGGCAAACGCCTGATCGAACAATTGCACCGTCAACTCCCATTCCGGGAAATTGCCGGACTGGATGGCGTCCCACAGATCGCGACGGTGAAAGTCTGGATCGGCGCCATTGATCTTGACCGCCTCATTCCAGACCACCGATTGCATGCCGAGCTTTGGCTTCCAGATGAATTTGACGAAGGTGGATTCGTCTTTCGCGTTGACCAGGCGGAACGTGTGGACGCCAAAGCCCTGCATGAAGCGGAAGGAGCGCGGGATCGCGCGATCCGACATGATCCACATCACCATGTGCATCGATTCCGGCATCAGGCTGATGAAGTCCCAGAAATTATCGTGAGCGGTCTGGGCTTGAGGAAAGGCCCGGTCCGGCTCCTGTTTGGCGGCATGGATCAGATCGGGAAACTTGATCGCGTCCTGGATGAAGAAGACCGGGATATTGTTGCCGACCAGATCCCAATTGCCTTCCCTGGTGTAGAGCTTGACCGCGAAGCCGCGGACGTCGCGGGCGAGATCGAACGAGCCTTTGTTGCCGGCAACCGTCGAGAAGCGCACGAAAGCCGGTGTCTTTTCGCCGGCCCTCTGGAAAATATCGGCACGTGTGTATTTGGCCAGAGACTCGTAGGTCTCGAAGTAACCATGCGCGCCGTAGCCCCGGGCATGGACGACCCTTTCGGGAATGCGTTCGTGGTCGAAGTGGAAAATCTTCTCGCGAAAATGAGAGTCCTCGATCAGCGCTGGTCCGCGTTCGCCGATCCGCAATGTGTTTTGATCGTCGGAGACGGGTGTTCCGAGCGCCGTGGTCAGGGTGGGCGTCTCACCCCCGGCGATCTGGTGCAATTCCCCGCCGTTTCCGCGCGCGCTATCCGGTTCCTGACCACTTGCCGATTGGCGAGCGGAGCGACGGGCGGATTTGGCCATGACATATCCTCGTTTTGATGCCGGAGGGGGGTGGAAGTACTCAGGAGGTCAAACTGCCGGTGCGCGGCTTTGTTCCCGTGAAAGAACCGGCGCGCGCGCGTGCATCGCCCAAGGCGACATCCCTATCGCGGCGACGGCATGGGCCGATTGGGTAAGATGCCCCCGCTGCGCGGAATTTCTGAAGAGTTGTCTTCAGCGCGAGGAACGAACCAAACTTCCATGCATTTAGCAGGGGCTGCGTTCATACACTCTTCTTCTGGGAGCTGGACCATTGTCATCCGGAGGCTACATTTTGGCCGACCAAGAAACCAATGAAGTTTCCATCGTTGAGCTCATACCCGCCATGCGGGCTTTCGCGCGCACCTTCTGCCGCGTCCCCGACGATGCCGACGATCTGGTACAGGAGACACTGACCAAGGGTCTCGCCAACATCGACAAGTTCGAACCCGGCACACGCATGAAGTCGTGGCTCTTCACCATCATGCGCAACACGTACTACACCCGGGTCAAGATCGCTGCCCGGGAAGCGCCAGGCCTGCTCGACTGCGCATCGTCCCGACCGATTTCGGAAGCCACCCAGGAATGGAGCGTTCAAAGCAAGGAAGTCCACGCCGCCATACAAAAGTTACCGGAACACCAACGCGAGGTTCTGATGCTGATTGGCGTTCTGGGGGTGAGTTATGAAGAAACGGCCGAGATATGCGGCTGCGCGGTGGGGACGGTAAAAAGTCGGCTGAACCGTGCCCGCGCCAATATTCTCGAGTTGCTTGGGGAGAGTTCGTTGCAGACACTAATCGAAAGACGAAATCATCTATCGGATGGTCAACTCGATATGGAGGGTGACAGCCGCAGATAATCAGTTCTGCACGTCACGTCGACGTTTCTCAACCAGCGCGTTTTGCAACTCCATGGCCAGCCTGGTTAGCCGGTCTGGAATTTTTTCCTGCTCTATGGCGTCCAGGAGAGAAGTGATCTCCTGATCCATGGCCAGACCGAATTGCGGGTCCGCGGTATCGTCGCTCGAATGAGACATCCATATTCTCTTGATAACCAGCAGTCCCTGACTTTAGTGTGGTGACAAACGCCGGACATTACAAGGCGATGTCCGCCGCCGGCAGGGTTGCCGCCAATCCTTGCACAGCTTTATTTCCTTGGCCTTACGCTGCAGGCAAAGGACATGGGGTGACGGCGTTCTTCGGCGCCTGGTCGGCGGCATGATCCTGATATTGATCGGACTTGACGAGATTGCGGTCCAGCCCGCGCTCATCGCCGTGCTGCTTCACGCGGCCGATGTTTCTTGGCGCCGGGTGCCATGATTTCCTCCTTCGGGTCGGTGCCGATCTTCGGCGCCTCTGGTTCGACGTCCGAACTGGCGGCGCGCAGTAATGTTCCGCCGCCTCGAGCAAGTAGGAAAGCCTCGCCATCCCATGACCGAAACGGCTTCTCGCCATTGATGACGACCCGCATTTGGTGAGCTTCCGCCAGGCGGCCGACATCAGCGCGGTCCCACGAAAGCGATCCGCGATAGGAATAGTTCAGCAAGGCGAGCCAGCCAGGCCGTTTCAGAACGCGTGCGATCTCATCGAAATGCCCCTCGGCCATGCCCGCCAGAACCAGATAAGGAAAGCTGTCGACCGCCAGCACGCAATCGAAACTGCCGTCGTCGAATTCGCTCAAATCGAGACCGGAGGTTTGCCGCAACTCGACATTGCCCAGCGCGGCGCACCGTTCGGAGGCGATGGAGATCATCCGCGAGGATATATCGATGCCGATCATGCGGTTGAAGGAGTTGGAAAGCGCATGCTCGAAACGGCCGATGCCACAACCAATGTCCAGAATATCCCGGCGGGTTCCGGAGAAGTCCTGCTGCTTGAGCCAGGCGACGACTTCGTCGGTCGTGGCCGAGAGCCTTTCCTCATCCCCTAGGGATGCGAGCTGGACACTTGCTGTCTCCGAAATCGCTGCCGCCGCATCGAAGCTCGAGGCCAGCCGCGTGACGACGGCGGCACCGGTCTCCCCGTCGTCGCGTGTGTGCCGAACGGCCGCTCCCGTCGCTCGCAATGTGGCAAAGATATCTGGCTTGCGGCGAAGCAACCCGGCTACCTCTTGCAGCCTTTCCGCGTCTCGCGCATTCGACGGAACGATATCCAGCACGATCTTTGCCAGGTCCGCCGCCCTGATCCCCGTCTGCAGGTGAAGCGCCAGCCTGGCGACGACTGCTTCGGCGCAGACACCATCCGCCATGCAGTCTTCAACAGCCGATCTGATCGTAGTGCGGCGCGGAGCGGATTTTGGCTTGGTTGCAGGCATGGTATCAACTCCGCGTCCAGACCCTGCGCATCGTCCACCTGTCGATGGCGCCCCAGCCATATTTGTAGGCTTCCTGGCCGCGCAGGAAATCGAACTCGCGCGCACCTTCGCGGATCGATTCCGCGATCGCGTGGCCGATCAGGATCGCCCCTGGGCTCTCTTCGGCATAGGCGGGGTCGAAGCCCCCGAGATAGGCATAGGCACGACCGCGATGGTGGAAGCCGTAATAGGCCCCGACCGTCCTGCCATCGATTGCCAAAAGCCAGCATCGGACCAGGCCGCGAGCGTCGAGCAAGGGAAGTGAGCGCCTGTGGAATTCCTCTGCAGCCGCGTCGGCCAACACGCCACCTCCGTGTCCGGCCCAGCGCGCGTCGTGCAGGCGGATCAACTGATCGAGGAAGGTTTGGGGATCGCCCCGTGCCGACGACAACGCGATCCGGCCGCGTCTGGATGCGGCCTGCCGCGCCCGTCGCAACTGGCGCCGGCGCCGGGAGGGTACACAGCCTGCAAGGGTATCGTCTCCGGCGATGGCGAGCACGGGGCAAGCACCATGAGCGGCTGGCCGCCCCGCCTTCAGATCGGGATGCGCAATCGCAAGACCGGCGCCGCCTTCAGGCAAATCCGACAGGATCCACTGCGACCAGCCGACCGAGAGGATCTTTTCGGCAACAATGGCCGCGACCTGGTCTTCGGTGCCGGGAACACACAGGATATCCAGATAGTCGCTGAGCGAAATGCCGACCGGAAGCAGTTTCGAGCCGGCGGTTCGGTGCTCTAGATAAAGCGGCGCTAGCCCTATCAGGTCGCTTCCGCGCCAGACCGCGACCGTCGCCAGGTCGCCGGGCCCGAATGTGCGCCACCATGGCACCAGCCACGCAGGAGATTGAAACGGCGTCGCCGAGGAACTCTGCTCCCACAGTCCCCACCAATCCGTCGCAAGCGCATCGAATTGCGCCGGATCATCGATGATCTGACCGCGCAACACAGGCTCGCTCACGGCGTGACGGCGAGGCGCCCGGCATCGGTGCCAAGTCGCGCCAGCGCCTGATAGGCATCCATGTAAGACGAGATCATTCGCTCCAGCGAGAACCGCCGTCGCGCCTCGGCGCGGCATGTCTCGGCGTCCAGGCTTGACGCCGCAACGATGGCTTGTGCCATCTCGTCGATCGTATTGACGAGAAAACCGGTCTTGCCGTGCTCGATCACGTCCGGAAGCGCACCATTCGGAAAGGCGATCACCGGTGTGCCGCAGGCCAGCGCCTCCATGGCGACAAGGGAGCTGGTCTCGGCGGCAAGGCTCGGGATGACCAGACAGCGTGCTGCGTTGAGAAAGCGCCGCTTGGCGGTGAAACCGAGCGGACCAAGAAAGCGGCGGCGGCCATCGAGGCGAGGTTGGACCTCGTCGTGAAAGTAACGCGTGTGCGTTTCATAGGGATAGACCTTACCGCCGACAACCAGCGGTACACCTGCCTGCTTGGCCGCGTCCAGCGCCAGGTGGATGCCCTTTTCCGGGCAGATGCGGCTCAGGACCAGTGCGAAGTCGCGCTTCGGCTGCAGCAGGCTGAGCGCCTCTATGTCTACTCCATTCGGAATTGGCGGGGCCAGTTTGGCGCCGGGTGGCGCGGTTTTCTGCTGGGCGGCCGAGACTGCATGAAGCCACAGGTCGTCGCGCGTCGGCTGCAAGGCCCCGGCCGGATACCAGTCCAGCGGCAGGTGAAGGGTCACCAAGGTCGGGCCATCGTCGGGCAGATAGGCATCGAAATCGATGCCATGCAGATGAACCACATTGATCGGCCACCTGGCGCGGGCAGCGGCGATCGCGGTTCGATGAGCCTGCTGCGCGCGGCTCTTCGCCACCTCGTCGAGTACGCCGCCTTCCGCCGGAATTTCCACAAGCGTGCCGCTCGCGCTGGAGCCCCGGCAGCCGACGACGATAGACCGATGACCCGCGCCGACCAGTGCCCGATCGAGCATCGACAGGACCTGTTCGGCACCCCCGACCGCATCCGGTCCGACAGGCGCGAGGGGATAGGCGACGTTGAGGACGGTGAGCGTCATGGCCGGCCGAGCCATGGTGCGGGATGGGCGCAGGCGGTTGCGCACGACCTGGTGCCGATCTCGAAGGGGCCGAGAGCCTTGACTTCGGTCAGTGCCTCCGATGATCGCGGACCGGGTCGCATGAGAGCCTCACGCAGCCGAGGCCCGCTGCGTCGGGAGCGAGGCGGACGTCATGCCGGGCGCGTAGCGGCGGATCATCGTTGCACAGAACTCGGCGAATTCCTCGGGTACCAGCGGAGGGCTGGTGTGGTGAGGCATCATTCCGCGATGCTCGGGCGTGAAGCAGAAGGTGACCGTGACGTCGAAAGCGGCGAGTGCTTCCATCTGTCGGTCGAACCAGTCCAACGCATTCGGCCTGAAGCTATCGGCCCAGGAAAGCCCCGTGCGCATATTGGTCACGCCGAGCCGCTTCATCCAGGCGACGGCATCGTCCAGCCGCGGGTCCTCGAAATGAAACCACTGCACCAGGCCCATTGCGGGTGTGTAGCGTAGGAATTCTTCCAGCGCCGGTTTTGGCGTACCGTCCTGGCGCAGCAGCCCCATGTGGAAATGGCGGTAATAGGAAGATCCCTCCGCCTCGCGGTGCCGCGTCGTTGCTTCCCATTCGCGCGGAAGGTCATAGAGGCTGTACCACTGGATTCGCGGTGCGTTGCCGAGCAGCAATTCGGCGGTGCGCTTGAGCCCCCAGACCTGTATTTCCTCGGCCCCGAAGGTCGATACGCCGACCTCGCTGACCCAGATGGGGAGGTCGGTGACGGTCGCGATCTCACCGATCTTCTGCGGCCATT
Source organism: Mesorhizobium australicum WSM2073 (assembly GCF_000230995.2). Lineage (NCBI taxonomy): Bacteria > Pseudomonadati > Pseudomonadota > Alphaproteobacteria > Hyphomicrobiales > Phyllobacteriaceae > Mesorhizobium > Mesorhizobium australicum. The sequence continues at coordinate 5,552,001 of NC_019973.1, read as the reverse complement.
CCTGAATTTGCCACAGGTTCCAGTCGAGGGGAAAGCCGTGAACAGCGACGGCGTCAACATGGTCCAGCACGCCGAATTCCTTCATGCGCGTGATAAAGCCGGGGTCTATCGGCGAGATGCCGCCAAGCATTTTTGTCAGAGCCGGGTTCTCGGATGCGATCGCGTCCGCCGACAGGACTGCCATCCTGGCAAAGCGGCTCCAATCGGGGTCGAGCTCGGGGTCCCAATGCGATTTGTTGTTGGGCTCGTTCCAGATCATCGCGGCTTCAATCATGGAGCTTTCCTTTCGACGGATATATCGCGCCACCGCCGGCCGGATCGCCGGCAGCGCGGCAGAAATAGACCTCCTGCTCGGGATGCAGAACGATCTCGAAACCGGCGCTGCGCAGCATCGCTTCGGTGCAGGCCCGGTTCGGTATCCACCAGTTGGTCGGATCGTCGGCATAGCGGTGTTCGATGAAATGCAGCTTGGGAAATTCCGGCTGGTCGAACAGATCATGCGTCCAGAAATGATAGTTTTCTTCCAACGCGGGCAGGTCCTTGCTGCCGCGCTGCATGGACTGAAAGATCAACAGGTCGCCGGCGACGTGCTCACGGATCAGGTCGAGTGCGAGCAAGGGGTGGCGCAGATGGTAAAGCACCCCCATGAACAGCACGACATCGAATGTCTCGCGCAGGGCACCGACGTCGTAGACCGACAACTTCTGGAATTCGATATCACAGTCCGCGATCTCGGCGGCAAAGCGGGCCTGCGCCAGATAGGCCTCGTCGAAATCGATCCCGAGGACACGGGCGGCGCCTCGCCGTTTCATCTCGATCGAGTAGAAGCCGGCATTGCAGCCAATATCCAGCACGGTCTTGCCGGTCAGATCAGCGGGTATGGCATCGGCGAATTTGCGCCATTTGATCAGCGGGTAGTTGCCGAGAAAGTGGTCGGGCGCGGTTTCGACGCCGGCCAGGTCCATATTGTGGAACCACGGGCCGAGCGCGTCGATGCGCCGGCGGATTTCGGCATGGGAATGCAACATGGTCAGGCTCCTTCACCCGGAACGACAGGCACATGCGAATGCGCGCCGGGCATGATCGTTGCGGGCTGGTGATGAGCTGACGGGACGCCGTTTTCAAGCAACCGCAGAGCTGTGCGATACCCATTGAATGTACCGACATCGACATAAGCGGACCCTGCCTTGACACCATAGGCCACACCCCCGCCCGCAAGGTAGGCGTTGATCAACGTGCCGATATATTCGTCACGACCATCCCGCTCGCGCCAGAGTGCCGCAAGCCGATGCAGGATATGGCCGGGCATCTTGAACGCACCCCAAACCCAGTTCGTGGCGGCGTCCTGCCGCTTGACCTGGATTTCGATCACCCGCTCGTCATCATCGGTAACGACGGCGTCGAAGAATTCCGGGCTATCCACCGGGAAGAGCAGAAATGAAAGCTGATCGTCAGGCAAGTGACAGAAGCCGTCCTCGGGAAACCAGATAGTGTCTGGAAGGCCGACGAGGACGACCTCGTCGGGCGCGACGAGGGGCGCTGCCCGGAAAATCGCATCGCAGAGACCGACGGGTTGAGGCTGCACCACGAAGAGCGCTGCCGCCTCACCGTAGCCGGCGGCATAATATTCGAGGATGTCGGATTTGCCCGATCCGATGATGAAGCAAATCTTGTCGACGCCGGCCTGGACCATGCGCCGTACCAGATACTCGCTCACGGCGCAGGGACGTTCGGTCTGTCCGTCGATCCTGCTGCCGACCGGCAGCAACTCCTTCGAGAAGCCGAGCGGTTGAATGCGGCTGCCGCGTCCGGCAGCGGGCACGATGCCCAACATCAGACTGCTTCCTTCATCGGTTCGCCGACTGGGTTTCGCAAGGCATCGGCCAGGATTTTGTCCAGTTCCGCTGCGCGTTTGGCGGAAGTGTGCTCGCCCAAGACCCGCTCGCGGGCTCGCCTTCGAATGCCGTCGAGTTCGAACTCCGGCAATTGCAGTGCCGCGACCACATCTTCCGTATCGCGCGCCAACAGCACTTCGCGGCCGGGTTCGAAAAATTCCGCGAGGCCTGGCCATGCGTCGGTGACGATGGCAGCTCCACACGCGGCCGCTTCGAAGAGCCGTCCCGAGGGGCACCAGCCCTTTTGCGCCATCGCTTCGCGGGTGACGTTCAGTGTCAGCCGCGACGAGGAGAAGAACGCCGGATGGTCGGCGGGTGGCAGATGCCTGACGAAGAAGATGTTGTCGCTCCATGGGAATTCCTGCGGATATTGTGCGCCGCCGATGATGAAGCGCTGGTCGGGCAGGCGCGCGGCCGGGCGAACCAGAAGCTTTTCGACGCCGGCCTGGCGATCCGCCGCGTAGGTTCCGAGATAGGACAGATCACCGGCGAATTCGGCCCGCTTCTCTGCCGGCCGGTGCTGATCCGGATCGACATGCCCATAGAGCGGCATCACCTGGCGCGCGCCCAGCACCGCCTTCAGCGCCTCGATCGCCGGGCCGCCGGTGTAGCTCAGGACGAGATCGTAGTCGGCAAGGCCTTCAGGTCCGAAATAGGGCGGACGCTCACCTTGTTCGACGCGGGCAAGCGTGACTGGAGTATCGAGATCGTAAAAGACACGCAGTCCGCGGCATGCCTGCTGCGCGAGGCGCGAAGCCTCGACGGCGTCGGGACAATAAGAGGTGACGACCACGACATCCGCTTGCTTCATCGCCCGTTCCGCGACGCGGCGGATGTCCTCCCAGTCCGGATAGATGACGACGTTGCCTCCATCGAGCTGATCCAGATCGCGGGTCCCGGCATAATAGGGGGTGTCGCGTTCGAAAAAGGTGATCGACCAGCCCAGCCGGGCGAGGGCGCGGATCAGCCCCCGCCACAGCGTGGCATGGCCGTTTCCCCATGAAGACGTGACGGTAAGACCGAAAATGACCATCCGCATGGGGAATTTCCTCGTCAGGCAGCTTCGTTCAATCGCAGGAGCTTCGAGCCCCAGTCGCCCGATACGATCGTCGTGATCGAGGCGGGATCGATGTCGAACCGAAAGCAGTCGCCTACCGGCAAGCCAAGCACCTTGCACACGGCGGCCTTGATCACATCGGCGTGGCTGATCAGGGCGACACATTGGTTCTGACGCAGCTCGCGGACGCCGTTCATCAGCGAGACGATGCGCTCCTGGACATCCAGCATGGTCTCGCCGCTCGGTGTCCTGGCCTCCTGCCGCTGATCGTTCCACGCGCGCCAACTGGCATCGCCGTTCAATTCGTCGAAAGTCTTCCCCGACCAGTCGCCGAAGTCGATCTCGTCGAGTTCGGCGCGGATCGCGATTTCGCCGACACCGCAAGCGAGAGCGATCGGAACCGCCGTCTCCTGCGTGCGCTCGCGCGGGCTGCATAGAATGGCTGCAATCGTCTCACGGGCCATGCGGCCGCCAAGCTGCTCGGCTTGAGCCTTGCCGGCCTCGCCGAGACATACGCCGGCCATGCGGCCCGCAAGGTACGAGCCGACATTGTCGTGCGCCGCATGGCGGATCAAAAAGAACGTCGTCGTCATTCCGCGGCATCCAGCAATGGCTCGTCCTTACCGGCGATGAAAGCGAGCGTGCGCTGGCGCGCTTCGGCGTCGGTGAACTGTTCGGGTGGCGATTTCATGAAATAGCTGCAAGGACCCGTCAGCGCCCCGGCAATGCCGCGGTCGAGCGCGAGCTTGGCGCAGCGTACCGCATCGATCACCACGCCGGCTGAATTGGGCGAATCCCACACTTCCAACTTGAGCTCGGCATTCAGCGGCACGCCGCCGAAGGTCGTGCCTTCGACGCGGATGTAGGCCCATTTGCGGTCGGTGAGCCAAGGCACGTGGTCGCTGGGTCCGACATGGATGTTGCCCGGCTCCAGGGGAACATCGAGCTGGCTGGTTACCGATTGCGTCTTGGAGATCTTCTTCGATTCCAGCCGCTCGCGTTCGAGCATGTTGAGAAAATCGGTGTTGCCGCCGAAATTCAGCTGATAGGTGCGATCGATGCGCACGCCGCGCTCGCGAAAGAGATTGGCCAGCAACCGGTGCACGATGGTGGCGCCGACCTGGCTCTTGATATCGTCGCCGACCAGCGGCAGCCCACGTTGCTCGAAGCGCCGGCGCCATTCCGGACGCGAGGCGATGAAAACCGGTATGCAATTGACGAAGGCACAGCCGGCCTCGAGCGCGCATTCAGCGTAGAAGTGCGTCGCCTCTTCCGAACCCACCGGCAGGTAGGAGACCAACACATCGGCTCCGCTGTCGCGCAGGATCTCGCTGACATTGGCAACCGGTTCGGGCGCTTCTTCGATTTCGTCGCGCAGATATTTGCCGATCCCGTCAAGCGTCGGCCCGCGTTCGACGAGAACGCCGGTCGTCGGCGCGTCGGCAAAGCGGAACGTGTTGTTGGGGGGAGCGTAGATCGCATCCGCGACGTCACGGCCGACCTTGCTTTTGGCGACATCGAACGCACAGACAATTTCGATGTCGTCGACGTGATAGCCACCGAGATCGGCATGCACGAGCCCCGGGATCGGTTCGTTGCTTTTGGCATGACGATAGTAGGAGAGGCCCTGCACCAGGGAGGATGCGCAATTGCCCACTCCAACGATACCAACACGAACTTTTTTCGATCCCACGAAACTGCCGCCCTATGCTGTTCAAAGGTAAGTTCCTTGCGCCGAACCGCCACCGTGCCGGAATGTTCCTTGGCTTGGTCAAAAATTGCGCGAAGCAGCATGGATCGAAGCTGGGCGCGCCGCGTTGCCCGCACGGCAAGCACCGGAAATCGACCAATGATCGTCTACGGCGACCACAAGCGGACCGAGAATGCACGACAGCTTCAGGAGGCGGCGATCGAAATGGCCCAAGGCCTCGATCGCATGCCTTGCGGCATCCGGCGCCATGCCGCATTGGTCGGGCTGTTCGTCAGCGTGTCGGAACTGGTCCAGGGGCTCGCGGATGTCGACTTCAAGGCCCGGGGCGTCGACACCAATTCGCCTTCGCAACGGCAAGGCGCCAGGCTGCTGGTCGGGCTTGCGGCAGAGGTGGCGAGGTCGTGGCGAAGCGGGTTCGCCGTAGACGGTGGCATCGACCCGCGACTTCTCCAAATGCTGGCCGGGCTCGATTGCAAGGCAGAGGTTTTGACCGGCTCGGCCGAGGGCTACGCGCACTATGCCCTTTATCCAGAGAGTTATCTCGGCGCGGCGCGGATATCAGGTCTCGATGCGAACACATGCGTGATCGGCATCCGCAGCATCGGCCTGGGGCTCGCGGCCATGGTGGCGGCCGCGATCGGTGCGCCGGCGCCCATTAGCGTGCGCCCGATCGGGCATCCTTTCGATCGGCGCCTCAATGCCGATCCGCGTTTGGTCGCGGCCTGGAGGAACGAGCCGTCGGCTCGTTTCGCGGTCGTCGACGAAGGTCCCGGCCTGTCGGGAAGTTCGGTCCACGCCGTCGTCGCGTGGCTGAGAAAACAGGGCATCGATACGGACCGCATTCACCTGTTCCCCAGCCATTCGGGCGATCCGGGCGCCGAAGCGTCGCCGGATGTTCGGGAGACATGGGGGCGCTGCCGCAGGCATGTGGCGATGACGTTCGAACGCACCTTCCCCGAAAGCTCGCAAAGTCCAACGCTGCGCGATTGGGTAGCCGAGGCGGTTGGCAGTCCGAAATTGCGCTTGACCGAAATATCCGGGGGCGCGTGGCGCTCCCTTCACTACGCCGACGAAAAGCGCTGGCCACCGAGCACACGCGGCACCGAACGGCGAAAGTTCCTGGCCTCCGCGGGTCAAGGTCGCTGGCTTGTCAAATTTGTCGGCCTCGGCGAAACCGGGCTGCGCAAGATGCAAGCCGCCAGGATGTTGCATCAAGCCGGATTCGGACCGCAAGTCATCGGGGTCTGCCACGGTTTTCTGGTCGAACGGTGGACCGATGGAACCACGATGGATCAGCTGCCGCTGTCCAGGCAGAGACTTGTCGCGGCGTTCACACGCTATCTGGCCTGGCGTGCGACCAATCTGCGGACCTGCGAAGCCGGCGCATCATTGCTCGCCCTCGCGGAGATGGCGGTTCACAATGCTTCCGAAGCTTTGGGCGAAAGCCAGGCGGCTAGACTGCGGACCTGGTTCTCGAAGCAGACGCCCGCAAAGGTGTTGGAACGGGTCGAGATCGACGGCAGGCTTCACCCCTGGGAGTTTCTGGTCGGTTCCGATGGTACGCTGATTAAGACGGATGCAGTCGACCATTGCCGGGGACACGATCTGATCGGCTGCCAGCCGATAGAATGGGATATTGCCGGCGCCTGCGTAGAATATGACTTGTCCGAAGCCGAGGCGGCGACGTTGATCGGCGGCATGGATAACCGCATGGATGGCCGCATCGACACCAGGCTCATCGATTATTTCAAACCTTGCTATTTGGCGTTTCAGCTCGGGCTGTGGACCATGGCCGCCCAATCCGAGAATGGCTGGGAAAGAGCAAGGCTGGAGGAGACGGCAAACCGATATGAGGCAGGGCTGACACGGTTCCTGGGCCAGGCCAGGGCCGATTAGTCTGCGTCAATCCAGCCTGCGCAGCATGTCTGCTTCCTGCTCGAGAATACTGGCCACCTCCTCCCGCTGCAGATGCGTCATCATCAGGCTGACACAGCACTCCAGATAGGTGATTGAGGCTCGCCGCAAATACGCAGCCGTCTCTCGTTCCGCCATCTTGTCGATATCGGTCCGAGATCGCTTGGGGTGCATGAGGAGGTCCTCCATATGTGGTCCTCCTGTCAAACCAAAAGCTTGCCTGGATGTTCCCGCGGGAATCGATGCGAAGATGTGACCGCGGTCCGGCATCAGGCAGGGAGGTTCTGCAGCCCGCCTGACGTGGGTCTCGCCCTTGTGGAGCGTCCTGCCATTTGATCGCCGATCGAGCCGCCTTCAAGCGTGGCGAAATAGCTGATCGTCCGCGCGAGCCCCTCGGTGAGAGGCACTCTTGGCGTCCAGCCGAGCAGCGTTTTTGCGCGCGAGATGTCGGGCTGCCGGCGTCGAGGATCATCCTGCGGCAGCGGCAGGAACGTCATGTCCGATTTGGTGCCGGTCATAGCCTTCACCAATGCCGCCAGTCGCACAATGGTGAATTCGCCGGGGTTGCCCAGATTGACGGGCTTGCCCGGATTGGGATTGATATCCATAAGGCCCATCAACCCATCCATCAGATCGGAGACGTAGCAGAAGGATCGCGTCTGCATGCCGTCGCCGAAAATCGTCAGCGGGCGCTTCTCGAGCGCCTGCATGATCAGGTTCGAGACGATGCGGCCGTCCGCCGGATCCATTCTCGGCCCGTAGGTGTTGAAGATGCGCGCGACACGAACGTCGGCCTTGCCGGCTCGCAGATAGTCGAAGCAAAGTGTTTCGGCGGTGCGTTTGCCTTCGTCGTAGCAGGCGCGTGGGCCGGTGCAGTTCACATGGCCGACATAATCTTCCCTCTGCGGATGTTGCTCCGGATCGCCATACACTTCACTCGTGGAGGCCTGCAGCAATCGCGCGTCGTTGCGGGCGGCGAGTTCGAGCAGGTTCAACGTTCCGATGACGCAGGTTCGCGTGGTGTGGATCGGATCGGCCTGGTAACGCGGCGGCGAGGCGGCGCAGGCCATGTTGAAAATGCGATCCACCGGCTCGCCCAGGTCCAATGGCCGGCAGATATCCTGCTCGATCAGCCGGAAACCCGGCTGGTCCATGATCGCGTTGATGTTCTCCATGCGACCGGTAAGAAAATTGTCGGCGCAGATCACACGCCAGCCATCGCGTAACAATGCTTCGCAAAGATGCGAACCGAGGAAGCCCGCGCCACCGGCGACGAGCACCGTCTTTGCCCTTTGCGCTTTTTTTGTTTGTCGCATCGCGATTTTCTCCTGTCTGCCAGTCATGCTGCACTTCCGATATCGAGATCGACGACCACCGCCCCCTTTTGCGTAAGCGCCGTGATGAATTCGCGAGCCCTGGCCGCACCGGTGTGGGAGGCAAGGACGAGTTCGCGTGCCCGGTCGGCCATGGCGAGACGTGTACGAGCCGATTCCCGGGACAGGATCGCGACGACCTCGTCCGCCATCCTGGCCGTGTGGATCGTCGATGCGGGAAAGAAGCTGTCGAGGCCTGGCCAGCGGTCGCTGATGATCGGCGTGCCGCAAGCCGCGGCTTCGAAAAGGCGCACGCTGGGCGACCATCCCGCGGCAATCATGGAACTGCGTGTGACGTTCAGGGTGTAGCGCTGACGGCTATAGAATGCGGCATGATCGGCCGGCGGCAAGTGTTCGATGCGCTCGACATTGTCGGGCCAGTCGATGTCGGACGGATATTGCGAGCCGGCCACGACGAAACGCCGATCCGGCATGCGCCGTGCAGGCTCGAGCAGAAGCGCGTTGAGCGTGGCTTGCCGGTCGGCGCTGTAGGTGCCGAGATAACCGAGATCCCAGCCGATCGGATCGGCGGTGCGGTGATGCCGTTCCGGATCGACCGAACAGTAGAGCGGCTCGGCGCGGCGTGCGCCGAAGGTCTGCGTCAGATCGGCAAGCATCGGGCCGCCGGCAAAAGAGAAATAGATGTCGAAGTAGGGGATCTGGCGCCAGCTCAGATAATCGCAATCGTCCGCCGACAGCTTCGCCAGGGTCACCGGCGTGTCGATGTCGTAAAAGCAGAGTTGTCCTTTGCAAAGTGAAGCGACGGTGTCGATCACCGCGCGCCCTTCCGGTACGAAGGAGCCGATCACCACGACATCGGCCTGTTGCAGACACCGCGCGTAGTCGCGTTGCAGTTCCTGCACGGTTTCGTAGTAGCGCAAGGCGCAGAAATCCGGATCGCGCAAATCGCGGTGATTGGCGTACCATGGCACATCGCGCTCCAGAAAAGTTACGCGATGGCCGAGTTGGTGGAGGCCTTTCAACAGACCTCGAAAAGTGGTGGCATGGCCGTTTCCCCAGGACGAGGAAAGCGACAGGCCGAGAAAGACGATGTCCAACTGCCTGGTCATTCGGCTGCCTCCACGGTCCCGTGCGTCAAATGCCGTTTGAAGACCGCATCAGCCACGGCCGCCCGCAATGCGTAGGTATGATCGGCGAGAACGCGTCGAAGTGCGGCCTGGCCGATCGCCTTTGCCCGAACTGGGGTCAGCGCCTGCATGATTTCGGCGACATCGCCGCCGTCGCGCGCCACAAGGATCTCCTCGTCGGGCTTCAGGAACAGCTCGACGCCGAGCCAGGCATCGGTGATCAGGCAAGCGCCGGCGCCGGCCGCCTCGAAGACACGCGTGGCGGGTGAAAAACCGTTCGCGGCCATGCTGTCGCGGCTGATGTTCAGCACCGCCTTTGGCGTGACATTGAAGGCGTTGTGATCGCGGGTGCCGACATGGCCGAGCCAGCCGACATTGGCGGGGAGCGGCTTGTCGCCCCACCCAGATCCGCCGAGCAGAAAACGTTGTTCCGGCAGCTGGGCCGCGGGATCGAGGAAGAACGATCCCACCCGCGCTTCACGATCCGGCAGCCTGTTTCCGAGGAACGCCAGATCGCAGGCAAAACGCGCATTGCTGGCGACCGGGTGGTGCGTTTCGGGATCGAGCGCATTGTAGATTGGCACGCACTCGTTCGCGCCCATCGCACGATAGGCCCAGACTACGGGATCGCCGCCACCATAGGTCAGCACAAGGTCGATTTCTTGCAGCGCACGATGCAGCGGGTGGTCCGGCTCGTCGCGCAGCTGGGCGAGTGTGGCCGGCGCGTCGACGTCCCAGAATACAATGAGCGCATCGCTGCGCGCGTGGTCGAGCACGGCGCGAAGCAGCGCCTCGTCCTCGAAGCCGACGCCACTCGCCTTGACGACGATATCGGCTTCGGCGGCACGCGCCGCCACCTGCATCAGGGCATGGTGGGTTGCCTCGTAGACGACGACAGAGCACCAGTCCGGCGCCTCGATGTCGCGGTTCTTCTGCCGGTCATAGACGTCAGGCTCATAGAAGGTGATTTCGTAGCCCAGTTGCGAAAGCGCCTTCAGCAATCCTCGGTAATAGGTCGCGGCGCCGTTCCAGTAGGACGACAAAAGGCTCGATCCATAGAATGCGATCTTCATGCTGCGGCTTCCTTTGCGGCGGTCAGCTCGGCGGTGTGCAGGGTCGTGCATTGCCAGAGCACGTCGAACAACTCGTCGACGCGGTGACGACAGGTGTGCCGCGAGCGGATGGTCTCAAGACCCGAGGTCACCAGGGAGGCCGCAAAATCGGGATCGGCCAACACCGCCTGGAGATGTTGCCGCATTTGCGATCCATCCTCGGCAAACAGGAAGTCGATGCCGGGCCTGAAAAGCTGCTCGACGTCGGACCAAGGCGCTGAAATCAGCGGGATGCCGCAGGCAAGTGCCTCGAACATGCGGATCGTCGGAATTCCGGGCAAGCCTTCACGATAAGGACGCCGCGGGATGTGCACGGTGACACGATGCGCGGCGAACACCTTCGGCACGTCGGCATTGGCGATCCACCCTTCGTAGCGCAGACCGGCGGCTGCCAGATCGGCAAGTGCCGGCTCGGGATAGCGGACCCCGTGAACAGTGGCCTGAAGACCGAGATCGCGCACTGGTTCGATCAGGAATTCCTGGATTTCGGCCGTCCGCTCGTCATCGCCCCAGTTTCCGATCCAGACCAGGTCGGACGTCGCGTGGATTTCTGGGTGCGGTTTGAACAGCCGATCGTCCGCCGCTTCATGCCAGGTGAAGACGCGCTTGCCCCAGCCGGCGCGCAGATAGCTCTCGCGCAGCGCTTCGCCAAAGGCGAGAACGCCATCATAATGTTCCAGGCGGAGCGCCGAGATTGCCTCGGTGGCCGACACGGCGCGGTGATGGGTGTCGTGAAACAGCAAGGTGAATTTGCCGCCATCGGCCCGGGCACGGCCGATGCGAGCGACAAGCTCCGGGTCGGTCCATTCGTGGACGATCACCACGTCGGCCTCGGCGATCCAGGCTTCATGGTCGAACCCGGCATCGTAGGTCACCGGCATCAATTCGGGGAAATCCTTGCGAAAACGTTCGATCGCGAAGGATCCCCTCTCGGCCAGCAGGTTCGATCGGCTCCAGCCGTCCGCCGGCTCCAGAGCGATGGCCTGATGCCGGCGCGCCACCAGTTCGCGCATGACGCCGCGAAGGAAATGGGCATTGCCGTGGTTCCAGTCGGAGACGAGCGAGTGGGTGTAGAACAAGAAGCGCATGATCAGCGCTCCGCCACGGCCAGCGCCGCCTTTTCGTAGACATCGCGCATGGCCGCTGCCTGTCTCGCCAGAGTGAACCTGCGGCTTCGGCGGAGGGCGGCGTGGCCGAGCTCCCGCCTATGCCCCGCATCGCTGGAAAGACGATTGATGCAGGCTGCAAGATCATGCGGGTCGCGACCGTCAAAGAACATCGCGGCCCCGTCCCATAACTCGCGATAGGTCGGGATGTCCGAGAGCACCAGGGGCGTTGCCGACATGGCCGCTTCCAGAGCCGCCAGACCGAACGGTTCGTAGAGCGACGGAGACACGAAAATACCGGCGCGGGCCATCAGGGAGCGCACCTCGCCATGCGGCAGTGCTCCGAGAGGAACGGCATGGTTGACGGTGGCGCGCTCGCCGTTCGGGCCGTGAAGCGAACCGGCTGTAAAGAGAGGCCATTGCGTCAACGAGGCGGCCTGGTCGACCACCACCACATTCTTTCCCTCGTCCCACCAGCGGGCGGCGGCGAAGACGAGCGGCTGGCGGGTTTCTGCTGTCGGGACGGGGCGTGCGGCATTTCCGACGACGTGAAGGCGTGCGATCGGGCCATAGCAGGTCTCGAGCATCTCGGCATGGCTGCGGCTTGGGGCGATGACTGCGTCGGCCCTGTCGAAGCCGCGCCTGTTGCGCTCTTTCTGCCAGCTCCATGCGCTATCCAACGCCTGTCCCTTGACGGAATGGAACCATGTCGTCACGCATGAATGCGAGACGACTATGACTGGGCAAGGCGCGTCCAACCCCACGGCCTGCGTCGGTCCGTTGAGATGGACAAGGTCGATGGCGTAGTCGCGTATCGGCGCACGCAATTCCAGCGGCAGACGGTCGAGGTCGCCGGCGCTGCGGGTCATCCAGTCCAGTGGCGTATTCAACCAGATGAGCGTCGCGAAGGACCGTGCCTCTTCGGCCTGTTGCCTGGATGGTTGCGGCCCCAGCCCGGCGAACACAACGCTGTCGCCGCCATTGACCAGTTCCCGGCCGAGATCAAGCGCATAGCGCCATACTCCGCCCATGGCGTCGACGGTCATCAGGATGCGGCGCTTGCGTGGCGTCAGTGTCCGCAACATGCCGCCTCCAGTTCCGCCAGCGGGCGCGGGCGCTTTTCCTGGATGTCGCTGAACTTCTGGAACGATGCGAGGTAATGATCATGGGCGCGCTCCCAGGCGAGGTCGTCGGGTTCGCCCCAAAGCTCGCGATAGCTGGGCGAACTCGGATATGGATAAAGCGGCACGGGTTCATTGGCCCACACGCCATTGTCGATCAGGTGGGTGCGCCAGTGATCGACAAGGGCAGGATCGTCCTCGACGACGCCGATCAGATTGGCCTGGACGAAGGGAACGTGGCGTCTGGCCTTGACCAGCAGCGCGGCAAGCTCCTCGGTGCCCAGCCGGCAGCGCTTCGCCAGCATGGCCCGCCCTTCCACCGTCAGGCTTTCGAGGCCGGCTTCGATGGACACGCAGCCTGCCGCGCCCAGCAGTTCCAGCAGCTCGGGTTTCCACAGATCGATGCGGGTCTGGACGCCGAATTTCACATCGCGGCCGACCAACGCCTCCAGCAACGCTTTTTGGGGCAGGAAGATTTCGTCGATGAAGTAGATGTAGCCGACACCCTGGGCGATCAGCCTATCGATTTCAGTCACCACCGCTTCGTGGTTGCGGCGGCGATAGGCATCGCGGAAATCGATCTTGGCGCAGAAGCTGCAATTGTAGGGACAGCCGCGCGACGCCTCGACCTCGGCGCCGAATCCAAGCTGTTGGTCATCGAACCGGTGATGGTGATGCGAATGGGCGGCAATCCAGTCGGATGGCCATTCCAGCGGCGGGTGATCGACAAACGAACTGGAATGGACGTCGCCGTTCGACACCAGCTTGGAGTCCCGCAGATAGGCGGTTGAGGGTACCGCGCTCCAATCGTCGCGTCGTGCAAGTTCCGCGACGACTTCCTCGCATTCGCCGCGCACGACAATGTCGACGCCCAGCTTGCGCAAGGTCGGCGCCGGCGTCGCCGAACCATGTGGCCCGACCGCGACCGTGCGTCCGCCACGCCCGGCCAGGCGATTGAGGAAATCGGCCGGCACCCGCAATTCCGGCGGTGCGCAGCGCCAGAACAGATAGGTCGGCGCGGTGCTGACAACCGTCATTGCCGGCGCGAAATCAACCACGCGTTTGCAGAGCCCGGAATTATCGAGCTTCTGCAATTGTCCGTCCAGCATCAGCACCTCATGGCCGGCCGCCTCGAGCAGGGCTTTCGAATAGCCGAGTTCCAGGGGCAGATGCGGTTGGCGGCAGCCGAAATAGATGCTGTCGTCATATGTCCAGGACGGGTTGACCAGGGCTATTCTCATGCGACGTACCTCACGGCTTCGGGGCGGGGCTCAAGCCGGTGGCGCTGCAGCCAGTCGGCGAGATCGCGAATGCCCTCGCGCCACGCAACCTGCGCCTTCCAGCCAAGCGCGGTTTCGATCTTGCGGGTATCGGCGACGAAGAAGGGCTGGTCGCCGGTCCGTTCCCCATCGTGGCGGACCGAGAGCTCGCGACCGGTCAGGCTGCGGATCTCACTCAACAGCATACGCAGGCTGAGCGCATTTTCTGGTCCGCCGCCAAGATTGAATGCCTGGCCCTTGGTGATCTCGATGCCGTCCAGCACGGCCCTGTAGGCGGCGACCGCGTCGGAAACGTGCAGGATGTCACGCACCTGCCTGCCATCGCCGTAGATGGTGATTTCCCGTCCCGTCAGGGCGCTGAGCAGGAAGTGCGCTACCCAACCCTGGTCCTCGGTTCCAAACTGGCGCGGTCCGTAGATGCAGCTCATCCGCAGCACCGCCGTGGGCATGCCGTAGGATTTGGCGTAGTCGAGCACATATTGGTCCGCCGCGCCCTTGGAGCAGCCATAGGGTGTGCAGAAATCGAGGCCGCGAGCCTCGTCGATCCCGCCGGCCTGGATCGCGCTATCGCAAGGTATGTAGCGGTCGTCGTCCGCGCGAACCGCGACGTCGGGGAGGCTGCCGTAAACCTTGTTGGTGCTGGCGAAAATCACCGGGATGCGCTCGCTGCTCAGCCGCGCCGCTTCCAGCACGTTGAACGTTCCGCGAAGATTGATGTCGAAATCCTCGTCCGGCCGGACCAGGCTCGTGGTGACGGCCGTCTGCGCGGCCAGATGGAAAATCGCCTTGGATCTCATGAGAATCGGGGCCAGGGCATTGGCGTCCCGCACATCGATGGTCTCGACCGTTAGGCGGCCACCGTGTTTCTGTGCGAGCCATTGCAGGTTCTGTTCGACGCCGGGACGGCTGAGATTGTCGACCACCAGCACTGGCTCGCCATCCGACAACAGGCTGTCGGCCAGGTTTGATCCTATGAAGCCGCTGCCGCCGACGATGGCGACCGGCGCTTCGCGTCGGTTGCGTGCGCCCGGGCTCATGACACCAACCCGCGCTCTTCGAGTTCGCGCTTCATTTCGGCGCCGCGATCGACGGCGGCCGTGTTGCGCACCCAGGAAACGAAATCCCCGAGAGAGTTCTCCAATTGCAGGGCGGGTTCGAAACCGAGCAGCTCACGAGCCTTGGAGATATCGGCGAAGCAGTTGCGAATGTCGCCGGAGCGCGCCTTGCCGAGCAGCTCGGGCGAACGGTTCGGGGTTCCCATGGCTTCGGCCAGCAATCGCGCGACTTCGCTGATCGCATAGGCGCGGCCGCTGCCGATGTTGATGACGTGGCCCTTTGCCTGACGTTGCTGCAGCGCAAGGCGAAAGGCGCGGGCGACGTCATGCACATGAACGAAATCGCGCTTCTGTTCGCCATCCTCGAAGATCATCGGCCGTTGGCCATTGGCGAGACGTGAAGCGAAATTGGCCAGCACGCCGGTATAGGGATTTGATAGCGCCTGGCCGGCACCGAAGACATTGAACAGGCGCAACGCGACCGCATCGATGTTGTACGCTTCGCCAAAGATCAGCACGGCGCGTTCCTGGGCGTATTTCGTCAGCGCGTAGATCGAGGCGAGGTCGACCGGCTTTTCTTCATCCGTCGGCAGCGGCGAAAGGGGTTCACCTTCCGGCGACAGCGGATTCCACTGTCCGCTTTTGATGTCGCTTGACTTGCGCCTTGCATTGTCGATGCGCCGGCCGTCGGGCGTGGCATAGAGGCCCTCGCCATAGACGCTCATCGAGGAGGCGACGACGATCCGTTCGACCGGATGCTTGATCAGCGCTTCAAGCAATGTTGCCGTGCCGAGATCGTTGGTGCCGACATAGCGCGCGATCTCGTACATTGATTGTCCGACGCCGACTTCCGATGCCAGATGAATGACGGCGTCGACGCCTTCCAGCGCCTCGGCAACGGCTTCGCGGTCGCGAATGTCGCCCTTGATCAGTTCGGCACCTGCGGGAAGCGCGACCGCTTCACCCGCATGCACCTGCTCCAGCAGGGCGTCGAGAATGCGAACTGAATAATCCTGAGCGATGAGTTCTTGTGTGACGTGGCGGCCGATGAAGCCGCAGCCTCCTGTAACCAATATGCGTTTCACGACGACTCCTCGGACAAGTGACCTCGGCGCCCCGAACTTTTCGGCAAAAGGTTTGTTCCCTGTGCTTCAACAAAGTTCCCTTCGCGGGCTTCGCCTGAAAGCAAGCGCAACACCATCGGCCCGCGATGCGGGAACATTGCCGCCGGTATGCTGTTAGGGCGCTCGACAGCCGCCGTGACGCCGAAAAGCGAAGCCGATGATCAAGGGAGATTTCAATGTCGCAGTCCCAGACAACCACCAATCACGACGAAATTCGCAAATGGGCCGAGGAGCGGCAGGGCCGGCCGGCGGTGGTCCGCACCAAGGGCGAGGGCGGCATCCTGCGGATCGACTTTGGCGAGCCCGAGGAAGCATTCGACCCCATCGATTGGGACGAGTTCTTCCGGATATTCGACGAGAACGATCTCGCCTTCCTTTATCAGGCCAAGACCAGCGACGGAAAATCCAGCCGTTTTAATAAATTCGTCGAGCGCGATCGCAAGGGTTGAGAGGGCTGGCTGGCGGCCGATGCAGCGGGCCCCAGAAAATCCCGAAAGTCGCTGGAACAATCGACTGCCCTATTGCTTCGGGCGCTGATCCAGAAAGGTGATCCAGCGAAGCGTCTTGGCCTCGGCCCAGGAGAATTCAATGCATCAGCTTTGCGCCGCGGGCTTTGGCCACTTCTCGCATGACGTCGTTGAGCCAGTTTTCGGTGGACTGGCCAAGCTGCCGGTGGTCGACGTCCCGGATCGCTTGCTCGAGTGTCCTCTCGACCAGCCGGTCCGATGCGTTGACGTCTCCCAGCAGAAGACGCGCCGCGAGGCGCAGTTTGGGCAAAAGGGTGAAAACGTCGTCTGGCGGGGAGGGCACGGAGATGTCCGCTTGTTCGGATGCCTGCGGCGGAAAAAGGGCATTGAACACAGCCTTGCTGCCCGAGGATTTCCGCAAATTGCTGGCGTAACGGAGATGCTCGGGGATGGCGATGTCGTTGTCGCCGCTGAAGAATACGAAGGGGATACCGCGGCGCATCAACTTGTCGGCGATCGGAAACACACGTCGGCCGTTGAGATTGACGTCCAGGATTGCAGCTTCGGCTTGATCGGTATGTTCAGACGCCTGCTCGACGGTAGCGGCGGGCCCGAGAATGATAGCACCCATGTTGCTGAAAAACCTCGCAAGATCTCCAGCCATCGACCATTCGTCTTCGACAATCAGAAGATGCAACCCCCGCAGATCGCGCACGTCGTCATCCTTTCTTCGAACGGAGTTTAGGATGCAAAGAAGGCACTTCCACTTTCCTGTCATCCAGCGCCGCCTGCAACCGTTTCGCAAGCACCAGCATGCGATCCGGGATGGGCCCATCGAGACCTTCGATTAATTCAGGCGCCCCCGGCACCATTGGCGCCAGGACTTTCAGGCCAGCAGAGCGTTTTGTCATTGAACCACCATGGATATCGGGTTCAACGTCATCCATGCTGACTTGTTCCATCCTCCCTGCGCGCTATATGGTTGTGTCCTGTCCGATCCGACGTTGAGAGACTTCATGTCGGTCGGGCGAAAGGGGGGACATGCCGTGACAGCCCGATCAATCAAGTTCCCCATCGTCGGCATCGGTGCGTCCGCTGGTGGCATTCCCGCAATGGAAGGGCTTTTCAAGGGCATCACCGACCGGCCCGGCATGGCGTTCGTGATCATCACGCACCTCAGTCCCAAGCGCAACAGCCTGCTTCACGAGGTCATCGACCGCTACACCGAGATGCCTGTCGTGGTGGTCGAGGACGGCGTGGCCGTCGAACCCGACCACGTCTATGTGATGCCGGAAAACGTCACTCTGGTCATCGAGAATGGCGTGCTGCACCTGCGGCGCCCCAATGGGCTTACCCAAGAGCGCAAACCTGTCGATATCTTCTTCAGCGCACTGGCCGACGACCAGGGCGAATACTCGGTCGGCGTGATTCTGTCGGGCGGTGATTCCGATGGCACCCTGGGCGTGAAGGCGATCAAGGAGCGGGGCGGGCTCACCGTCGCGCAAGCGCCGGACGGCTATGGTCCGCGCAATCCCGACATGCCGCAGAGCGCCATTGCCAGCGGGCTCATCGATGTTGCCGTGCCCGCCGAGGAGATTGGGGCGAAGCTCGAGGCTTACGCCAGGGGCTTCGACATGCTGGACGGGCTGACGAACGAAGAGGACGACCATGCGGCCGACATAGATAAGGTCCGCGAACAGATATACGGCATTTTGCGCAGCCACTCCGGCCACGACTTTTCAGGCTATAAAACCAAGACATTCCTGCGCCGCATCAAGCGGCGCATGCAGATCGCCCAGATACAGTCCATCAATGGCTATATCGACTGGCTGAAGAAGGACCCTCGCGAGGTGATGAACCTGTTTCGCGATCTGCTGATCAATGTCACCAACTTCTTCCGCGATCCCGATGCCTTCGAATTGCTGGAGCAAAAGATCATCCCGCGGCTGTTCGAGGGCAAGACCGCGACCGATACGGTCAGGGTCTGGGTTCCCGGCTGCGCCACCGGCGAGGAGGTGTTCTCCATCGGCATCCTGCTGCGTGAACACATGGAAACGCTTTCAGCCGTTCCGCGCGTCCAGATATTCGCCACCGACATAGACGAGCCGGCCCTGGCCGTGGCGCGCGCCGCACGCTATCCCGAGGCCTTGATGCAGGGTCTTTCCCCGGAGCGCAAACAGCGGTTTTTCAACGGCGATGGCGAAAGCTACGTCATCAGCAACGAGATCCGGGAACTGTGCATCTTCTCGCCGCACAGCGTCATCCGCGATCCGCCCTTCTCGCGCATGGATCTGGTTTCGTGCCGCAATCTGCTGATCTATTTCGGCCCAGCCATTCAAAGTCGCGTTCTTCCTGTCTTCCACTATTCGCTGAAGCCGGGTGGCTATCTTTTCCTCGGCACGTCCGAAAGCGTTGGGCAGCACGAAAATCTGTTCGCCACCGTCGACAAGAAGCATCGCCTCTTCCAAGCACGGGAGCATGCCTCGCCACATATCAGGCTGCCGGCGCTGATCGGGGATGTCCATTCCGGCGTCTTTCCCGCCGAAACCGCCGGCTTGAAGAAGGGCACGGTCGGCTATCCGCTGCGCCAGGCTGTCGAGGCGCAGGTGCTGGAGCGGTTCGCGCCGCCGCATGTCCTCGTCAACGCCGAAGGCGACGTCGTCTACTATTCGGCGAGGACCGGAAGATACCTCGAAGCGCCGCAAGGCATCCCCAGCCGGCAGTTGCTGACGATGGCGCGCCGCGGGCTTCGCCTGGACCTGCGCGCCGCATTGAGGGAGGCGACGACGACACGCCGCACTGTTGTGCGGGACAATCTCGCCGTCGAGGAAGACGACGAACGCGTCCAACCGATCAGGCTGACCATCGAACCCCTGGCCGAGAGGGGCAATGGTGAGCCGCTTTACCTTGTCCTCTTCGAGCCGTCGGGCCCGACCCAGGCCCGATCCGATGAGGCCGGGGGCGGCCGTGACAGCGACAGCACCGCCGATCTTGAGCGGGAACTGCGCGACACAAGAGAGCGCCTTCAATCCACCATAGAGGAATACGAGACGGCCCTCGAAGAGGTGAAATCGTCGAACGAGGAACTCGTCTCCGTCAACGAAGAGGCGCAATCCACCAACGAGGAACTTGAAGCGTCCAAGGAAGAGATGCAGTCGCTCAACGAAGAGCTCAACACGATCAACGCGGAGTTGACCAGCAAGATAGAAGAGCTCGATCACGCCAACAGCGATCTGCGCAATCTGTTCGAAAGCACCGACATCGCGACCATTTTTCTCGACCGCAGTCTTGTGGTGCGGACCTTCACGCCGGCGGCCTCGTCCTTCTTCAGTCTGCGCCCCTCCGACGTCGGCCGACCGCTGACGGATCTGTCGAGCCAACTCGATTATCCCGAGTTGAAGCAGCACATCGACAAGGTGTTCGAGACAGGCGAGACCCTGAACCACCATCTTGCGCGCGATTCCAGGGGCCTGTTTCACATGGTCCGCATCAATCCCTATCGGGACAAGGGCAACAGGATACAGGGCGTCGTGGTGACACTGGTCGACGTCACCACCCTGGCGCGGGCGGAAGAGCATCAGCAGGTGCTCATCTCGGAGCTCAACCATCGCGTCAAGAACATGCTGGCGGTGATCGCCAGCATCGCCAACCGGACGCGGGACAGTTCGGATACGAAAGAAGAGTTCGCGGAGGCCTTGATCGGCCGGCTGCATGCCATGTCCCGGGCCTACGGATTGCTGACCCGCGAGAGGTGGAAAGAAGCTTCGGTCAAGGAACTGCTCCACCAGGAACTCGAGCCGTTCGGCATCGAACGGATCGAACTCGATGGCGACGATGTTAGACTCGGCCCGCAACAGGGGCTTTCCCTCAGTATGGCCATCCATGAACTGGCAACCAACGCGGCCAAGTATGGCGCCCTGTCCAAGCCTCGAGGCAGGATTGGTGTCAGATGGGCGATGGACGGCGATAATTTCACGCTTGGCTGGCGCGAAAAGGACGGCCCTCCGGTCAAGGAGCCGTTGAACAACGGCTTTGGCCTGAACCTGTTGAAGGGGGAAATCGGCTACAGGCTCGGGGGCCAGGTCGACACCTCCTTCCACAAGGAAGGTCTTGAGGTCCAGATCGCTTTTTCGGCAAACCACAAGGACGCGCCGTGAGCGACAGACCGCGCGTTCTGGTGGTTGAGGACGAGTGGCTGATCGCGGAGGACGTCGCGTCTGATCTGCGTGCGGCGGGCTATCCCGTGGTCGGGCCTGTTTCGTCCGTTGCCGCAGCACTTCGGCTGGTCGAGGCCGATAAGGTCGACATGGCGTTGCTGGACGTTCAACTGAACGCCGAAACGAGCCTGCCGATCGCGGAGATATTGCTGACTCGCGGCACTCCTTTCGCGTTCGTAACGGGATATGGGCGGGGCGATCTTCCCGCCCGGTTCCGAAACTGCAAATTCGTGGCAAAACCCGCAAGCGAAGCGGCCATCCTCACTGCCGTGGCCGACCTGGCATCGCTTCGCGCCAAGAAACCGTGATCCAAGGAGCTAGCCTGTCGCGATCAATCCAGCGGCTTGTCGGTGGGCCGGGGCGTGGTGCTCGCCTGGCGCGGCCGACCGGCATTTCGGTTGGCGACCGGATTGTCCAATGGAACGCTTGACGGGCGCGACGCGCCCGCGGTCTTTGGCGTCAGCGGTTTTGCACCGGCATCCGTGTCGCTGGCATCCCTCCTTGGGTGCGGCAGGCCCTCGGCGTTGGGTGACCGGACGGCGGGTTTCGAGGCAGAATCTTCCTTGGCCATGATGGTTCCTTTCCTTGCACGAAACGATTTCAATCATCGGCACGATTGAAAGTTCCGCGACCGCGACGGCGCCATGAAGGGGAAGGCACGAGCGAAGACGAAACGGTTCTCGTGCCGATGAACGGCTCACCCATGCGGCCGCATGACCACCTTGATGCAGCCGTCCTGCTTGTCGCGAAACGTCTTGTAGAGATCGGGCCCGGCTTCAAGGCCGGCCCTGTGCGTGATCACGAAGGACGGGTCGATCTCGCCGGTCTGGACCTTGGCCAAAAGCGGTTCGAGATACCGCTGCGTGTGGGTCTGGCCCATACGGAACGTCAGGCCCTTGTTCATCGCGGCGCCAAAGGGGATATGATCGACGAGGCCGATATACACGCCGGGGATCGAAATGGTGCCGCCCTTGCGGCAACAGTAGATTGCTTCGCGCAGCACATGTGGCCTGTCGGTGCCGAGGAAGGCAGCCGCCTTGACCTTGTCGAGCATGGAGTCTGCACTGGCGCCGGCATCGGCTTCGGTACCCACGCAATCGATGCAGCGATCCGGCCCTCGGCCATCGGTCATCGCCATCAGGGCGTCGTAGATCTTTGAATTGCTGAAATCGAGTGTCTCGGCCTTGCCATGTTCGCGAGCCATGGCCAGTCGTTCCGGAACCTTGTCGATCGCGATGACGCGACCGGCGCCGAGCATCCATGCGCTCTGGATGGCGAACTGGCCGACCGGACCGCAGCCCCAGATCGCGACCGTGTCGCCGGGCTCGATGCCGGCGTTTTCCGCTGCCATGTAGCCGGTCGGAAAGATGTCGGAAAGAAACAGCACCTGCTCGTCATCCATGCCTTCCGGCACCTTGATCG
This sequence comes from Mesorhizobium australicum WSM2073, assembly GCF_000230995.2. Taxonomy (NCBI): domain Bacteria; kingdom Pseudomonadati; phylum Pseudomonadota; class Alphaproteobacteria; order Hyphomicrobiales; family Phyllobacteriaceae; genus Mesorhizobium; species Mesorhizobium australicum. The sequence goes on along the minus strand of NC_019973.1, from coordinate 5,530,059 downwards.
GGCCGACATCGGCGAATGGTACGCGCAGATATTCGGCCTGGCCGCCCCAATAGCCGCCAACCAGATGCGAATAGCCGAACAGGCCGGCCGGCGATTGTCCCATCACCTCGGCCGCTTGCTTGGCATTGGGATTGGACCGGTCGCAAAGCGAGAACAGCCCCTTCTGGCAAAACCAGCATTCGCCGCATGAAATGTTGAACGGCACCACGATGCGGTCGCCCTTCTTGAACTTGGAATGACCGCGGCCGACCTCCACGACCTCTCCCATGGTCTCGTGTCCAAGCACGTCGCCCGATTCCATGGTCGGCATGTAGCCGTCCATCAGATGCAGGTCCGAGCCGCAAATGGCGCAGCAGGTGACCTTGATGATGACGTCACGGTCATCCTCGATGGCCGGATCCTGCACCTGATCGCAGCGTATATCGCCTTTGCCGTGCCATGTGAGGGCTTTCATCCTGTTGCTCCTGCGTTGACTATTTTGAGGTATCGGCAAATGCAGCTTTCATTCAGCCGAAGTGGGCGCCACCGACGATTACCTTGCGATACTCGCAAAGGGTCTGCGTCCGCAGACAGGTAGAGATCAGTCTCTGGACGCTGAACCCGGCTCGGCCATTTTGCGGTGCTGTTCGGCCAGCGTACCTGCCGGAGTGATATGCGCGGCGGCGACCTGCAGCTTGTTCTTCCAGCCGCTGATCACTTGTTCCTCTCCCGCCATCATCGCCTCATAACCGGTTCTGGCGACATCTGCCGGATTGTCCTTCTCGTCGGTGCCGACCTTGGTATCCATCATTTCGGCGCGTTCGAAGAACCGCGTTTGCGTCGCCCCGGGCATCAGCACCGTGACTGTGACGCCGGTGTCCCGCATCTCATGGCGCAGCGCGATCGAGAAGGAATCGATGAACGCCTTGGTGCCGTTGTAGACGGCCTGGAAAGTGCCGGGCATGAAGCCGGCAATCGATCCGGTGAACAGAATTCGGCCACGGCCGCGGCGTGCCATCCTGGCGCCGAGCTCATGCGCAAGGTAGACCGTGCCGGTGATGTTGGTGTCGATGACCCGGCGAACCTTCTGCCAGTCCTGGTCGAGAAAGCCGTCGCCGAGGCCGCGTCCGGCGTTCAGGAACAGAAGGTCGATGTCGCGATCGCCGACCCGCGCAATGAGTTGATCGACGCCTTCGACGGATGCCAGATCTGCCTCGACGGCTTCAACGGTCACATCATGCGAAGCCAGAGCCTCGGCCGCCTGTTGGACCGCGGGCTCGTCGGCGGCTATGACCAGATTATAGCCGTCCTTGGCGCATAGTTTGGCAAGTTCCCTCCCGATGCCGCTCGATGCGCCCGTCACCACGGCCAGCTTTGCATTGGTCATCATGTCCTCCGAAGTTCGTTCCGGCCGAACCAGCGGGGTCCCTGATTGTTCCGCGTGGACCGGATCGAATGCCGGGCTGCCGAAGGGCCATGCCAGTCGAAACCCTGGGCGCGTTCAAGCGCAAACAACGCGAAGATGACGACGTGGAACAACTGAGGCCGATCCAGGTTCGGTGTCGTGCGGCGTCGTCGCTCCCCTTGTTTGGCGCCGCGCGATCGGGTTCCCCTCAGCCTGATCAGCCCGCGCGTTCCCCGGCCGGGAGGCGCGGGCTTTCTCATGAGCTTGGCGGTCGTGTTTCGAGTTCAGCTGGGAACAACCCACACACTCGGCAGTTCGGCGCGCAGGAGAAACGAAAATGCAATATGCCGATGAAATCGCGCTCAGGCGCGTGAAGATGCTGGTCGAACAATATGTATCCGCCAGAAGCAGGAGATATGACTTCGTCTCGACCGAGTTGGCGTGCAAGGCCATTCGTCAGCTGGTTCGCAGCCCCATCGACGATAGCGAGCTGGATCATTTGCTGGCTAAAAGTGCCGTCAAACAAGGGCTTTCCATCCGGTTCGATCGAATAGGTCCCTTGCAGGTTGCTTCACCCGAACTCATCCAGGAAAAGTCAGTATGAAAGCGATGTGGTTGATTTGGTCGGCATCGGCGTTGCTCGCCCTGGCGGCGTGCAACAACAATGCCGACCCCGTCAAATCCAAGACGGATACGATGAACAGCCAGCCGGTGAACAAGAATCCAACGACGGATACCAATCCGACACCGCAGTCCAGCACCGGCGGGGACCAGCAAGGCACGCAGCCGACACAGCCGGCATCACCGAAGCCATCTGGTGGTTAGGGTTTTGCCGTTGCTTGCCCGGGTAGTGACGCCGGCGAGAATCGTGAGACGCGCATGAGTTGCAAAGTGACGCCGCGTCTGGTTTCGATATGATCGCAACAGCAAGGGCGCACGTCGCTGGCGCGACCCGGCCGAGCTCGATCCCGTTGCGTTGCTTCGCGGCTGCGGTGACGGCCGGCGCCCGGCCTCGGTGCCACCTGGCTGTGGAACTATTTTCGTCAGTGGCTGTTCGGCAGGCGAAGGGAGCCGCAGGATGGAACGACGCAACGCACTACTCTCGCTGGTGATAGCCGCTGTCATCATCGTCGGTTTCCTGATCGGCTTTCTCTACGTCGATGTGGGGTGGCGCACCTCGCCCCTGAAACGAGCGCCTGAGCAGAACCAGGGCGGCAACGCTCCGGCGGACACCTCACCGGCTGCAGGGGTCAAGAAAGATCCCAAGGAAAATACCGAGATGCCGGGGCAGCAGTGATTCTCGGCTCGCCAACAGCCGCAACTTGGTCACCAGTGGCGCCGTCTTTAATTTCAGCCGAGGGCGTTGTCTGTCATCCACCGTGTTGTTCTGACGTTCCTTCTGCTCCCGGCCTGGTTGGTCGCTGGTTTCCCGACTGGCTCTGCCATCGCGCTTCGAATATCGAAACGGCGCCGGGCGCTTGCGTGCTTCTCGGAACATCTCCGCTGGACTGACCATTATCAGGATGGAGAGCAAAGCTATGGAGCTTGGTGATGGGTATCCTTTCCGATCTGGACAAGAAGCTGACGGACAACATGTATGAACATGGCAGTGAGCTCACCGACGCGGTAGCGGACCTGCCGCGGCCGGTCGTTGAAACCGTCGACCGGCTGATGCTTTTCATTCAGCCCGAAGCGCGCGAGACAGTGAGAAATCAGGTTCTCGGCCTGGTCCACGAATACAGGATCGAGAATCCTGCAGATCCAACAGAGCAGGAGTGAATTAGCCGTTCTGGTCGATCGCGTGGGGCGCGGGCTGGCTGCCGCTATCGTTGCTCGTTCTATGGCTGCCGAGCCACAACCAAGCCGCAATGATGACGGCTGCCACGATGGCTATCCAGACTATGAGACGAGGCATTGCCGAATCCTCTGTGCAGCAGTCCATCACGTCGATGATCAGGACGGGTCGCCACCTTCCCGTGTTCCAATCCCACAATCGATGCTTTGTTCCGCTTGAATTGGGTCTCGTGGCCGGCGGGCCTCTGTCGTTGGTCCTTATGTCTCGCGGTCGGCGCCTGTCCGAGCGGTGGCGTTTGATTGACGGGCACACCGGGCGCTCTAGATCAATTCACGCCGACCGCGACTTCCATCGGCTCGGGGAGATCATTCTCGTGGCGCACCAAACGCCGGCTTTGACCTTTAGTGGCCCATATCCCAGGCTGAGTTGTATGTGCGTGCTGTTGCTCACGGGCGTCTTGGCGGGATGCTCGTCCTCCGATCAGATCGAGCAGCAATCACAAACGGCGGCCTCCGCGGCACAGACCGTATCGGTGGTGCTGGATGCCTGGATGGATGGGGCGGCGCCGTTCGCATACACAGCCGGCACGCTGCGGTCGTCCGGCAAGACTCTGGCCGACGCCGAGGCACAAATCCGATCGGCCGGAACGGCTGAACCCGCCGAGCAATCTGCTTTGGCGGCAGCGGTCAAGGATCTGTCAGCCGCGGTGGCTCGCGCCGACGCGGGATTGCAGGCGGACAATCGAGCGGAGGTCCAAAACGCAAAGCAGGATCTTCGACGGGGCTCGCGCACGCTGGCGACCGCCTATGCCAGATATTTCGCGCCGAAGCCATGAAGAAGCTCGTGGAAATATCGCTCGGCGTGGTTACCAGCGTTGGCGGCTTCCTCGAAGTCGGATCGATGGCGACGGCGGCGCAGGCGGGCGCAACCTTCGGTTTCCAGTTGATCTGGGCCGTGGTCCTCGGCACCATCTGCATCATCTTTCTGGTGGAAATGGCCGGCCGGTTCGCCGCGGTGAGCCATCACACGATCTGCGACGGCATCCGCGAGAGATTTGGTTTCAACGTCTTTGTGTGGCCGTTGCTTGCCACCTTGCTGCTCAGTCTCATGGTGCTCTCCGCCGAGATCGGCGGCGTTGCCATCGCACTCGAACTTGCCACGGGCATAGGCTTCCAGTGGTGGGCTCTGCCGGTGGCTTTTCTGGCATGGCTGCTGCTCTGGAAAGGCACGTTCGGTTTCATCGAGAAAGGCGTGTCGATGCTGGGCCTGGTGACGTTGTGTTTCGTCGTCGCGGCCGTGATGCTGAAACCCGATTGGACGGCGGTCGCGGCTGGCGCGGTGCCTTCGCTGCCAGCCCACGATACCGCCAATTACTGGTTCATGGCGGTCAGCATTCTCGGCGCCTCGATATCGCCCTACCTGTTCATGTTCTATTCCTCGGGGGCTATCGAGGACCAGTGGGACAAGAGCTACCTCGGCGCCAACCGGGCCATAGCGGGACTGGGGATGACCTTCGGCGGCACCATTTCGATCGGCGTGTTGATCGTGGCCGCTCTCGTGCTGGCCACGCACGGCATCAACCAGGTCGACGACTATCACCAAATGCCATTGATGCTGATCCCGGTATTCGGCTTCTGGGGTTTCATCCTGTTCGTAGCCTCTCTCGCCATTGCCTGCTTCGGCGCTGCACTCGAAGTCGCGCTGCAACAGGCTTACCTCGTGGCGCAAGGTTTCGGCTGGACCTGGGGCGAGGACCGCAAGCCGCGCGACAATCCAGGCTTCAGCGCCGTGTATACGGTATCGTTGTTGCTTGCGGCCATCCCGATCATGCTTGGTGTCGATCCGTTGAGGCTCACTATATTTTCCATGGCGCTGACGGCGGCCAGCCTGCCGTTGACGGTGGTTCCATTCCTGTTTCTGCTGAACGACGAACGCTACGTCGGCGAGCATCGCAACGGCATTCTCTCGAATGCCGCGGTCATCTTCATCATCGCGCTCGGCTTTGTGCTGGCCGTGGTGACGATCCCGCTGCAGATATTCGGAGGCACATGATGGAGTTGCTGCGTGATCTCCTGGACAAGCAGGTGGTCGACCGCCGCCAGGTCAAAATCGGCAAGGTCGATGGGCTGGTGGCCGAATTGCGGCAGGGCAAGCCCCCAAGGATCGTCGCGATCGAACTCGGCTCCATCACTTTGGCGCGTCGCCTTGGCACGTGGCCGGGGCGATGGATGGCGCAACTCGCGGCAAAGCTGGGTGGCAAGCGCCACGGCGAGCCGCATCGGATCGCCTGGCACAAGGTGAAGGATATCGGCGTCGACATCGAGTTCGATATCGATGTGCGTCGCACGACGATCTTCGCCTGGCAGGACTGGTTGCGCGATCATGTCATCGGACGCATTCCGGGAGCTTGATGATGACCATCGTCAATCTTGAACATCTGGCTGGGCGACGCGTGCTTTCGCAGCGGGGCAAGAGCATCGGCTACATCGAGGAAATCCGCGCCGAACCGGATGGCGACGATTTTGTCGTTACCGAATTCCATGTCGGCGTCTACGCCGCTTTCGAGCGTCTTTCGACCTCGGCCATAGGCGTGGCCGTGCTCGATCTCTTTCGGCTGCGCCGCCGCGATGGCCTATACCGCATCCCTTGGGACAAGCTCGACATTTCTAACCCGGCGCGGCCGCGGCTGCTGTGTCCGATGACCGAACTTTCGGGCATGAAGAGCGCACCCGATCTTCGCGAATAGGCCGTCGCCGCGCTTTCTCGTAGACGTTTCACCGCAGCATGCTCGCCGCCAGAAAAACCGCGGCCGCTACCAAAACGACGGCTGCAACGACCAACAGCGGCCAGTTGCTGCGAGGTCGTAGTTCCGGCTCGCCTTCGACCGGCCGCATCGCATTGGCGAAGCTGGCGTCATTTTCGAATTTCGGCCGGCGGGAACGTGGCGGCTCCGTAGGGATCGGATTTTGTGTGTCCGCCGCCTCGGCATCGGTCTCCATCGGAGCAACGGCAGGATCGAAGCCCGGCGTTTTGTCCTGCGTCTCTCCCCCCTGGATCTCGCCTCTGGCAGAGGCCGGTGTAGGAATTGACATCTTGGCACTGACCTCTCTCGTTCGAACCAGGCTCTGCCAAATCCGCAGCGGTGGTGCGCATAGCGCCAACGACTAGATTTGATCGCCGAGCAGAATCCTGGCGTCCTTGGCCGCAACAATGAACGCCTGTCGTGCAACCCTTGGAGGCTTTTCGCCACGCATCACCGCAAGGCAGGCCCTGATCGCGGCAAGACGCCTTTCCGACGTCGGCTTTGGCCAGTCCCGCAGCAGCACTTCGGCGGCATCGGACACAGAGACCACAACCCTGTCGCGGTCTATGCGGCCAGGTTGAATAACGATCGGTTTTCTGAAATGGCCTGTACGCACCCGCCCCTCCAAGACCTTCGCCTGTTGCTCCCACGGAGCCTTCCGCGGACGGCCTCTAACGCCGCGACAGTCGATTTGTTCCAGTGCACCTGGCGTTTGGAATTTGGAATAACGACGCCTGAGCCGCTCGTCTCCACCCATGGTTTTCTGGCGCTGCCGGGTCTAGCGGCATGGGGCCTGGAGAGCGGAACAAAGCGCATCTTGGCTTGTTAGGACGCAGCGCAAATTCGCTCACCGACAAGGACAAAGCCGATGAAAACACGACACCTTCTCGCATCCCTCGCGGTTGCTTCCACGGTTCTCGCAATGCCTGCCTTCGCGGCCGACAGCGCCCAGGATTTTGTCGACAAGGCTGCCGTCGGCGGCAAGTTCGAAGTGGACTCGAGTCAGATTGCCTTGGGCAAGGCCCAGGACCAGCGCATCAAGGATTTTGCCCAGATGATGATCCGGGACCACGGCGCCGCCAACACCAAGCTGCAAGCGGTCGCCGGCGAACAAAAACTGAAGGTGCCCTCAGCGCTCGACGCTCAGCATCAGGGCGATCTGGATAAGCTCAAGAACGCGCAGGGGCCGATTGATCCGGCCTATGTCGACGCGCAGCGCAAGGCGCATGACGAAGCCGTCAAGCTGTTCGAGGATTATGCCAGCGGGGGTGACAACGCCGCGCTCAAGACTTTTGCCCAGCAAACGGTCGGCACGCTGAAGATGCACCAGCAGGCGATCGAAAAGATCGCCGCCGGGCAAGATTCCGTTACGGGAGCGACAACGCCGGCGGTGAAGACCGACAATACTCCCAACGCCGCCGCCCTCGTTCCTGGTGCAAACAGCTTCACCGAAGCCCAGGCCAAGAGCCGTATCGAGAACGCCGGATATTCGAACGTGTCGAAGCTGACCAAGGACGATCAGGGCATCTGGCGCGGCCAGGCGGCCAAGGGAGGCGAAAACCTCAACGTTGGCGTCGACTACCAGGGCAACGTGGTTGCCGCAAGCAAGTGAGCGTGGATCAGGAGAAATCACATGAAAACCGTAACTGGACTGTTCGACAATTATGACGACGCGGCCGATGCGGTCGGCGAGCTTGAGGCGACGGGAGTCCCGCATTCCAACATCAGCATCGTCGCCAACAACTCGGATGACTGGTACGACGCAAATCGTTCCGAGGCCGCTGAAGACGCTGGCAGCGGTGCCGGAATCGGAGCCGTGATCGGCGGCGCCGGGGGGTTGCTCACGGGACTTGGCGTCATGGCCATCCCGGGTGTTGGCCCGGTGGTCGCGGCCGGATGGCTCGCCGCCACCGCCGCCGGTGCGGTTGCCGGTGCCGTGGCCGGTGGAGCGGCCGGCGGCATCATTGGCGCTCTGACGGAATCGGGCGTGCCCGAGCGCGATGCGCACGTCTATGCGGAAGGTGTACGCCGCGGCGGTACCTTGGTGACGGCCAAGGTGGAGGACGAACTCGTGCCGAATGCCGAGCAGATTTTGGGGCAATCCCGATCGGTGGACCTGGCCGAACGCCGCAGATCGTACGAGGCCGACGGCTGGACCGGCTTCGATGCCAATGCAGGCGAATACGTGCCGGGCGAGATCGATCGCGACGGCGGACGCGCAATCAATCGACCCTGAAAGCGGCTCACGTTCCTTTCACTGGCACGCAGCGACGAGGTTCGCGGAAATCGATCTTGCCGCGCTATGCTGGGGCGCTTTGCGGCGTTTAAGCACCATCGAATCCATCTCGAGGGCATCGGGCTGGGTTCGATCGCGTTTGAAGCCATGTTCCCAGCGGAATCTCCGCCGCTCAGAACAGATCGCTCCATGACGAAACGGACCCCGCCCGCAAGGCGGAACCATGGAGGGGTCGACGTTGTTGTCCCAGCGGCCGACTTGTCGGTTGGCGGCTAGGAGCCATCATTGATGACCACCGATCGATCACGCGAAGACGTCCTGGTTTCGCTCCCGTTGATCAATGCAAAGGCGGCGCCGACGCTTAAGCACGCCGGGGCGGAGGTGTTCTACATGGAAGCCGTCCGCGAGCTCACCGCCACGGACATTCCCTTTCTGGTCGCTGGAACCTATGCGGTAAGCGCCTATACCGGCGTCACTCGCCAGACCAAGGATCTCGATATCTTCTGCAAGGCCGGTGACTACGCGCGGATCCTCGCCCATTTCAAGGAGCTTGGATATGCCGTCGAAATCGTGGACGACCGGTGGCTTGGCAAGGTGTTCAAGGGCAGGCATTTCTTCGACGTCATCTTCGGATCGGCCAACGGCATGATGCCTGTTGGCGATCGATGGCTGGAGCACGCCAGACAGACCGAGTTGCTGGGCAGCCGTGTGCGGATCATCGGGCCGACCGAACTCATCTGGTCCAAATGCTTCATTCAAGACAGGGGCCGGCACGACGGCGCCGATATCGCCCACACGATCCTCAAGGCACACGACCAGATAGATTGGCACCGGCTGCTTTCCTATCTGGAGGTTCATTGGGAGGTCCTGCTGATGCAGCTCATCAACTTCAGATGGATTTACCCAAGCGAGCGCGATCACATCCCGGCATGGCTCCTCGATGAACTGCTCGACCGCCTCGCCAAGCAACGGCAATTGCCGTCCCCCAGGATGAAGATCTGCCGCGGGCGGCTGCTGTCGCAAACCGACTACGAGATCGATGTCAAGGAATGGGGCTTCGCCGGCGTCGGCGGCGTGGGAGATTTTCGTGATGCCTGACCGCCTGGAGAACGTCGCGCCGAAGGATAGCGCACGGACACTCAAAGTTGCCGCCATGGGGGATTTGCATGTCAGGGAAGATCCCCGAACCTCGTATCGCGATCTCTTCGGCGAGATATCGAGGGAAGCCGAGATTCTCGTCCTGACGGGAGATCTCACCAATCTCGGCAAGCCTCGTGAGGCGGAGATGCTCGCCGAGGACCTGCGCAACTGCTTGATCCCCGTGGTGGCGGTGCTCGGCAACCACGACTACGAATCCGGCGCGGTGGACGACGTCGCAAACATCCTGCGCCAGGCGCATGTTCACCTTCTCGATGGCCATGCGGTCGAAATCGAGGAGGTCGGCTTCGTCGGCGTGAAAGGGTTCGTCGGTGGCTTCGGATCGCGCATGCTCGGCTCCTTCGGCGAACCCGCGATCAAGGCGATGGTCTCGGAAAGTGTCAACGAGGCAATGCGCCTCGAAAACGCGATGCGCCAGGTACGGGCGAAGCGGACGCTCGTGGTCCTCCACTACGCGCCGATCGCTGAGACCGTCGAGGGAGAACCGCTGGAGATATTTCCGTTTCTTGGCTCTTCACGCCTTGCCGAGACGATCGATCGGTTCAAGGTCAGCGCCGTTGTGCACGGTCACGCGCATCGCGGCTCCTATGAAGGCCAAACGCCCGGCGGCGCCAAGGTTTACAACGTCGCCATGCACGTGGCCAAACCGAACGGCCGCCCCTATGCCCTGCTGGAACTCTGACGCCACGGCATCGTGCGAGCATTCAGTTGGAAGGCTCTGCCAGGAAGTGGCGGCGCGATAGTGCGAGCTGATCACGGTTGTTGGCCCGCGATATTATTTTGGAGTTCGTCGCCAGCGGCGAATTCGTCAAACCTCCGTCTTGTCGAAGCCCTGCCGGGCGATAATTTCTTCAGAAGGCGTGGGTGCTTCTCCCTCTCAGACAGGAGCCGACCATGAAACATCAGACACTCGACCAGCTCCAAACCGTCGCCAGGATTGAGCCGCTGGCGCCGTTTTCGGTAATGACACGTAATGAACGCATCGCGCGTTGGGCTGAACTTCTCGAGCAAAATCCCGAACGATGCCTCGGTGCGCTAACCGGCACGGAACATTTGCGTCCTGAAGCACGGGCCATCGCACGTGGGGAAGGATCGGCACTCGCGGTTGCCTTCGAAGACCCGATCTTGCGTGCATCGGGTCTGAGGGACGACACATACGGCGAGGCGAAGCGCTTCTTCGAATTGAGCGACTGGCAGCTCCACGACATTGTCTGTGATTGCCACGTCGGTGCCACCATGAAAGCACGATGGGCCGCGGCTCGGGTCCGTGCAACGATCAGCGGGAACAGGCTCTTTGCGTTCCTGAGGCGGTGCTTGATGCGGTGAGACCAAGGGGAGGTCGTTGCATGTCCGCGACGACCTCCTACACCGCCAATGCGCAAGCTATCGCCGATCGTCCTCGCGATAGAGCTGGTCGGTAGCGCGGTCGCTTTCCCTGCGTTCAACCGGACCACGGTTACGGCGGGTTACCAGGACATAGGCAATCAGTATGACCAGCAACGCTGGCCCGCCGGCGACGACGATTAGCCACATGATACCGTCTGACATGGGAAATCTCCTTTCCTTCACAACCGGCAAGAAGACGATCCGTTCCGCTTGGAGCGGTTCGCGGTGCGGACCGGCCGGCGATCGGTTCCTGTCATCCAGGAGGTCCAGACGCCTCCCCGCTATTGCCGGTCGGGTTTCCTTGCGAAGACCGCAGCAGAAGGGCGAGAGGAACCAGCAGCGCCGTTGCCACCGCGCAGTAACGAAAGACGTCGATATAGGCGAGCAGTGAAGCCTGGCGGGCGATCAACTGCCCGATCCAGCCAATGGCCTGCTGCTTGGCCTGGAGCATCGAGGAACCCTCGGCGACGAAGTGCTCGGTCGCCTGCCGTACCACCTGCTGGTAGGCGGGCGACGATTGCGCGGTGTGGCCGACAAGGTTCGCCTGATGGAGTTGTGCGTTCTGGGCGATCACAGTGTTGGAGAGCGACACGCCGATGCTGCCGCCGATATTGCGGGCAACATTGATCAAGGCCGAGGCCTGGTTGGTCTTTTGCGGCGCCAGACCGACATATGCCGCGGTCGAAATCGGGATAAACAGGAACGGCAATCCGATCATCAGGAAGATGCGGGCAAAGGCAAAGAAGCTGAAGCTGGCGTCGGGCGTAAGCGAAGTCATATGCCACAGGCCGATCGCCACCACCGCCATGCCCGCCATGATCAGGTATTTTGGCTGGACGATGCCGGCGGCAAATCCCGAAATCGGCATGAGCATCAGCATGGCGATGCCGCCCGGCATCATCGACAGGCCCGATAGCGTCGCCGTGTAGTCGAAGGCGGTCTGCTGCAGCTGGGGCATCAGCTGCGTGGTGCTGAACAGCACCGCACCGACCGCCATCATCACCAGGAAGGATGTACCGAACTGGCGGGTGAACAGCAGGCGCATGTCGACGATCGGATCGCGGTGGCGGAATTCCCATGGGATCAGCAGGGCGAAGGAGATCGCCGAGATAATGGCGAAAGTCGTGATGAAGCTCGACGCGAACCAGTCGTTGCGCTGGCCCTCGTCGAGAAAGATTTCGAGGCAGCCGAGCGCGGTCGCCACCAGGATGAATCCGACCCAGTCGATCCTGAGACCTCCTTTCAGCCGCTGCTGGCGTTCGCGTTCGAGTACCTCCGGTTCGACCAGCAGCCACTGCACCAACGCCAGTGACATGATGCCGAACGGCACGTTGATGAAGAAGATCCAGTGCCACGAAAAATTGTCGGTCAGCCAGCCGCCGATGGTCGGCCCGACCGTCGGCGCGACGATGACGGCGATGCCGTAGAGGGCAAATGCCTGCGAGCGCTTTTCAGGCGGAAAGGTGTCGGCCAGGATGGATTGCTCGCTTGGCGCCATGCCGCCGCCGCCGAGGCCCTGCAGGATCCTGAAGACGATGAGCATCTCGAGATTGGGCGCCAGCCCGCACAGCAGCGATGCCAGGGTAAACGTCGCGACGCAAAGCATGTAGTAGCGCTTGCGGCCGATCACGCTGGCCAGCCACCCACTGATTGGAATGATCACGGAGTTGGCGACCAGATAGGTGGTGATGACCCAGGTACTTTCATCCATGCCGGCAGCCAGGCTGCCGGCGATGTTGCGCAGCGCCACATTGGCGATCGAGGTGTCGAGCACCAGCATGAAGGTGGCAATGGAGACAATGATGGCGATGAGCCAGGGATTGCGCTCACCGGCCGCGGATCGGCTTTCGCCCTGGTCGCTGGCGTTGTCGCGGCTCATCGCACCTTGACCGTCGGCACCACCGACAGGCCTGGGCCGAGCAGCACATCGGGCGGGTTCTCGAAGACGATCTTGACCGGCACACGCTGCACCACCTTGACGAAATTGCCGGTGGCATTTTCGGCGGGCAGCAGGCTGAAGGCGGTGCCGCTGCCGGCCTGCAGGCTGTCGACATGGCCATGAAAGGTCTTGTCCGGATAGGCGTCGATATCGATGTCGACCGGCTGTCCGGTTCGCATCCTGTCGAGTTGGGTTTCCTTGAAGTTCGCCTTTACCCAGACTTCGTTGGGAACGAACATCATGAGCACCTGACCCGGCTGGGTGTAGGTGCCGATGGCGGCCGAAATGCTTGTCGCGCGGCCGGCGACAGGGGCTGTAATAGTGGTACGGGTCAGTGCCGTGCGGGCTTGATCCCGGCTGGCCTGTGCCTGGTGAAGCTTGGCTTCGCCGCTTTTGGTCTGTGCCTGCAGCACTGTCACCTGGCTCTTCGCCGCGGCCACGTCCGCCTCGGCGCTGTCCAGGGTTGCCTGGTCCTGTCGAAGGGTCGATGCAGCCTGCTGCGCCTGCTGCTGCGTCACCGTGCCCTTCGTCAGCAATTCGCGATTGCGCTGGTCTTCGGCCTTGGCGAAGTCGAGCGCTGCCTGGGCCAGCACCACCTGCTTCTGGGCGGCGTCGATCTTGGCATTTTGCGCCTCGATCTGGGCCGCCACATTGGTGATGTCGGCCTGAGCGGCGGCTACGCCGGCATCCGCTTGGCTGAGCGATGCCCGGTAGTCGCTGTCGTCGATGCGCAAGAGAACGTCACCCTTGCGCACCGGCTGGTTGTCGGTGACGGCCACATCGGTGATACGCCCGGCAATCTCGGCGCTCACCGTTACCGTGCGGGCATCGATGAAGGCATCATCGGTGGATTCATACTGACGCGTATTCAGCCACCAGATCGCTACACCCATCGCAACAAGCAGAAGCAGGAGGACAATTGCCGCTGTCCAATAGGGATGGCGCCTGGGAAAGCCCAGCAGGTTCGATTTCTGCGGCCTGTCGTCCATTTGCCGATCGTCCGATTTGTCGTGCCGCGAACTTGGCTGGCTGGCGAGACGCTTGCTTTGTCCAGCCCTGTCGTCGGACGGGTCCGGCTCGCTTTTCTGAGGCTTCGTATCCACGGAACTAGCTTTCAGCAGACTGAAGGGTGATGTCCGCGATGGCGAACGCGGTTTCAACGGCAAAGCCTTGGCAAAGGTTCCTGTTTTGACTTCCCGCCAGCGCCATGGGCAGCGACGCCCTTCAGCAAGTCGGTGTGTGGCTGCTCATCCTCTTTGGCCTGCCCGATTGGGCAATAGGACCCCCCTCCCATCAACCTGGGGCGCTGAGTACCAGCATTCCCGTTTTATAGACGATAGCCGCACTTGGTGAGAGTGGCTCGAACCTTGTCGCTCGTGCAGGTGACGATGGGACATCTACCTGAAAGTTTCATCAGTCCGCAGTCTTGCCCAATGTGTCGGCGACGACCGCGCCGCGCTCACCCATGGGAACCGCCAGGCCTGTGGTCGAGTCACAGGCTGTCTGATGTTCCATTTCCGCGTTGATGGCGGCGCCGGCGATCAGGATGATGACTGAAATCCATGTCCACATCATCAGGCCGACCACGGCACCGAGCGAGCCGTATGTCGCGTTATAGTTGGCAAAATGCTGGAGGTAGAACGAGAACAGCCACGACGCGATGATCCATGCCGCGGTTGCCGCAAGCGCTCCCCAGCTCAACCATCGCCATTTCGCATGTTCCCGGCTCGGCCCGAAGCGGTAGAGCAAGGAAATGCCGGTTAGGATCGACACTACCAGGATGGGCCATCGAGATACCGCAACCACGGTTTCTGTCCAGGCATCAAGGTAGAAAAAGCGCAACAGCGCCGGGACAACACCCACCGTAAGCAGCAGCACGATGCCGATGAGCAGGGCTCCGACCGTGAACAGGATCGACATCAGATTGAGGGTAATGAACGAGCGTTTCTCACGCTCTTCGTAGGCGATGTTCATCGCGTCGAAGAGCGCCTTCATGCCGCTGTTGGCGCTCCAGAGGGCGATTGTCAGGCCTATGAAAAAGCCTGTGCCGAGAGCGCCTGCTTTCTGGCGGGCCAAGGCCTGCAACTGATCGCGGATAAGATCGAGCCCGCCCTGCGGTAGCAATCCCTGGAGGTAAGCGACATGGTCGGCGACCGTGACCGGGTCCGCGACGAAGCCATAGATCGAGATGAAGGCTGCCAGGGCGGGAAACAAGGCGAGCAGGAGATAGAAGGTTGCGCCGGCAGCCACCAGCAGAACCCGGTCCTTGTTGAACTCTTCCCAAAGTCGCCAGAAGATGTCCTTCCACCCCAGCCCAGTGATTTGAGATGGCCACGTGGCGTCGCGCCCACGGCTTCCTGGCTCCCGCCCTGCCGCGGCGTTGCTGTCCTTCGTTGTCGAGGCCGCGCGGCCGGCTGCTTCCTCATCGATCAGCGAGGGCTGCTTGTCGTTCGGCGGAGAGCCTCGTTGTGGTTTCAAAGCCATTACCGGGTTCGCTGATGTCCAAAGCGTGGCTGACAACGCGGGATGAAGACACCCGTTCCCGATGCGCGGCCGATCACGATTTTCCTCCTTCCCTGCATCTTTTGCGGCCGATCGGCGTTTGAAATTGGTCAAGTGAACGGGTGTGTCCGATGAGAACGACAACCAGGGATAAGCTCAGGGGCGAAGCGGAGTTGTCCGAGGACGCCGACCTGATCGTCAATCGAACAGCCCACTTCATTTCGGATTGGATCGAAGAACACGTCGTTGACGAGCCTATCCCTATGTCCGGCATCGATGCCGCGGAGGAACTCGCAAATCAGTGCGTGGCGGATGCGCAAGATGAGGGGATCGCGGCGCAGGACATCCAGGATGAGGTGGGCGATCTTACTGAATACATCGCGGAAACGATCGATGAAGGGAACGGCTCCCCCTTGGAAGGGGTGGCCACGGCGGCAACCAAAATCGCGGAACCTCGTTTGTCGAGTGTCAACTCGAGGAGATGGCGATGACGAGGTTCCTATCCTTTCTGATCCTGGCAACGGGTCTTGCGCTCACCGCATGTGACAACAACACCGAGCCGACGAAGGCCAACACCGACACCGTCACCAAGAACCCACCAGTCGACCAGGACGCCAGACCGAAGTCGACGACCGGTGGCGATCAGCCAACTGCCCCGGCGACCAAATGAACGTGATTTCCTATTGCTATACGCCGCTGCCGCTTGCGTGGCTGGCCTGACGGATGAGGCTCCGGTCATTCCCCTGGCGCGGCTAGGCTGATGACTGCGGACGCCAGGATTTCCGGAGGGACCGGAACCTCAATCCACTGCCGCGCATTTCGACTTCACGCGTGGAAGACAAATGTCATCCAACCATCAAGACGCTGGCCAAGGAGAATTCAGATGCAAGGTTCAGAAGCGATTTCCAGGCGCCCTATCGGCGGCATGAGCATAGAACCATTCCTCGGCACGGTGACGGTCCGGTTCTCCGACGCGATAGTCGCCGCAAGCGACCGTGCGAAAATTCTTCGGGAGGAGGGCCATGAGCCGGTCTTCTATATCCCCTTCGAGGATATCTATTTCGACCTCCTCGAGAAGACCAACACCACCAGCGAGTGCCCGTTGAAGGGAACAGCGAGCTATTGGCGTGTTCATGCCGTCGGCGGCTCGGCCGATGACTTCATGTGGGCGTATGAGACGCCGGATACCGCGGCCCTGGCCATCGCGCGTCATGGCGCCTTCGATCCGAAAAAGGCACGTATTGACGTCGATCCGAAGGAGGATAAGCGGCACACTCCACATGTCATGGAGTAGGATGCCGCCTCGACCGTCGTTCTTCTTGCTTGCCGGCATGCCGGCAAGTGGCCGCCGCCAGGGTCAGCGGCACCGGTGCGAGTCCGAGCCTTCCCCTCATCGATCCACCCTCCACCAAGAAGCCTCGTTGCGGCCGCTTCGATCGGGTTTAGCCGCGCCTCACCGCCATGCCGGAGCAAAATCACTCTTTCGCGATCAGGCAGGGTTTTGTCGCACTGCATTCGGAACAATGCCCGGAGTGAAAGGTTAGCGGCGAAAGCCAGCCCAGGAGCGAGCCATGTCCGAAACCCTCGTCCCAAAGCCAATTAGCCTCAGCCGGAGACGTTTCATGACGGGCACGGTTTCGGCCGCTGCGGTCGCACCGCTCCTGTCTCCTGAGGCCAAGGCGGAGGAAGTGGCCGCGTCCCGTTCCAAGCTCCGGGAGCCGGTCGTCACCTCGCTTCGTATCAACAGGCAAGCTTACGAGCTTTCGCTCGACACCAGGACCAGCCTGCTCGACGCCTTGCGTGACCACGTTGGGCTGACCGGGACGAAAAAGGGCTGCGACCATGGGCAATGCGGTGCATGCACCGTGCTCGTCGACGGAAAACGGGTCCTCTCCTGCCTGAGCTTCGCGGTGATGATGCAGGGCAAGGATGTGACGACCGTGGAGGGGCTCGCCTCGCGCGACGGCGCCCTGCATCCGATGCAGCAGGCCTTTATCGACCATGACGCCTTCCAGTGCGGCTATTGCACGCCGGGCCAGATTCTGTCGGCCATCGGCTGTGTCAACGAAGGCCACGCCGGTTCCGAGGCCGATATCCGGGAATACATGAGCGGCAACATCTGCCGGTGCGCCGCATACCCCAACATCGTGGCCGCGATCGTGCAGGCTCGCGACGAAACCGGGAGAGCCTGACATGCGTCCTTTCGTTCTCGAGCAACCGGCCAACATCCCGGCGGCTATCGCCCTCGCTTCGAACTTTGCCGCGCCGGATCGGCCGCCGACCCAGTCAGACATGCAATTCATCGCTGGCGGCACCAATCTGGCCGACTACATGAAGCTCGACGTTGCCCGGCCGAACCGCCTGCTCGATCTCAATCGTCTCTCCGAGCCGGCGCTTCGGCAAATCCGCGTCACCGCCGAAGGGGTTCGTTTCGGCGCGCTGGTGCGGATGGGCGAGGCGGCTGACGATAAGGACGTCAAGCTCCACTATCCGGTCATTGCCGACAGCCTCAGGCTGGCAGCCAGCGGCCAACTCCGCAACATGGCCAGCCTTGCCGGCAACGTGCTGCAACGGACGCGGTGCGAGTATTTCAGGGAGATCTCATGGGCCTGCAACAAGCGCCAGCCGGGTTCGGGCTGCGCGGCAATGGACGGTTTCAATAGGCAACACGCGGTGCTGGGCGTCAGTGATGCCTGCATCGCCACCTATCATGGTGATTTCGCCCAGGCACTGATTGCCCTTGACGCCAACCTCCATGTCGAGGGTTCTGGCGGCGCGCGCGAAATCCGGTTCGCCAACCTGCATCGCTTGCCCGGCGATACGCCGCATGTCGAGACCGGCCTCGCCGCTGACGAGATCATCACCGCCATCGACGTGCCCGCGGGTCCTTGGACCCGCCGTTCCCGCTACCTTAAGGTTCGTGACCGCGAATCCTATGCCTTCGCCCTGGCTTCCGCGGCGGTCGCTCTCGACCTCGACGGCAACAACGTCCGCGAGGCACGCATAGCCCTTGGCGGCGTCGCCACGGTGCCGTGGCGGGCGAGGGAAGCGGAAGCGGTCCTGCACGACAAGATGCTGGACGAGGCAATGGCGCGGGCGGCCGCGGAGACGGCTTTCGCCGATGCCAGGCCGCGCGGCCACAATGCGTTCAAGATCGAGCTTGGCAAACGGACGCTGGTGCGGGCGCTCCTCGAAACCCGTGACATGAAGGTGTGATCATGAACGCAGCCGCTCCGCAGCCCAAGGAGAACATGGGTGCCCCGCTGCCGCGCATCGACGGGCGGCTGAAGGTGACCGGCCAGGCGAGTTATCCGGCGGACCTCGCGGCGGCCAATGTCGCCTATGGCGTGCTGGCCACCAGCAGTATCGCCAGGGGCACGGTGACGGCACTTCACCTGGACAATGCCCGAGCGGTGCCGGGCGTGCTCGACATCGTGACCTATGGCGACATGGACGCGGTGGACAAGCCGAAATTCGGCAATACCGCCGCCGCCTCGATCGCGCCGCTGCATGACCGGAAGGTCTTTCACGATGGGCAGATCATTGCCTTGGTGGTCGCCGAGACCTTCGAGGCGGCGGAGCAGGCTGCGCTGCTGATCCGTGCCGACTACGCCGAGGAGAAACCGAGTGCGGGCTTCGACAGCCCTGGAGCAACGACCATTGCCGCCGCGGGCAAAAGCCCGATGTTCAAGGAAGACGTCAAGGTCGGCGATTTCGATGTTGCCTATGCCGCTGCTCCGGTCAGGATCGATGCACGCTATTCGACACCAACGCAGCACCACAATCCGATCGAACTGTTTTCGACGACGGCAATGTGGCAGGGCGATCAACTCACCATTCATGAGCCGTCCCAGAACGTCACCGGCTGGAAGGCCGAACTTGCCAGGCAGTTGAAGATCGATCCGGCGAAGGTGCGCATTGTCAGCCCATACATCGGCGGCGCATTCGGCTCGAAGGGACCGATGACGGCCCGCACGGCGATCGTCGCGGTTGCGGCAAGGCGTCTCGGCCGGCCGGTGCGTTGCGTGGTCAGCCGCATGCAGGCGTTTGGTACCCAGACCTATCGCGCCGAGACCAGGCACCGGATCCGCATGGGCGCCGACAAGGACGGCCGCATAACCGCTTTCGCGCATGAGGGCTGGGAGGTGACATCGCGCCCCGATCCCTACGTGGTCGGGGGAACGTCGGCGACCGGCCGCATGTATGATTACGGCGCGGTGCTTACGCACGTGTCGCTGGTCCAGGCGGACCGCAACACGCCCGGCTACATGCGTTCGCCTCCCGAGACGCCTTACGTCTATGCGCTGGAGAACGCCATGGACGAGATGGCGGTGGCCCTGGCCATGGACCCGGTGGAGTTCCGGAGGGTGAACGAGCCAAAAGCCGAGCCGATTGGAAGAAAGCCGTTCTCGAGCCGCTCGCTGATGCAATGCTACGATCAGGCGGCGGACGCGTTCGGCTGGACGAAACGGGACGCCAAGGTCGGATCGATGCACGACGGCGACTGGTTGATCGGCATGGGTTGCGCGACGGCAGTCTATCCGACCTCGTCGGCTCCCTGCGCTGCGCGCGTATGGCTGACCGTCGACGGCGATGTGCGCGTCCAGAGCGGCTCGCATGAAATCGGCACCGGCGTGCGCACGGTCGCCGGCCAGATGGCAGCAGAGCGCCTCGGTGTCGCCATGGACAGGGTGAGCGTCGAGATGGGCGACAGCACCTTGCCCCCGGCGCCCGTGTCGGGAGGGTCTATCTCCACGGCAAGCGTCTGTTCGGCGGTGCTCAAGGCCTGCGACGCGATCAGGACGAAGCTGTTTGCCGCGGCGAGCGGCGAAGGTGGTGCGC
The DNA here is from genome assembly GCF_000230995.2 of Mesorhizobium australicum WSM2073. Lineage (NCBI taxonomy): Bacteria > Pseudomonadati > Pseudomonadota > Alphaproteobacteria > Hyphomicrobiales > Phyllobacteriaceae > Mesorhizobium > Mesorhizobium australicum. The sequence goes on along the minus strand of NC_019973.1, from coordinate 5,510,014 downwards.
TTGCCGGCGCCCACAATGAGGAACTGGATATCGTTGATGGCAAAATCATTGCCAAGGGCGGCGCTTCGGCAAAGGTCGAGGACGTCTTGAAAACCATGCGGGTGGGGGCGATCGAGGAGTATGCCGAGTATGCGCCCAAGGGGGCGAGCCCCGAAGCGCTCAAGAAGCTCTATGCCGGCCAGCCGGAGTTTCACGGCGGCGAGCAGGACGAGGATTCGGTGAAATATGCATTCGGCGCGGAATTCGTCGAAGTTCGCATCAATCGCCTTACCAGGGAAATCCGCGTGCCGCGCATTGTCGGGGCCTTTGCCGCCGGCCGCATCATGAACACGCGCACGGCGCGCAGCCAACTGATGGGCGGAATGATCTGGGGCATCGGCCAGGCGCTGCATGAGGCGACCGAGGTCGACAGCCGCTATGCCCGCTACGTCAATCGAGATCTGCAGGACTACCTCGTGCCGGTCAATGCCGACATCAAGGATCTCCAGGTGATTCTGGTTCCGGAGATTGACCACGAGGTCAATCCGGCAGGCGTCAAAGGCCTCGGAGAACTGGGCAATGTCGGCACGGCGGCCGCCGTTGCCAGCGCGGTCTACCATGCGACTGGCAAACGCATCCGCGATCTTCCGATCAGGATCGAGCAGCTTATCGTCTGATCTGGCCTACCCCATGGACGGTCCGATTCACGAAATATTACGTGAGGGAACGTCCTGGCCGCCAGCGTCTTTGACCCTTGAGGCGGTTGACCGCCTCGCATAACTCAAAGGAGAAGAAGATGCCCAATCAAGGTGGTAGCCATGAGCAACATGTGAAAGCAGGCCAGCAGAGCCACAAGAACATGGACGATAAGAACCGCCGTCAGCAGCAGGCGGCCGGTGACAACCATCGCCAACAAGGCGGCGACAGCGCCGGCACGAAGCGTGGCGGAACCCATGAACAGCATGTGAGAGCTGGCGAGCAAAGCCACAAGAATCGCTAGCAAACCTGTGTGGCTCCGTGCCCGTCCCGAGCGCTCGGGACGGGCTCTGCATGCGACCGTGCTGGGCAGAGCCGACCCGCACAGTTCGCCGAAAGAGAGACAGATTTGATGCCCGATCCGAGAGAACCCGACCCCAACCGCGACGTACCCATGCCGGCTCCCAATTGGAAGCCCAAGCCGATCGGCGAACCGGAGCCGGAAGGATTGCCCGATGAGGCGCCGTTACCCAATCCTGACGAGAACGAAGAGCCCCCAATGCACGCGGTCGGCTGAGCGGAATCCGCCCGTAGTTTGGTCACTCCTCGTCGAAGCGGCCGCCTTCCCTTGAAGGATCGCGTGACAGCACCGCTTCCTCGACATCGTCGGGCAATGCCTCGTCGCTTTCCTGGTAGGCGTTGTCGTCATCTTCCTCGGGCAATTCGCCGTCGGCCTCGTCTTCCACCTCGACGTCGTCCGGAAGGATTTTCGCGCCTGCTAGCGCGTCCCAGTCCTGCTGCTCTACCGTGGGACCTTCAGTCTCCGTCGGGTCTTCCGTCTGAACTGCGGGTTGCTCTCTTTTGCGGGGGTCCATTGTCGTTCTCCGAAATCCGGGGAGTTTGCCCCGGATCGCCTGAAGCGCCCGGGGCAACAGCTCGCCAGCTAGGCGGCCTGTTCCAGGGCACGCTCGTTGACGCCACCCTCGCCAAGGCTGGAAAGTGCCTCGTCGGTCGCCGTCTCCTCCTCGAGAGTCTCGTTCAGGAGTTTGACCACGTCGCTCTTGCCGAGCTGTTCGGCCCAGGCGATCAGCGTCCCGTAGCGCGCGATCTCGTAGTGTTCGACGGCCTGCGCCGCTCCGACTAGCCCAGCATCCAGCGCGGGGTCGCCCTTGTATTCCTGGAGGATTTCCGAACCCTCCTCGATGATGCCGTCGATGGCCGGACAGGTCTTGCCCCGGGCCGGCTTGTCGAGGAGTTCGAAGATCTGTTCGAGGCGGTCGACCTGGCCCTCGGTTTCCTGCAGGTGTTTCTCGAATGCTGCCGAAACATCTTCGGATTCGGCGCCTTTTGCCATTTTCGGCAGCGCCTTCAGGATTTTCTTCTCGGCGTAGTAGATGTCCTTCAGCCCGTCGAGGAACAGGGCTTCAAGCCCTTTCGTTGCCGCTTTCTTCGCAGTCGCCATGATTGTCATCTCCAATTGTCGTGAAGCCCACCAGCGGTGTAGCTGGAGCACAACTTGCCGTGAGGACGGTTGTTCCAGCCATCTCGCAAAGAGGCGACCGCTGCGTAGGCTCTCATCGCGACCGGGCTTCGCAAGCGCGTCCGCGGCACGAACTCCATCACTGGATCTGTTGCATGGTGCATTGACGCGGCGCCTTGTCCGGCCGCCAGCGCAACAGTTTGGTGCCATGCCGGAACCTGTCGCCGGTGACATGGTCGAAGCGGACCTCGACCACCAGTTCCGGCCGCAGGGGCTCCCATTCGCCGCTGCGCTGCGTGCTCCAGCGGCTAGGCCCGCCCGGCGCCTTGCCGGTGAAGCCGGGTCCGCCACGCAGCTTTTCCAGCTTTCGGGTGACGCCAGCCCGGTCATCCCTGCCGATGGTCGAGGTAAAGCCGACATGGTCGAGCTTGCCCCTATCATCGTAAAGGCCGAGCAGGAGCGAGCCGACCTCCTTGCTGCCGGTCAGATAGCGGAATCCTCCAACCACGCAGTCGGCCGTACGCAACCGTTTGACCTTGACCATCGCGCGTTCCCCTGGACGGTAGGGGTCGGCCAGCAATTTGGCGACCACGCCGTCGGTGGAACCATGACCGGCTTCCTCAAGCCAGCGTCTGGCGGCCGCCGGATCGGTCGTGCTGGGCGATAGCCGCAAGCCAGGCTCGGCGTAGTCCTGAACGAAGCCCTCGACCGCCCGGCGTCGTTGCGACAACGGCTCGCCGAGCAGGATCGTGCCGCCCGGCGCGACCGGCATGTCGAACAGGATCAGCCGGGCAGGCGTTTGCGCGCTCAGCTTGCGGATGCGGCTTTCGGCTGGGTGAAGCCGCATCTGCAGCGCGTCGAAAGAAAGCTGGCCTTCGAGCTCGATGACGATCTCGCCATCGACCACGAAATTGCGGGCCTTGACTTGCCGCAGCATGGCGACGAGCTCCGGGAAGTAACGACCGAGCGGTTTGCCGGATTTGGCGCGCAAGTCGACATCCGTGTCGCCTTTGAAGGCGAGGCAGCGAAACCCGTCCCATTTGGGCTCGTATTGCCAAAAGCCCTCCCCATCCGGCAGAGCGTCGGCTGCCTTGGCCTCCATGGGGGGCGTGTTCAGGGGTAGGGCAAAGCTGTCCGTCATTGCCTTACGTCGCTTTCTGGGGCACGCGCCAGCGGCGAAGCCCGCCAACCGGCACCCGCGGCAGCTTCAGGCACCGAGATCGATCAAAGCCACGCCGAATTCGGCTCGCTTGCGGCGGCGCAGGTGACCCGGCGCTTCCACCACGGTGATTTCCAATGTCGGCCGAACGGTGCCTTCGAGCAGATGGCCGCCTTTGGTCGTGCCGTCGCTCAAGCCAAGCACCGCGTGGACATGAAGGCTTGGCTTGCCATCATCGCCCGTCGCGACATCACCGATCGCGCTCAGGACCTCGCATTGTTCGTCGATCGGGATTTTTCGATAGCTCTTCGCCTCCAGGTCGAACCAACCGACGGTGGCCCGTTGGAACGCGCCGATCGCCGTCAGGGAGGCGCTGCCGATCTTCTGCTCGACCGCGAAGCTGGTCAGTGCCGCGAACGCTTCCTCGCCCGGGTCGAGCACCACGACAAATGTCCGTTGGCCATTGGCCTCGTTGACGAGTCGCGATTTCATGCCGGCGTCCAATCCTCGCGGTCGGTCAGTGGGCGTGGTGTTCGGCGTTCCTCTTGCGGGTCGCCGCCGCCTTCTTTGCCGATTCGGACCGGCTGGCGGCCGATCGGGAAGCGGACGCCTTTCCGCCGCTTTTGCCGCCCTTGTGCGCCGCTGGGTGACCTGTGTGCTTGCCACGCCCGGAGCCGCCTTCCTTCTTGCCGCCACCATCGTCCTTGTTGACCGTCGCCCATGCGCGCCGCTCGGCTTCCTTGTCGGAGACGCCACGCTTCTCGTAGCCTTCGGCAATATGGTCGGCCTTGCGTTCCTGCTTGTCGGTGTATTTGGATTTATCGCCTCGGGGCATGATCGTTTCTCCTTCTCGATGGAGGTTGAACGCCAAGTCGGCGCCCGGGTTCCAATCGCGGTCAGCCTTGCCCGACACACCCTGTCGCGGCGGCTGTTGCAACCAGGCAGGTTTAACCGATCGCGAACCTGACCACCGCCGCCAGGATCAGGATGCCGACCAGTCCTGCCACGAAGATGATCCGGCGCGTGCGGGTTCGCAGGATGATCTCGCCTTGCGAAGCCTGGCGCGCGGAGAAGACAGGTCCATTTTCGCCGGGTCCGTCTTTGTCGTCTTTGCCATGCCGGTCGTCGCTCATGACCGCCTCCTGTCGGGCTGTTACGCCTCTGGCGCCGTCGCGGGTGCCGTGTAGCGCCGCCGAACGGCATCGAGCACCCGTTTGCGGCTCTCGTCCGCCGAAAGCTTGCTGTCCTTTTCCGCCTCGGCGGTTTCGCGGGCGAGGTCCTTGTCCCTGATCTGGTGGCGGAACCATTTCGAATAGTCGCCCGCGCGCAAATGGAACTCCCAGGTCTTGTCGTCTATGCCTTCGGCCATCTGAGCAAAGATCATCAGATTATGGGCCCTGAGGTTCATCGCGTCGTCGGGACCGCGGAAATAGAAGCTGCCGGTCTCATCGAGTTGACCCTCGGCATATTTACGGCTGTGGCGCTTGAGCGACTGGCGAGGTTCTATGACCTTGACCGTCGTGAGTTTTTTGCGCGCCCCCGGCCGCCAGAACAGAACCCGATCGCCCTTGGGCGTGGGAATGTCCTTCGGCGGCTCGATGCCGGTCTCATGGCAGAAGGTCTTCACCACGTCCTTCGCCTTCGGGCCAAGGGCGATGACGGCCGTCATCAGGCGCAGGGCGTCGGTCGAAATCGCCTCGGGATGGACGGTGATCAGGATCGTGCCCGGCAGTTCCAGGGAGAGCACGGCGCGGGTGTCGTCGCGCCGCTTCGGAAGAAGATGGTGCGCTTCGTCGATGACCAGCCAATGCGGCCTTGCGGTGCGGCGACGGAAACTGCCAAGGTCAGGCAGCAGGTCGGCAAAGAAGTCTGGCCGTTCGTTGACACGCAGCGCCAGCCCGTTGACGACGACATTGCTGTCGGCCTTGGCGATCAGGTCGAGCACCTGCGCCTTTGTCGGCGCGCTCGATGCATCCCCCAGCCGAACGGCGCCCTCGAGGCCGTCATAGTCACCCTCCGGGTCGAAGACGCAAAACTGAAATTGGCTGTCGACGAAGCGTTCCGTCAGTGCGGTGGCCAAAGTGGATTTGCCGATGCCCGAACTGCCGGCGATGAGCACGCTTTCGGTCGGCGACAGATAGATGTCATCGCCACCGGACGATCCCAGAACAATCCCGCCATGACGCTTCGGCACGATCCCGTGGTCGCTTTTTATCAGCTTGGCGATCAGTTCCTCGACGCCTTTGCCGCGTGCGCCGCGCGTAACCAGGTCCGCGGTGCTTTTGACCGCGGGAATGGCATTGTCGACCGCAACGCTGCAGCCGCAGGCCTTCAGGAAGGCGTGATCGTTCTCGGCGTCGCCGATACCCACAACATTGTGCGGCGACAGGTGAAGGTCCTCGAGCGCGGCCGCCAGACCGGTGGCCTTGTTGACGCCGCTCGGCAGGATCATCACCGCGCCCTTGTTGAAGATGATTTCGAGTTCGAGCCCCATCTTCTTGATGACCTCGAGCACGGTCGCCTGATGCGGTTCCCAGGTGGCGACGATCGACCGCCCCACGGAAAGTGGCTTCACCCCCTGCTTTTTCAGCCTGGCGACGAATTCGGGCTCCGGCGATGGTGAGATCGCCCGCTCTTCCTCGCTAGCCGGTGTGTAGATCAAGGCGCCGTTTTCGGCGACGACCTTGTCGAACAGGCCGACATCGGGAAACACGCGCTTGAGGTCGGGCAACTCGCGGCCAGTGACCAGAAGCAGTTTGCGGCCACTTTTCTTGAACCGCTCCAGTGCCGCGAGCGTCTTGTTGGAGACCGTCCCGTCATGTGCGAGCGTCCCGTCATAGTCGGTCGCCAGGGCAATGAAATACATTGCGCTGACCTCAGTAGCCGCCGACGATCGGCAGGATCTCGCCGGTGATGTAACTCGAGCAGTGCGGGGAGGCGAGGAAGACATAGGCGGGAGCCAGTTCCTCCGGTTGGGCCGGCCGTTTCATCGGCGTGTCGGCGCCAAATTTCGAGACGTCGTCGGCTTCCTTGTCGGACGGATTGAGCGGCGTCCACACCGGGCCAGGCGCGACCGCGTTCACCCTGATGCCCTTGGCGATGAGGTTGCCCGAAAGCGCGCGCGTGAAGGCATGGATGCCGCCCTTGGTCATCGAATAGTCGACCAGCTGCTTCGAGCCTTCTATGCCGGTAACCGAACCCGTGTTGACGATCGCCGAGCCCGGCTTCATGTGGGGCACGGCTTCCTGCGCCATATGGAAATAGCCATAGAGATTGGTCTTCAGCGTCGTGTCGAAATGTTCTTCGGTCAGGTTGCCGAAGTCGCTGGAATGGATCTGGAAGGCGGCGTTGTTGACCAGCACGTCGATGCGGCCGAATGTTTCGACCGTGGTCGCCACGGCATCGTGGCAGTCCTGGCGTTCACTGACGTCGGCCTTCAACAGGATGCAGCGTCGGCCTTCTTTTTCGACAGCGGATTTTGTCTCCTCGGCATCCCTGTCCTCGGCCAGATAGACGACTGCGATGTCGGCGCCTTCGCGAGCGAACAAAACCGCGACCGCGCGGCCGATACCCGAATCGCCACCAGTGATGAGAGCCACCTTCCCTTCGAGTTTCTTTGATCCGACATAGTAGGGTGCATCGTAGAGCGGAGCAGGCTCGATCGTCGCTTCATGCCCGGGTTTCGCCTGATGTTGCTTGGGGAAGGGCGGCTCGGGATAGGGGCGCGCGCCTGCCTGCATGGCGTGCTCCGCCTTTCCGTTGCGCTTCGATTTGTCCTTGGCATCGATCCCGCGCTGGATATGGCGCTGCTTGGCGACTTCACCGGCCGTTTGTGACTTCGTCTGCATGGTCGTCTCCTCGGCTGAAGAAAGTTCAACGCGCGGCAGACCGGCGGTCTGCGCGGCGCATGGCTTGTCAGAAGGTATCGCCCCCGTCCGCGTCAGTCCTTGACATAGGCGCCGGGTTGGCGGCCCGACCTTGGAGCCTTCGCGTCCTTCGAGTGCTCGGAGATCGCCGGACCCGCGCCGGATGTCTTCTCCGTTGCGGGGCTGGGCGTCGCCTTGGGAGGCGGGTTCTGTCCTTCTGACTGGTGTGTCTCTTCATTTGTCTGATCCGCCGGTCGCGTAAGCCCCATTCCGCCTGCCGGCGGCTTGTTGCCCGCTGCGTCAACCGAGAAATCATCGTTCGGATCCGGGCCGGTCCTGGCGGGATACTTCCGTGCGCCCGTTTCATATTCGGTTCTGTCGCGTGCCATGGCTTCCTCCGTATTTGGCTGAACGGAAAACAGCCGCCGGGCGATCAGGTTCCGAACAAACGGTGATGGTCCCCCTTTTCGCCACCGGTCGCATCGCCCTTCGCGTGGGACGGCTGCCAAGTGCATCTGGATCGGGTGACGTCATCATCCGGCATGCAGGCGGGCGATCTGGCTCCCGGGAGAAAAATCTTTTCCGATTTCGTCCCACGGCGACCGTGAATTCCTTTTGTTCGGCAGTAATGTCTATAAAAACTATGGGCATTGGCAAACTGGTTCGAAAAGATCACAGGGCATCCATCATGACCAATCCGGCCATTGTCGGCTTCTCCGGCAATTTCACGCGGCCCTCCAAGACCCGTGGCTTCGTGGACCATATCGTGACGGAGATCGCCGGACGATACGGCCTCGCCGCCAGCACCCATGACATCGTCGATCTCGGTCCCAGCCTTGGCAATGCCAAAGCCACTCGGGACCTGGACGAGCAGGCCCGCGCCGTCCTCGAGCGGATCCTGACCGCCGATGTCCTGGTGGTCGGCTCGCCCACCTACAAAGGCAGCTATACCGGGCTGTTCAAGCATTTCTTCGATCTAGTCGATCCGGCGGCCCTCAGGGGCAAGCCGGTGCTGCTGGCGGCGACCGGCGGCGGCGATCGCCATGCATTGATCGTCGAGCATCAGCTGCGGCCGCTGTTCGGCTTTTTCGAAGCCTTTGCGCTGCCGACGGCCATATACGCCTCGGAGAAAGATTTCGCTGATGGCGTGCTGGCATCCGAAGCGATCCAGACCCGCATTGGCCTCGCCGTGGACGATGTCGGTCTGGCGCTCTTCGGCCGGCAGCGCGCCAGGATAGCCGCCGAGTAGCGTGCTCGGAACATATCCCGCTCCGACCGCTGGCGCGCTGAAGCGCTTGGCTGAAGCCCGGCCGTTGAACGCGCCTGCGCGCCGCAGGGCGACCTGCAGTGCACCGGTCGCAATCAGCGGGCGCTGATGCTCCGCATGCATGGACGACCACGCCCGAAGATTGTCCGATGCCAAGACCGGAGCATAGCGGCGTGCTCTTCCGTTATCGGCCGAACCGGTCCTTCACCCGGCCCGAAAGGATCGCCGCCCTGACGCCAAGCGGCCAGAAGCGGTGGAGCCGGATTGGCTTCAGCCCCGATATCGGCATCGGGAAGGCAGTGGTCTCGTCGCCGCGAAGGCGGTTTGCCAGCGCATCGCCCATCGCCGAGGCCATGGCAACACCGCGGCCATTGTAGCCAAGGCAGATCAGCACGCCGTCTTCCGGCTCGTGAACGTGTAGAAGATGGTCCTTGGTGACCGCGACCCGGCCGTTCCAGCCATGTGTCCACCCCGCTCCAGCAAGCGCCGGCCAGAGCCGTAGCGCATAGTCGGTGAGATAGCGGATGGCGGAAGCATCGCCGATGGGCCTCATCGGTCCCCGTCCGCCCATGAGGAGCCGGTTCTGGACGTCGATGCGGTAATAGACGGTGATGTTGCCGGCTTCGTAGACGACCGGCCTTTCGGGAAGAATTGCGGCCGCGACCGTGGGCGACAGCGGTTCGGTCGCTGCGATGGCGCTGAACACCGGAACCAGCGACTGCTCCAGGCCAGGCCACAAGTTTCCCGTGTAGCCGTTCGTCGCCACAAGGACCTTCTCGGCGCTGACGGATCCGTTTGCGGTCTCGAGGAGCCAGCGCCCGGCCTGCCTGCTGAGCGAGAGAACCTCGCTGCCGCCAAATATCCGCGCGCCGGCCTTCCGCGCGGCGGCCGCCAGGCCACGCGCGTATTTCAAGGGATGGAGGTCGCCGCCGCGAGCATCGAACATGCCGAACATGTATCTGTCCGTGCCGGTTCGCGCCGCCATCGCTTTTGCGTCAAGCAAGCCGACCGGCATCCCCCGCCGCTCGCATTGGTTGGCCGTGGCCCGCACCGCGGCTGCCGGCTGCGGCCGGATGGCCGCGCGTATGGTGCCGTTCTGCCGGACCTCGCAATCGATCGACAGGCGCTTGATGAGGCTGAAGGTGAAATCCGGAGCACCGTAGGAGAAGTCGATCATCCGCGACCCCAGCTCGGGGCCGAACATGGCTTCGATCGTGTCGGGATCGTATTTGAGGCCGGGATTGACCTGGCCGCCATTCCTGCCCGAGGCTCCCCATCCCGGCTGATAGGCCTCGAGCACGCAGACGTCGTCGCCGGCTTCCGCCAGATGCAAGGCAGTCGACAGGCCGGTCAAGCCAGCGCCGACAATGGCGACCCTTGCCCGCTGCGCGCCGGCAAGGGAGGGGTAGTTGCCGGTGCCGCCAGCCGTATCGCGATAGAGGCTCCGGGGCGGGCTGCTTTCGTTCATGGACGAGGCTCTCACGACAAGGCGGCCGGCTCGAGGGGCACGATAGCTTTCAATGGCCGATATCCCGCACGCGCGGCAGACCCAGACTTTCGTGTCGGGTACGCCAGGCAATTCTGCTTGCTTTCGGGAGGTTACGACATTTGCGACAGGGCTGCCGCCCGTGGCATCTCGTATGAAGAGCCAACTACGCGATCCTGGTGCGGCGGCTGACGTCACGTTATCGCAATCAGCTTTGTTTGTATATGCTTGTATATGTAAGTCGATCTGGTAGTCTCTGGGCTATGGAGCGGCCAAGGAGGATCACATGCGCGACGCTTCTCTTTTCGACCTCTCCGGCAGGAAGGCGCTTGTCACCGGCGCCAGCCGTGGCATTGGCCGCAGCATCGCCGGGGCGCTGAGCGCGGCCGGCGCCGACGTCGCGGTCACGGCGCGTAGCCTGGACTCGCTTGACGAGACGACGGCGGCCATCCGCGCGGCCGGCGGGGTTGCGCACGCCATTGCGCTTGACGTGACCGATGTCGACCAGTGCCGCACGGTTATCGCCGAGGCAGCCCGCCTGCTTGGCGGCTTCGACATTCTCGTCAACAATGCCGGAGTGGAAGAGGTCCGGCCCTCGCTCGACGTTGACGAGCCGCTGTGGGACCGGATCGTCGATACCAATCTCAAAGGGGCGTTCTTCTGCGCCCAGGCGGCGGCACGGCAGATGCGGGACGCCGGGCGGCCCGGCGCCATCATCAACCTCTGCTCGTTGACTTCAGAAGTCGGCATTCCGACGGCGGTGCCATACGGCTCGTCCAAGTCGGGCCTGCTCGGCATGACCCGGGCGCTGGCAGCGGAATGGGCGCAGCTTGGCATCAGGGTCAACGCCATCGCCCCGGGCTATTTCAGGACGGCGATGACGGAGGTGTTCTACGCCGACGAAGCGTGGCGGCAATCCATGCTCGCCAAAATCCCGCAGCATCGTTTCGGCGATCTGCGCGATCTGCACGGCGTCGCCGTGTTCCTTGCTTCGGATGCCTCAGCCTACATTACCGGCCAGTCCATTCCGGTGGATGGCGGTTTCCTCGCATCGATCTGAGGCGACTCGCCCAGGTTAGAGAACAAAGTCTTCCGCAATGTGACCGGCCGGCGCATTGCTCTGAACAGAAGGAGCACCCATGTCCGACATCAGCTTCCACGATCTGTCATCCCTCAATACCACGCAACGGGCCGGTCTGCTGAAACGCGCCGAAGGCGATCTGTCGGCCTTCGTCGAAAAGGTCCGCCCGATCATCCAGGCCGTCAGGGAAGAGGGTGACGCCGCCCTGATCCGTTTCGCCAGGGAGTTCGACAAGGCCAATGTGAGGGAAGGCGGACTGAAAGTGTCGGAAGCGGAGTTCGATGCGGCCTTCGACAAGGTCGAGAAGGAAGTCGTGGAGAGCATCAGGTTCGGCATCGAGAATATCAGGCATTTTCATGAGGAGCAGAAGCCGGAGACCATGTGGCTCAAGGAGATCCGGCCGGGCGCCTATGCCGGCGACCGGTATACGCCCATCGCATCGGTCGCGCTCTACGTGCCGCGCGGCAAGGGCGCCTTTCCATCGGTGACGATGATGACGTCGGTTCCGGCTGTGATTGCCGGCGTGCCGCGGATCGCGATCGTGACGCCGCCAACCTCGGATGGTTCGGTGGACGCGGCCACGCTGGTCGCCGCTCGCCTTGCCGGCGTCGAAACCGTCTATAAATGCGGCGGCGCGCAAGCCGTTGCCGCCGTCGCCTACGGCACCGAGACGGTGAAGCCGGCGCTCAAGATCGTCGGCCCGGGCAGTCCCTGGGTGGTGGCGGCCAAGAGCGTGCTGTCCTCGATCATCAATACGGGGCTCCCGGCCGGACCGTCGGAAGCCATCATCTTTGCCGACGACAGCGTCGACGGAGGCCTTGCCGCGCTCGATCTGCTGATCGAAGCCGAGCACGGGCCGGATTCTTCAGCCTATCTGGTGACGCACAGCCGCAAGGTCGCCGAAGCAGCCCTTGCTGCATTTCCCGACCACTGGTCGCGGATGACCGAACAGCGTGTGGAATTCTCGCGCGCGGTGCTGACCGGAAAGCGCGGCGGCATCGTGCTGACGGCGTCGCTGGAGGAAAGCTATCGCTTCATCAACGACTACGCGCCTGAACATCTGGAAATCCTGTCGAAGGAGCCGTTCGCGCATCTCGGCCACATCACCGAGGCGGCCGAAATCCTCATGGGCCCGCATACGCCGGTGACCCTTGCCAACTTCATCCTCGGGCCGAATGCGGTGCTGCCGACCAGCCGCTGGGCGCGAACCTACGGGCCGCTTTCGGTGACGGATTTCGTCAAGCGCTCCTCGGTCGGCTATGTCACCTCGGCCGCGTATCCGGAATTGGCGCAGCATGCCCGCAGGCTCGCCCGCTACGAGGGCTTCAGCTCGCACGAAAACGCGGTCTCGGAAATCCGCGACCGCTATCTCGCCGGCTAGCGGAGACGATCGCGATGAGGGCGGCACGACTTTATGGACCGGGCGACCTGCGCGTCGAGGACATCGCCGCGCCAGGCATTCCCGATGCCGGCTGGGTAAAGCTCAGGGTCGATGCCGCCGGCATCTGCGGTTCGGACCTGCACAATTTCCGCACCGGCCAATGGATAAGCCGGGCGCCCTCGACGGCGGGCCACGAGTTGACCGGCACGGTGATCGCGCTGGGCGAGGGCGTCGATACCATTGCCGTCGGCGACAGGGTCGTCGCCGATTCCCGTTTCTGGTGCGGAGACTGCGCGCAATGCCGTGCCGGCAAGCGGCATCTCTGCGCAGCGCTGGGCTTCGTCGGCGAAATCTGCGATGGCGGCTTTGCCGAACAGGCGGTGTTGCCCGCACGTCTGCTGCATGTCATCGATGCGAGCCTTGACGAGCGCGTCGCGGCGATGGCCGAGCCGCTTGCCGTCGCGCTGCACGCGGTGCGGCGTCTGCCGAAGACGGCGGGTTCGGTTCTGGTCGTCGGCTGCGGGCCGATCGGCGGTCTTGCCGCGCTGTTGCTTTCGCGAACCTTCGCCGGCACCGTGCTTGTCGCCGACCGCAACCAGGCGCGCTGCGCCCGCGTGGCGCGAGTGACGGGCGCCACGATCGTCGATCTCGACCGCGAGGTCATTGCAGCCGCGACCGCCAATGTCCCGTTGCTGGCGGCCATCGAGGCGACCGGCAGCATCGCGGCGTTCAGCCAGTTGCTCGGCGTTCTCGATCCTGGTGGTGCGATAGCGATGGTCGGCATCTTCCATGGCCGCCTCGACATCGACCCCAATGTTCTTGTCGAACGCGAGATCGCGTTGCTCGGATGCCATGCTTTCGCGGACGAATTGCCAGACGCTGTCCGGATGCTGGGTGAGCTGAGTGAACCGCTGCTGGCCCTGGTCGATTGCGAGATCGGTCTGGACGACATCCCAGCCGCCTATGAGCGGCTGTTGGCGGGAAGCAGCGATGGCTTGAAAACAATCATCCGCATGCGGCAACCTGCCGGAAAGGATTTTTGAAATGATCGATTTGCCCGACACGGCAAGCCCCCTCTACGAGAAGGTGAAGGACTATATCCTGACCAATATCGGGACGGGCCGGTGGGGCAAGGACCGCAAGCTGCCGTCCGAGAATGAGCTGGTGGCGTCACTGGGCGTGTCGCGGATGACGGTCCACCGGGCTCTGCGGGAGCTGACCTCGGCGGGATTCCTGATCCGGCTGCAGGGTGTGGGAACATTCATCGCGCCGCCCCGGCCGCAGTCGACGCTGATCGAGATCAACAATATCGCTGCGGAGATCGTCGAGCGCGGCAACAGCCACCGCTCCGAAGTCCTCGTTCTCGAAACGATGATGCCGACCAAGGAATTGGCACTGTCGTTCGAGTTTGCGAAGCGGGTTTCGATCTATCACTCCGTCGTCGTCAATTTCGAGAACGACTTGCCGGTGCAACTGGAGGAGCGTTTCGTCAATCCGGGCCTGATCCCCGACTACGACAAGCAGGACTTCACCAAGACAGCGACCTATGACTACCTGATGCAGAAGACGCCGGTGACCGAGGTCGAGCATATCATCTCCGCCATCCCGGCCGACAAGGAGGCCGCACAGCATCTCGGCATCGATGTCGGCAGTTGCTGCCTTCTCCTGCATCGCCGGACATGGACGGGGGCCATCGTGGCCACGATCAGCAAGCTGACCTATGCCGGCAGCCGCTACTCGCTCGGCAGCCGCTACTCGCCTTCCAAAGCGAGCTGAAGGCGACGGGAGCGAGCTGAACGCGACGGGCCAATGCAAGCCGCCGAGCTGGATCAACCTGAAATTTGAGTCTCTCCAACTTGTATATGCATGTATGTATTTCAGCCTTGACATCCGCTGCCGCTGCCGCTGAAATATGTCAGCGCTTCAACCATGAAGTGGCGGGCAAGACGCCGAGGCACAGTGCCGCAAGAGCAGAACCCCGCAGTCTCACCAGACCGGATGCCTGGGTAAAAAGCGGTCTGATCATCAAGGGGAACGAAAGATGACGCTTAACCTAGCAGGACAATTTCGCGCGCTCGTGATGGCCGCCGCGATCGGGCTCGCCACCGCCCCGGTGGCCCACGCAGCCGATGCTGCCATCCCGACGACACCTGAAGCTGGATCGTTCAAGATAGGCATCGAGCCCTGGCTTGGATATGGTCAATGGCACGTCGCCGAGGCCAAGGGACTGTTCAAGACAAACGGTCTGTCGGACGTCCAGATCGTCAACTTTGCCGAGGACAAGGATATCAACGCGGCGCTCGCAAGCGGCCAGCTCGACGCCGCCAACATCGCCACCCACACGGCGATGGGCATGGTTGCGGCCGGTCTGCCGGTGAAGATCGTGCTGCTGCTCGATGTCTCCATGACCGCCGACGCCATCGTCGCAGGCAAGGATGTCACCTCCGTCGCCGATCTCAAGGGCAAGCAGGTCGCTTTCGAGGAAGGCACGACGAGCGACATCCTGCTCAAATACGCGCTCGCCAGGAACGGCATGTCGGTCGCCGATATCCAGCCGGTTCCGATGCCTGCCGCCGACGCCGGCGGCGCCCTGATCGCGGGCCAGGTGCCGGTCGCGGTCACCTACGAGCCGTACCTCACTGTCGCCATGGCGCAGAACAAGGACGTCAAGCTGCTGTTCACCGCCGGCGAGGATCCCGGCCTGATCAGCGACGTGCTGGTGGTGCGTGACGAGGTGATCAAATCGCGACCCGGCCAGGTGCTGGCCATGATCAAGAGCTGGGACGCCGCGCTCAAGGATTATAACGCCGACACCGCCGGCGGCCGCGCCATCATCGCCAAGGCGGTCGGTTCCGACGTCAAGGACCTCAACACCGCTTTCGACGGGGTGCGCTACTATTCGCTCGCCGAAAACAAGACGGCGCTCACCGGCGAGTTTACCACCAAGACATTCGCCGATGTCGAAGCGGCCGCCAAGAACGCCAAGCTTCTGCAGGCCGATGTGACGCCGGAGCAGATGATCGATCCGTCCTTCGTCAAGGCGGCGCAGTGACGAGATCCGGATCGCGGTGGTAACGCGGATGTCCGGGGAGCCTCCCGCGAAAACCGGCTTGGCCCGCCCGGCACGAGCGCCCGCCGCAACACAGGCAAGGCGACGCCGATCCTCCGGGATCGGCGTGCCCATCGCCCGGTCGCGTTTCCTCGCGATAGCGGTGGCCGTCTTTGTTGGCCTTGGCCTTGCCTGGTGGGCAGCGACCGGGCTGGGATGGGTGAAACCCATCTTCCTGCCGTCGCCGGGCAGCGTTGCGACCCAGATCGCCAAGCTCGCCGCCGACGGCACCTTGTGGCTCGACCTCAGGGCTTCGATGTACCGCATTTCCATCGGCTTCCTCCTCGCCTCGGCACTGTCCATACCGATCGGCGTGCTGATCGGCAGTTTCCGTTCCTGGGAGGCGGCCATCGAGCCGCTGGTCGATTTCATCCGTTACATGCCGGTTGTTGCCTTCGTGCCGCTCTCCATCCTGTGGGCAGGCACCGGCGATACCCAGAAATTCCTGATCATCTTCATCGGCACTTTCTTCCAGCAGGTGCTGATGATCATGGACAATGTGAAACGGGTTCCCGCCGACTTCATCGGCCTTGGGCGCACGCTCGGCCTGCCGGACCGCAAGATCCTGACGCGCATCGTCGTTCCCAGCGCCTTGCCGGGCATCTGGGACACGCTGCGCATCAGCCTTGGCTGGGCATGGACCTGGCTGGTGCTGGCCGAACTCGTCGCTGCGACATCCGGCCTCGGCTATCGCATCACCGTGTCGCAGCGCTATTTCCAGACAAACACCATCATCGGCTACATCCTGCTCTTGGGCGTGCTTGGCCTCATCACCGATCAGGTCATGAAGGCCCTGGAGAAGGTGCTGTTTCGGCAGGAAGGCCACCAGCAATGAGGAACCGCCGGTGACTGTTCCCAAATTGCGCATCGCGGGTCTCGACAAGAGCTTCGGCACCGGTGAGCGGCGCACGCAAGTGCTGCGGGACATCAATCTCGACCTCGCCGACAACGAGTTCGTCTCCCTCGTCGGCACGTCGGGCTGCGGCAAGAGCACGCTGCTGTCGATCGTCGCGGGACTGCAGGATTTCGACGCCGGCGATCTCAGCATCGATGGCGCGCCGATCCTGCAGCCGGGCCTCGACCGTGGTGTTGTCTTCCAGTCCTATACGCTGCTCCCCTGGCTGACGGCGCGGCAGAACATCGAGTTTGCTCTCAAGGCCGCCGGCTATGATCGCGCCGCCTGCCGCGAGATCGCGCTCGAGCATCTCGACCTCGTCAAGCTCACGCAAAGCGCCGATCGCTTCCCGTCCGAACTGTCGGGCGGCATGAAGCAGCGCGTCGCCATCGCGCGCGCTCTCTCCTATCGCCCCAAAATGCTGCTGATGGACGAACCCTTCGGCGCGCTCGATGCCTTGACCCGACACCAGATGCAGGAACTGCTGACCCAGATCTGGGAGGAGCACCGGCTCACGGTGCTGTTCGTCACGCATGACGTGGAGGAGGCCGTTTATCTATCGGACCGCATCGTCGTCATGGGGATCGGCCCGGGACGCATCATGCAGACCTTCAACGTCGACATCGAGCGCCCGCGCCGGGAAGAGGTCATGGAGACCCCGGCCTTCATGGACTTGCAGCGCGGCGTGCACAAGGCCATCCGCGAGGCGTCGAGACGTCCCGAAATGGCGTGATGCCAGCAACCTTCGTCGGCTCCGGCGGTCAGGCGTTAGGGGCCGTGGGGACCGCACAGGCCGAGCGTCCACTGGATGGTTCCACAGAAGTCGTCGGCACGGCCCCGGTAACTGCCGTAGCCATTGTAGTAGCTGTCCATCCAGTCGTTATTGTCGGCCGAATTCTCGCCGGTCCAGCCCCTGCCGACCCAACCGTCACGGTGGCCGCGTCTGCGGTTCGCGGCGTGCGCGTGGTCATTATGGGCGGCGTTGACGCGGACATAATGGTGCCTGGTGACGGCGGCATCGGCCACAGCGGCAAACGGGACGGCGCTCGCGGCCAACAGCACCACGAGGGAGCCGAGGAATACGCTTCGCTTTCTCATCAGCATGTCTCCTTGCCATTCGAGACATATGGGAAAGAACGCCCGCCTCGCTGCACACGTTCCTTCACGAAATCGGGACGGCGCCCGCTGAAATGGGCAGTGTTTGTCCGCGGCACTCGCGGTGCCGGTCAAGATTTGTTGACTTCCAGCGAAGCGGAAATGACTACCGCTCACCGATTTGCCGGATCACAAGAGGGCCTGCGATCAGGCCCGGCTGGCCGGCAAGGCAATCTTGCCTTTGAACCGGGACAAGCCACTTTGGCCGATAGAAGCCATCTGCATGACGGAATTGACCAGAGCATTGGAACAGCCTCAATTTGCCACCGAGCGCGACCCGAGGCTGCGGCTGATCATTCCGATCATCGTCGCCATCGCGTTTTTGATGGAGCAGCTCGATTCCACCATCATCACCACCGCGATCCCGGCAATAGCGCAAAGTCTCGACACGACGCCGGTCCGTCTGAACCTTGCGATCACCACCTACATCTTGACGCTCGCCGTGTTCATCCCGGTCAGCGGTTGGTTTGCCGACAGGTTCGGCGCGCGCAGGGTGTTCGCGCTGGCGCTTTTCACCTTCACCCTTGGCTCGGCGCTGTGCGGCATGGCCGACAGTTTCGGCATGCTGCTGGCGATGCGTGCCCTGCAGGGGCTGGGCGGCGCCATGATGACGCCGGTCGGCCGGCTGATCCTGCTGCGCAGCTTTCCGCGCAGCGGCCTGATCACCGCCATGACCTATATGACCCTGCCGGCCATCATGGGGCCGGTCATCGGGCCGCTGCTCGGCGGCCTGCTGACCACCTACGCGTCGTGGCGCTGGATATTCTATGTCAACGTGCCGTTCGGCTGCCTTGGTATCGTTGCCGCGCTGCGCTTCGTCGACGACTTCCATGGCGAGGCGGTGCAGCGTTTCGATGTCCCGGGCTTCCTGATGGTGGGGTTTGGCGTGGCACTACTGCAGTTCGGGCTGGAGAATATCGGCCGGCCGGTCATTCCCGGGTCCGCGACGGTGCTGGTGTTGGCCGCGGCCGCGTTGCTGCTGCTTGCCTTCGGGCGCTATGCACGCCGCGTCGTGGCGCCGGCTGTCGACCTGACGCTGTTTCGGTTCCGCTCGTTCTGGGTCGGCACGCTGGCGGGCGGCCTGTGCCGCGTCGGTCTCAACGGCGTGCCTTTCCTGGTGCCGCTGATGCTGCAGGTCGGCTTCGGCATGAGCCCGGTCACATCAGGCTCGCTGACATTCGTCGGCAGCTTTGGGGCGCTGCTCATGCGGCCGCTGCTGTCGCCGCTGCTGCGGCGCTTTGGCTTCGGTGTGGTGCTGGTCGGCAGCGCGCTCGTCGGCTCCGCCACCGTGGCGGGCTTCGCCCTGATGGGTCCCGATACGCCGCATTGGCTGATCGGTTTCTATGTCTTTCTGTTCGGCATCGTCCGCTCGGCGCAGTTCATGACATCCAACACCCTGTCCTACGCCGATCTTCCGGCCGACAAACTCAGCCGCGCCACTAGCCTTGGCGGTGTGCTGCAGCAGCTCAGCGTGTCGCTTGGCGTCTCGATCGCCGCCATGCTGCTGGGCCTGATTGCGGGCGAAAGCCATGTCCTGACGCCGGAACGCTTTCATCAGGTGTTCCTGCTGACCGCGATCATCCCGCTGCTCTCGATTCCGGGCTTCCTGTACCTGCGCGCCGAAGACGGCGTTCAAGTTAGCGGCCACATCAAGGGATCTCGCAAATAGGTCGTGTCGGAGGCATCAGGCAATCCGTCGGCTCGCACCCTGCCGGCACCGGCTCACGTCGCTTTGCCGACCGAAGCGTCCATTCCCATGTCTTCCTCGGAAATGTCGTCGAAGGAAGCGTAGTTCATGTTGTAGAGGCGGGCGTAAAGACCTTTTCTCTTCATCAACTGTTCATGGTTGCCGCTTTCGACGATCTCGCCATTCTGCAGTACGATGATGCGGTCGGCGCCCCTTATGGTCGCCAGCCGGTGCGCGATGACCAACCCGGTGCGCCCTTCGAGCAGCTTGACCAATGCCTTTTGGATCAGCATCTCGGTGTAGGAATCGATGCTGGCGGTGGCTTCGTCGAGCACCAGGATCTTGGCGTCGGCCACCAGCGCCCGCGCGAAGCTGATCAACTGGCGCTGACCGAGCGAGAGATTGCCGCCGCGCTGCTCGAGTTCGGTGTCGTAGCCGTCAGGCAGTTGCTCGATGAAGTCGTGCGCGCCGACGGCTTGTGCGGCGCGGACCACCTCTTCGCGGCTGGCGCCGGTCTTGTGATAGCGGATGTTCTCCAGCACCGTGCCGGAGAACAGGAACGGCTCCTGCAGCACCATGGCTACCTGATCGCCGAGCGAATCTTGCGTCAGGTCGCGCACGTCATGGCCGCCGACCAGGACCTCACCCGACCAGACATCGTAGAAGCGGTGCACCAGCGCCATCGAACTCGACTTGCCTGATCCGGTCGGCCCAACAAGCGCGACCGTCTCGCCCGGACAGACGCGGAAGGAGATGTTCTTCAGCACCGGCTGGTTAGGCCGGTAGCCGAAGGTGACATTCCGGAACTCGACCGAACCGTCCATGTCGCGCGACAGCGCCACCGCATTTTCCTTGTCGCTGACATCCACGGGCACGTCGAGCACTTCGGAAATGCGCTGGCCTGACGCCATGGCGCGCTGCATGACGCTGTATTGCATGGTGAGCGAGCGGATCGGGTCGAAGAAGCGCTGGATGTAGAACAGGAACGCCACCATCACGCCGATATCGAGACTGTGCGACAGCACCATCGACCCGCCGACGACGATCACGGTCGCCATGGCGATGCCCGTCAGTGTGTCGACGATCGGCACCATCACCTGCGCATATCTCGCCGACCGCAGATGGGCGTTGAGATTGGCCAGCACCTTCTCGTCATAGAGATCGAAATTGACGTGCTGGCGTTCCAGGCTCTGCACCGTACGCACGCCATGGATGCCTTCGGCCAGCGCCCCGTTGGCGATGGAGTTGGTCTCGTGCGCGGCCATGAAGGCGACCTTGGCGCGCGGCAGCCAGAACAGGCGCACGATGAACAGCGCCGGCATGGTCGACAGCGTCAGCAGCCCGAGCCGGAAGTCCAACCACAGCAGGACGGTGACGATGCCGAACAGAAGCACGATGTCGCCAACCGACATCACGGACGTCTCGAGGAATTCCTGCATCGAATTGACGTCGCCCTGCAGGCGCGACATCAGCCGGCCGACCTCGGTCTTGTCCATGAAGCCCAGAGAGACACGCTGCAGGTGGCTGAACATGGCGCGGCGCAGGTCGGACAGCACGTTCTCCGCCACCTTGCCGACGACGCTCTCCTGGACATGGCTGGCGGCGTAGTTGATGAGGATGATCACGGCAAAAGCGGCGATCGCGGTGATCATCACCGAACGGTCGAGCCTGCCTGGCGCCATGCCGTGATCGATGGCGTAGCGGATGACCAGCGGGATCGCCAACTGTGTCAGCGTGAACACCAGCACCGCCGCGACCGAGATGAAGATCCGGCCCCGATATGGTCTGACGAAGCTCCAGATGCGCCTGACGATTCGTGGATCGTAGGCCTTGCCGAAGACCTCTTCCTCATCGCGGTGCGAGCCGACGACGGCCTTGGTCGGGCGTCGGCTTGTATCTTCCTTCTCGTCGTCCTGCGTCGACATCAGGCGGCTCCCTCGAGCCGATCGTCGTCCGGCCGCAACTGCAGGTCGTAAAGCGCGCGGTAGCGTCCGCCGAGCGCCAGCAATTCCTCATGCGTGCCGCGCTCCACGATCCGGCCGCGCTCGACGAACAGGATCTGGTCGGCATGCATCAGCGAACTCAGCCGATGCGAAATGATGAGCGTCACGCGATCCCTGGCGAAGCGCTTCATCGCCGCCCGGATCCGCTGCTCGGTGCCGGCGTCGACCGCGGCCGTGGAATCGTCGAAGACCAGCACCGATGGTCTTAACATCAGGCTGCGCGCGATGGTCAGGCGCTGCCGCTGGCCGCCGGAAAGCGAGGCGCCGCGTTCCCCCACGACCGTGGTGTAGCCGGCCGGAAGCCCGATGATGTAATTGTGCAGCTGGGCATATTCGGCGGCCTGGCCGATGCGGGTCTCGCGCGCCCAGGGATTGCCGTAGGCGATGTTGTTTTCGATCGAGGTCGTGAACAGGAACGCATCCTGCTGCACGACGCCGACCGCCTTGCGCAGCGATTGCAGCGTGACCTTGCGGATGTCCTGTCCGTCGATGGTGATCGCGCCCGAGGTCACGTCGTAGAAGCGCGGGATCAGGTGCGCGATGGTCGACTTGCCGCTGCCTGGCGGCCCGACGATGCCGACGGTCTCGCCGGGCCTTGCTTCGAAGGAAACGCCGGAAAGCGTCGGACGCTCGCCCGCGCCCTGATAGCGAAAACCGACATTGTCGAAGCGCAGCACGCCCTCGGCGATGACGAGCTCCCTGGCGTCGGGCGCGTCCTCGATGTCGAGCTCAGCGTCGAGCAGTTCGAACAGCCGCGTGCCGCAGGTCGAGGCGCGCGCGAAGGAGTTGACCATCAGGCCGAGCTGGCGCACCGGCATCTGCAATATGGTCATGAAGGTGAGGAACTGGGCCAGCGTGCCGACGCTGATCTGACCCGCGATCACCTTCTGGCCGCCGAACCACAGCACCAGGCCCATGGCGGCAAGGAAGGAAAAATTCATGGCGCTGGTGTTCGAGACGCGGATGTCGACACGCTCATTGGCGAGGTCCAGTGCGTCCCGTTTGGCACGGTCGAATTTTGCCAGCTCATGCCGTTGAGCCGCGAAGGCGCGCACGACACGGATGCCGCCGAGATTCTCGTCCATCACCCGGCTCAGCACCGACAGTCGCTCCTGCAGCGTCAGCCAGGTGCTGCGCAGTCGGAGCTGCGTCACTGACGAGCGCCAGGCAACAAATGGCACGAAGCTGAGGCTCAACAACCCGAGCACGAGATCGGTGCTGATCAACAGATAGGCGCCGACACCGATCAGCACGCCAAGCAGCACCACGCGTAGGATACCGGTCGAAAAGAACATGCGCACGCCGTCGAGGTCGAGCAGCCCGAGGGTGATGAGATCGCCGGTATGGACCTTGTCGTGGAAGGAAAAGCTCAGCCGCTGGATCTTCTCGTAGAAGGCGAGCCGCAGCTCATAGCCTGTCCGGTGGCCGACGGCCTCGCCATAGTAATTCTGCGCCATGGTGAAGAGGCCTCGCAGGATGCTGACGACCAACAGCGTCAGCGCCGTATTCCACAGCGCCTGCTCGGCCGCGGTGCCGGCCCCCGCCGCCATCACCCCTTGCGCCTGGTCTATGGCGCGCCCCAGGAGACGCGGAATGAAAAGCTGCAGCGTCGCCGCGATAAATGTCGAGATGAGGGTGATTGCAACCTGCCAGGGATGGCGCAGCGTCATGCGCACGATGCGCAGCAAGGTGCTGAGGCCCTTGCCCCAGGAGGCCTCCGCCACATGGGCAAATGATTTGCCGCGCTTGGCCGCGCTGGTCGCATCCGTGTGCAAGGAAATACCCAGACCGATCCGAGCATTAGCCCGAACGAATGTAGCAGACTCAATCAGATAGCGCGATTTTACGCGCGTCCGACCTGCCCGTTCAAGGGGCCAATGGCGGCATCGCACTGTACCTGAAACCGGCAAGATCGTGTCGCAACTCGCCGCTGGTCTGCCGCCGGTGATCGATCTCGCGCCGTTCCCGGCGGATAGGTTCTGATTATTCAAAGCCTGCTGGACCAGCAGGACTCCGCTCTTGCACGAGGGAAATCGACGTGATCGCAAATGCCGACACCCGCGCCGTTGAACCGGTCGATCCGCAACGCGCCTACACCGTGCTGGTCTGCGATCTGATCGGCCTGCGCTTCGACGCCGACGGAAAGCCCGACCCGTCGGAGGTGCGTGCGCATATCGAAGCCAAGGGCGGCCGCTTTCATGCGGCTGCGCTTGGCGACAAGGCCGCTCTCGAATCTGGCCGCGTGCATTTCTTCTATCAGCCGGACCTCAGCACCCGCGAAGAGCTGATCGAAGTCGCCGGCGATGGACGCTATGATGCCGTCATTGCCGCCGCGACCTTCCTGCCCGCCGAAACCGTCTTTCCGCTCGCCGGCGTCCGCATCGGCGCCGGCACCGGCAATATGGGTTCGCACTCCTGGGGCGGCGGCAGCGGCGAAGGCGGTACGGCCGTGCTGATGAATACGCCCGGCATCAACAGCCGCGCCACGGCGCAGATGGTGATGAAGGCGATCCTGAAAGTGCTGCCGGATCTCCCGGTGGACTTGCTTCACAACCGGGTGGCGCGCGGCGCCTTCGACACCGGCAGGGAGCTGCGCGATTTCCCGACCGAAAAGCTCGAAGGCAAGACGATCGCGATCGTCGGCTACGGCAATATCGGCAGGGAGGTGGCCAAACTTGCCCAGGCCTTCGGCATGCGCGTGGTGATCCACGCACGGCCCCGGCATCGGGACTGGATAGAGGCCGAAGGCTTTGTCTATGCGGCGGATCTCCTCGATGCGGCTGATGGTGCCGATGTCTTGAGTGTTCATGTCGGCCTGGGCAAGCAGGATGCGCAGACCGGCCGCTACGCCAATGCCGGGCTCATCGGCGCGGATGTCCTGTCGCGCCTGAACAAAGGCGCGGTGCTGGTCAACTACGATCGCGGCGAGCTTGTCGACGTTGCGGCCCTCGGCGAAGCCTTGTCCTCGGGCAGGGTGCGTCATGCCGCGATCGATGCCGACCTGTTCAAGGATGCCGCGACCGGTCGCCTTTCCGGACCGATGCTGCCCTATCTGGGCCTCGTCGAGAAGCACAGCGGAAAACTCGAGCTTCTGCCGCATGCGGCAGCCGATACGGATCATCCCTCGCGCGTCGCCGGCGCCAAGCAGGCCGTCGACCAGATCTTCGATGTCATCTGCCGAAAGTCGGTGACGAACGCAAAAGGCAGCGTGCCGCCGGCCTATCTTTCCCTTGGAGCAACCACGCCTCCAGGCATTGGATTGGTGACCTCCGGCCAGCTCTTGAAACTGACCGCTAGCGAATGTTCCGAGCTGGCGGATCTCTGCGATCGGCAAGGCCGGTTGTGGAAGGCTCTCTCCGATAACTCGCCTGCCGAGCGAGGCGCCGTTGTCGCCGAGCAGGGCGAGGACCTTGTCCGGTTGATCGACCGCTTCTGCCTTCTGGCCGAGAACCTCAATCTCAGGGGACCTTTCCAGCGATAAGCCGGAACTCAGTCTCGGGGACCAGCCACCATCCGGGCGACCCGCGTCATGTCCGCGCTCATCTCGCGGTCGTCGTCGAGCGGGCTGACGAGCGCACGCACGGCGGCGTAGGTGCGCCGTGGTCCTTCGCCCATACTGTCGACGACGCCGCGCAACTCCACGCCCGTCGCCGCGAAGATCAGCTCCATCGCAACGAGATAGCGCAGGCGTTCGACAATCTCGGCTGTCTTGGCCACCACCCGTGGTGCCATCGACGACTGGTCCTCGATCCCGTCCGATACGGCAAGCGGGCTGAGCGACATCGGGTTGGCCAGATGCCGGATCTCGGCCTCCAGCGCGGCAAGCGGTTTCTGCAATTCGGCGTAGCCTTGGCGGCTGCCGCCCCTGGCCGACAGGAAGCGCGGCAGTTCCGCCACCGTCGGCGACATCAGCTTCATGCAGCGATTGGCGGTGCCCACGGCGCAATGCGCAAGCGCCTGGCCGAGCTGCTCCCAGGCCAGCGTCATCGCGGTGAGGTCGAAATTGCCGTTCGAGACGACGCATCCGTCCTCGGGTAGGATCACCGGGTTGTCGCCGGAATGGGCCAGTTCGATCTCCGTTGCCAGCTTCGCCTGTTCGAACGCATGCAACAGGCCGCCCCACACCTGCGGCACGCAACGATAGCTGAGCGGATCCTGGAGCCGCCGCGCGACGTTCTCCCTCCAGAGCCCGCTTCCAGCGAGTTCCGCCCGCAGCCGCGCCCCGATCTCCCGCTGGCCGAACGCCGGTCGCGCCGACAGCGCAGCTTCATCGATGGCGGTGAGTGACGAGCGGAACGCTTCGTGGTTGAGTGCCACCGCGGCCAGCGACCAGTCGATGAGGTGGGCGACATCCTCCAGGCAGAGGCAAGCCGCGCCGGTCGACAGGCTGTTGGCGACGATGATGGCATGGCCGTCCTTCTCGCGCAGGTCGAGCCGTTCGAGCCCGGCGAGCGCGAGCGCCTCGGCCGACGGCATGATCCTGCCCTGGAACTCCGTCTCGCCGTCGCCGCGCAGCGCTCGCGCCATGTGGCCGAGATGGGCAAGGTCCGCCGCTCCGATCGATCCCCAGGTCGGGATCACCGGATGGACGCCGGCGTTGAGTGCCGCCACAAGGCCCATCACCACGCGTTCGGAAGTGCCGGTGCCGCCGGCGGCCATTCCCGAAATGCGCGCGGCCATCAGCGCGCGGACCGCCTCGGTGGGAAGGGCCGGGCCGATGCCCATGCTGTGGCTGAGCGGCACGCTGTGTTGGAAGGCGATCAGATCGGCCTGCGCGAGCGGCGTGTCGACGCAGGCGCCGAGGCCGGTGGTGACGCCGTACATCGGCTTGCCGAGTTGCGTCAGCTGCTCGATGAGCGCGCGGCTCGCCCGGATGCGGCGCATCGCCTCCTCGCCCAACATCAGCCGCGCATTGCGCCGCGCGATCTCGGCGACATCCTCGATGCCAAGCGGCTTGGCGTCGAGCAGTATCATTCGGGCTGTCATGTCTCGCCTGTATCCGTGACCGTATGCCCGGGCCGACGGCGCGGCGGGCGTCACCGTTTGTGGCGGCTTACCGGCTGGTCTGCAAGCCATTCCGATCGTGGCAGCAGCAGGCGAGGGGAGCTTCAGGCGAAATGCAGGTTTCGGCAGGTCACTTCGCGACGGCGTCGGGCACCACCACCAGCTTGCCGACGAAATCCTTGGCGACGAAATCGGCTTGTGCGCGGTGGAAATCGGAGAGTTTGTAGACGCCGCCGACAAGCGGCCGGATCTTGCCCTGTTCGATGTAGCGAACGATGCGGCGGAAATCGGCGCGCGTGCCCTGGCTCGATCCGTGCAGCTGCAACTGTTTCAGATACATGGTCCTGAGATCGAGCTGGACGACCGGACCTGCGATCGCGCCGGCCGTGGTGTAGCGGCCCTCGGGCCTCAGGATGCGCAGCAGGTCGTTGAAGATCGCGCCGCCAACGAGATCGGCGACCACATCGATCGGCTGGCCGCCGGTCGCCTCGCTCACGGCTTGCGGCAGGTCCGCGACGCCACGGGTGACGACCGCCTCGGCGCCGATGTCGAGCACCGCCTTTTCCTTGCCCTTGCCCACGACAGCAAAGGGAATGGCTCCACGCGCCCGCGCCAGTTGCACGATGCCGGAGCCGACGCCGCCCGACGCGCCGGTGACCAGCACGCGCTCGCCTGCCTTGAGGTTAGCCCGTTCCAGCATCTGTTCGCCGGTGAGATAGGCGCAGCAGAAGGTGGCGAGTTCGACGTCGCTCAAAATAGTGTCGACAACATGCGCGTTCTCGGCCGGCACGGTCTGATACTCGGCATAGCCGCCGTCGCGGCCATGGCCCATATAGTCGATGTCGGCCAGGGAATCGTCGTCGCGGTTGTAGATGGAGAAATCGACCATCACCCGTTCGCCGATTCGATCCGACGAAACGCCTTCGCCGACGGCAACGATGGTGCCGACAGTGTCGGTGCCCTGGATGCGCGGGAAGGTCAGCGTGTTGCCCTGGCGGCGCCAAGTCGAAACGGCGGCCGCGTCCTCTTCCGTGCCATAGGCGCCCTGGCGCACCCAGACATCGGTATTGTTCATGCCGCAAGCGGTGACTTTCACCAGCACTTCACCTGACGCAGGCGCGGGCACTTTCACATCGGTTCGGTAGACGAGCTTTTCCGGTCCGCCGTGCCCGGTGAGCAGCACGGCGGCCATGGTGGCGGGGAGGGTTTTGGTTATGGCATTCATGAGTCGGTCTCAGAGATTTGCAAATACGCTGTTCACGGCATCGGCGGTCTTGGCCACCACGATGTCGGCTTCCTCGCGGGTCAGGCACAACGGCGGCGCGAAGCCAAGAATGTCGCCCTGCGGCATGGCGCGGCCGATGACGCCGCTCGCGGCAAGGGCCGTGGCAATTTGCGGCCCGATCTTGAGCGAAGCATCGAAGAAGACACGGTCGTCGCGGTCTTTGACGAATTCCACCGCCGCCAGCATGCCGTCGCCACGCACCTCGCCGACATGTTTGTGACCCCCGACGGCCTTGGCCAGTTCGGCACGGAAATAGACGCCGGTCTCGCCAGCATTCCGCACCAGGTCCATCTCATCGATCAGTTCAAGATTGGCGACGCCGGCGGCAACGCAGATCGGATGCGCCGAATAAGTCCAGCCATGGCCGAGCGAGCCGAGCTTGTCGGAGCCTTGCACCAGCACCTGCCACATCTTGTCGGCCACGATGACGCCCGACAGCGGCGCATAGGCCGAGGTCAGGCCCTTGGCGATGGTGATAAGGTCGGGCTTCATGCCGTAATGGTCAGAGCCGAACATGGTGCCCAGCCGGCCGAAGCCCGTCACCACCTCGTCGGCGACCAGGAGCACGTCATACTTCTTCAGCACCGCCTGGATCTTTTCCCAATAGCCGGCGGGCGGCGGCACGATGCCGCCGGTGCCGAGGATCGGCTCGCCGATGAAGGCGGCGACGGTTTCGGGCCCTTCGGCGAGGATCATCTCCTCGAGCTTGTCGGCGCAATGCTGCGAGAACTGCTCCTCGCTCATCGAGCGGTCGACGCGGCGGAAATAGTACGGCGCCTCGGTATGCAGGATTGGTGCGCGCGGCAGGTCGAAGGCGTTGTGGAAGAGGTCCAGCCCGGTCAGCGAGCCCGTCATGACACCCGAGCCGTGATAGCCGCGCCAGCGCGAGATGATCTTCTTCTTCTCCGGCCGCCCCAGCACATTGTTGTAGTACCAGATCAGCTTGATGTTGGTTTCGTTGGCATCCGAACCGGAGAGGCCGAAATAGACCCTCGACATGCCCTTCGGCGCGCGGTCGATGATCATCTTGGCGAGCGTGATCGACGCCTCGGTGCCGTGCCCGACATAGGCGTGGTAATAGGCCAGGTTCTTCGCCTGGGTCGCGATGGCATCTGATATCTTCTGGCGGCCATAGCCGACATTGACGCAATAGAGGCCGGCGAAGGCATCGATGCTCTTCCTGCCATTGTTGTCCCAGACGGTGACGCCTTCACCGCCGGCCATGATCCGCGTCGGCGATTCACCGCGTGCGTGGGTGCCCATATGCGTTGAGGGATGGAAGAAATGGTCGCGATCCCATGCGGCGAGTTCGTTGGATTGGTCGAGCATTTTTAACTCCTTGAAAGAGATCCGGGTGCGAGCCTACGCCACATCCAGGCAAAGGTATTTGAGGTCGGTGAAAGCTTCTAGCCCGTGGCGCGAACCTTCGCGGCCGATGCCGGACTGCTTGACGCCACCGAACGGGATCGGCGCGCCGGTGATCTTCACACGGTTGATGGCGACCATGCCGTAGTCGAGCGCGCGGCCCATGCGCTGCTGGCGCGCGCCGTTCTCGGTCACCACATAGGCGACCAGGCCATATTCGGTCGCATTGGCGCGTGCGATGACTTCGTCCTCGCTGTCGAAAGGCGTGACGGCGGCGACCGGACCAAAGGTCTCTTCGCGCATGATCAGCGCGTCGTCGGCGACATCGGCCAGCAGCGTCGGCTGGTAGAAGAGCGGTCCGGCCTGATGGCGCTTGCCGCCGGCGAGGCAATGCGCGCCGAGGACCACGGCGTCGGCGACCTGTTCCTCGACCTTCTTGACGGCGCGCTCATGCATCAGCGGCCCGATGTCGACGTCATCGGCCAAGCCATTGCCGGCCCGCAGCGCCTCGACGCGCTTGGCGAAAGCAGCGCAGAAGCGGTCATAGAGCGGACGCTGGACATAGATGCGGTTGGCCGCAAGGCAGTCCTGGCCTGATGTGGCGAATTTGGCGTCGATGGCAATGGTCACCGCTTTGTCGAGATCGGCATCGGCAAAGACGATCAGCGGCGCGTGACCACCAAGCTCCATCACCAGCCGCTTCATCGTCGGCGCGCTTTGGGCGGCGATCAGCCGGCCGATCTCGGTCGAGCCGGTAAAACTCATGGCGCGCACGCGCGCATCTTCGCACATGCGCCCAACGATCGTCGCGGCCTTGCCGGTGACGATGTTGAAAACGCCGGCCGGCAGTCCGGCGCGTTCGCCGAGTTCGGCCAGCGCCAGCGCCGAAAGTGGCGTCTCGGAAGACGGGTGCGCAACGATGGTGCAGCCGGCGGCAAGTGCGGCGGCTGCCTTGCGGGTCAGCATCGCCGAAGGAAAATTCCACGGCGTGACCACGCCGACGACACCGAGCGGTTCGCGCCGCACCATCATTTCCGCGTTCGGCAGATGGCTGGTGACGCTCTCGGCGTTGAGGCGCTTTGCTTCCTCGGCATACCACTCGGCGAAAGAGGCGGCGTAGTCGATTTCGCCAAGCGACTCCTTGAGCGGTTTGCCTTGCTCAAGCGTCATCAGCAGAGCGAGGTCGTCTTTCGCTGCGATGATCAGCTCGAACCATTTTCGCAGAATTTTGGAGCGCTCCTGCGGCAGCAGCGCCCGCCAGGCCGGAAAGGCGCGCGCGGCGGCGTCGATGGCTTTTGTCGTCTGGCCGGCATCGAGCGCTGCGACGAAGGCCACGGTGGTGCCGGTCGCGGGATCGGTGACCTCGAAACTCTCGGCCGCCCCGCTTGCCGTCCAGTGGCCGTCGATATAGGCGAGTTCGCGCAGCAGCCGGCGGTCGGCGAGCCGGTCGAGCGCTTCGTGGCGATGCGAGCGGGCGAAATGCGCGGACATGGTCGAAGCCTCCCGGTTCGGTTTGATGCGGGGAGACTACCCATCACCGGCAGACAGAGAGGCTGTTTGGACGCCTGGCCGTAGAGAGAGTCTCTCTATTGCGGCGAGGGGGCAGTCGATCCGGTCTAGGTCGACGCCGGCAGCAGGTCCGCTATCGGCAGCGCGATGTCATCCTTCACCGTCTTGATGACGATGTAGGTGAAGTAACGGTCGATGCCGATCTCGCGATCGAGCAAGCCGTCGACCAGCCGCTGATAGGCGTCGATGTCGCGCGCCATCACCTTCAGCACATAGTCGACGCCGCCGCCTACCGACCAGCAGGCGACGATCTCGGGGATGTCGCGGATGACGCGCTCGAAGCGGTCGAAATCGGCCTGGCGGTGGCTGGCCAGCGTCACCTCCATCAGCACGGTGGCGACTGGCGCCACAACGCGCATGGCGATCCGGGCATGATAACCCGAGACGATGCCGGCCTTTTCCAGCTTGCGCAGCCGCATCCAGCACGGCGTCGGCGACAGCCCGACCTGCTCGGCCAACGCCAGCTTGGTGATGCGTCCATCACGCTGGATGGCGTCGAGGATTTTGAGGTCGATCGCGTCGAGTTTCGCAGCAGTCATCAGCGCTCACTTTCTCGTCGATCGTACCATGACGGCGCATTATTTCGATTGTCAATTGCACTGATTTCGATCTCTAATAAGTCATGACATTGTGGCACCCTGATCCCGCGCTCATCCGGCGGCCGGCCTATCAATCGTTGGCCGACCAGTTCGCGCGCGCCATCCACGACGGCCGCCTCGCCAACGGCACGCGGTTGCCGACCCATCGCCGCCTGGCCGACGACCTCAAGCTTTCAGTGCAGACGGTCAGCCGTGCCTATGAGGAACTGATCCGGCGCGGCCTGATTTCGGGCGAGATCGGCCGCGGCAGCTTTGTGCAGACGCAGCGCCGCGAACCGGAGCCGCCTTATCTGCCGGAGCGCCTGGGTGAAGTCATCGACCTGTCGATCCTGAAGCCGGTCTGCGAGCCGATGCACCTGGAGCGGATGAAGCAGGCGCTGGGCTGGCTCGCCGAAAACCTGCCTTCCAGTTCGGCACTGTCGTTCCGGCCAAACATGGTGTTCCCGCGCCACCGTGCCGTAGCGGTCGAATGGCTGAAGTTGTGCGGGCTGGACGCCTCCGCGCAGAATATCAGCCTCACCAATGGCGCCACGGCCGGCATGACGGTGGCGCTGATGAGCGTGGCGCCGCCCGGCTCCACCGTTGCCACCGAGGCGATCGGTCATCATACGCTGGTGCCGCTGGCGCGCTATCTCGGCTTCAATCTTCAAG
This sequence comes from Mesorhizobium australicum WSM2073, assembly GCF_000230995.2. Classification (NCBI taxonomy): domain Bacteria; kingdom Pseudomonadati; phylum Pseudomonadota; class Alphaproteobacteria; order Hyphomicrobiales; family Phyllobacteriaceae; genus Mesorhizobium; species Mesorhizobium australicum. Next base: position 5,478,297 of record NC_019973.1, on the reverse strand, counting down.
GCCTGCCGATCGACGGCAATGGCCTGATTCCGGAAGCGCTGGACGAAGCCTGCCGGCTGTCCGACATCCGCGCCGTCTTCGTGCAGCCTTCGGTAATCAATCCCACGGCAACGCTCATGGATGCGGAGCGTCGCGAGCAGATCGCGGCGGTGGCGCGCAAGCACGACATCGCCATCATCGAGAACGACGTGCTGGGTCCCTTGGTCGAGGATCGACCGCCGCCGGTCGCCGCTTTCGCGCCGGAACGGACGCTCTACGTCACCTCCTTCACCAAGATCACCGTGCCCGGCCTGCGCATCGGCTATCTCGCCGCGCCCGATCGCTACGTTGCCGCTGTCGCCAACCGGCATCTAGTCTCGAACTGGATGGCGACACCGCTGGTGGCCGAGATCGCCACCAAATGGGTGACCGACGGCACCGCGATGGAGCTGGTGCGCTGGCAGCGCGCGGCGTTGCGGCGGCGACAGGACATCGCGGGCGAGGTGCTGGCCGGCGTCGACTACCGTGCCCGTCGCGACGGGTTGCATATCTGGCTGCAACTGCCGGCCGACCGTTCCGAGGAAAGCTTTGTCGCCCAGGCTCGGCTGCAAGGCGTGGCCATTGCGCCGGGCACCTCCTTCCGTATTTCGGATACGCCCTGGCATCCGGCGGTGCGCATTTCGCTGGGTTCGACCACCGAGGGGGAACTGCGCGCGGGTCTCGGCGTTGTCACCAAGCTCTTGCTTGGCGATCCGGAGCATCTGCTGCTTGCAATCTGAGCATGCCGCCCAATACACCAAGGCGTTCTGACAAAGGCATGTCCAAAAAGCCGGCTGGGATTGACCGGAAAATGTGCGCAATCAGAATAATTGTCATGATATTATTTTCCCAATTGACATGATTTGGCGCGTTCCGCATCGTTAGGGCACCAGGCTTCTCCAGCACGGGGAAATTCATTTGTCCGCAACCGCGCCCATCATCAAGATCGACAGCATCTCGAAGAGCTTTGGCAGCTTCAAGGTTCTGGACGGCCTGTCGATGCAGGTCATGCCGCGTGAGAAGCTGGCGCTGATCGGCCCCTCCGGCTCGGGCAAGACGACGATCTTGCGCATCCTGATGACGCTGGAGCGCATCGACGGCGGTCACATCCAGATCGACGGCGAGCAACTCTACCACATGGAGCGCAACGGTCAGCTGCTGCCGGCTGACGAGCGCCACCTGGCGCGAATGCGCCAGAAAACCGGCATGGTCTTCCAGCTGTTCAACCTGTTTCCGCACAAGAGCGTCATCGATAATGTGACCCTAGCGCCGATGCTGACCAAGGGCACGCCGCGCGCCGCGGCGCAGAAGCGGGCGATGGAACTGCTCGAGATGGTCGGCATGGCCGACAAGGCGAAGGCGATGCCGGCGCAGTTGTCAGGCGGTCAGAAGCAGCGCGTGGCGATCGCCCGTGCGCTTGCTTTGCAGCCGAAGATCATGCTGTTCGATGAGGTGACGTCGGCGCTCGACCCGGAACTGGTCGAGGAGGTGCTCAGTGTCTTGTGGCGGCTCTGCGCCGAGACCGACATGACCATGCTGCTGGTCACCCACGAGATGGGTTTCGCCCACGACTTCGCCGACCGGGTGCTGTTCTTCGATCGCGGCAGGATAGTCGAGGAAGGCAAGCCCGACGAGATTTTCCGCAATCCCAAGCAGGAGCGCACGCAAGGGTTCCTGAAGAAGATCATCGCGGCCGGACATCGTGTCTGACCGCATGCCAAAGGCGGCGATGCCGTCCCCATGGGCGGTTGAGCCGTCCTAAGATCACGCAAACCAAGACAAGAACAAGGAGTTGGGAACAATGAAGAAACTTGGAACTCTGGCCGGCGTCGCCGGTCTCGCGCTTTCGGCGGTTCTGGCCGCCTCGATCACGGGTTCGGCCGACGACAGCAAGCTTGAACAGCTGAAGTCGCAAGGCTTCGCTCGCTTGGCCATCGCCAATGAGCCGCCCTATACGGCTGTCGCCGCCGACGGCAAGGTTTCGGGTGCCGCGCCCGACGTCGCGCGCGAGATATTCAAGCGGCTGGGCGTTGCCGATGTCGCCGCCTCGATCTCGGAATATGGCGCCATGATTCCCGGCCTGCAGGCCGGCCGCTTCGACGTCGTCACCGCCGGCCTGTTCATGAAGCCGGAGCGTTGCGCCGCGGTTGCCTATTCCGAGCCGGTTCTGTGCGACGCCGAAGCGATGCTGGTGAAGAAGGGCAATCCGAAAGGCTTCAAGAGCTACGAGGATGTCGCCAAGGACACGTCAGCCACCATCGGCGCGCCGGGCGGCGGCACCGAGGAGAAGCTTGCGCTCAACGCCGGCGTGCCACGCGAACGCGTCATCGTCGTGCCGGACGGCCAGAGTGGCCTGAAGATGGTGCAGGACGGCCGCATCGACGCCTATTCGCTGCCTGTCCTTTCGATCAACGACCTGATGAAGAAGGCCGCCGATCCGAACCTCGAAGTCATCGCCCCGGTGCAGGGCGCGCCGGTCTATTGCGACGGCGCCGCCTTCAAGAAGGGTGACGAGGCGTTGCGCGACGCCTTCGATGTCGAACTCGCCAAGATGAAGAAGTCGGGTGAGTTCGCAAAGATCATCGAGCCCTACGGTTTCTCGGCGGCGGCGGCTATGTCGACCACGCGCGACAAGCTCTGCGCGGCGAAATAAGGGCGTCTTTCTTGCCTTCTCCCCGTTCACGGGGAGAAGGTGTCACGAAGTGACGGATGAGGGGCGGCGCCATATTTGGACAAGCTAGCGCTGCCCCTCATCTGCCTGCCGGCATCTTCTCCCCATAAACGGGGAGAAGGAAGCTGAAACCAACGTTGGAAACTTCAACTCTATGACCCAGTGGTCCGGCTATTTCGGCCTGATATTGCAGGGAGCGCTTGTCACCATCGAGCTGACGCTGATGGGGTCGGTGCTCGCCCTGATCATGGCCTTTCTCGCCGGCATGGGGCGCCTGTCGCGCTTCTTCGTGCTGCGGGCCCTGGCCACGGCCTATATCGAGTTCTTCCGCGGCACCTCGATCTTCGTGCAGCTGTTCTTCGCCTATTTCGTGTTGCCGCTGGTGGGTTTCGAACTGACCCCGCTGCAGGCCGGTGTGTTGGCGCTGGGCTTGAATGTGGGCGCCTATGCAGCCGAGGTGGTGCGCGGCGCCGTGCAGTCGATCGGCCGCGAACAGCATGAGGCCTGCGTCGCGCTCAATCTCGGCCGTTGGCAAGGCATGCGACACGTCATCCTGCCGCAGGCGTTTCTGGTGATGCTGCCGACCTTCGGCAACAACGCCATCGAACTGCTCAAGGCGACATCGGTGGTCTCGCTGATCTCGCTCGCCGACCTGACGTTCCAGGCACAGGTGGTGCGCGCCCAGACCGGCAACACCATGGTGCCGTTCACCACCATCCTCATCATCTATTTCATCCTGGCGCTGCTCATCTCGTGGGGTGTGCGCTCGCTGGAACGCCGCATGGCGCGCGGCCTCGACGGAGTGCGCGTCTGATGGCCAGAGCATTCCTGATGAATTGGGTCCGCTGATGGATTGGGACTGGGACTTTGTCCGGCAGATCCTGCCGACGCTGATCCAGGGGGTGAAGATCACCATCCTGGCGACGCTGCTCGGCTCGGTGCTGGCCGCGATCGTCGGTCTGGGCATCGCGCTGGCGCGCCGCTCGCCCAACAAGGCGCTGTCGCGCACCGTCGGTTGGGTGGCCGAATTCATCCGCGGCACACCGCTCCTGGTGCAGCTCTATTTCATCTTCTACGTCTTGCCCGACATCGGCATTCTCTTGCCGCCGCTGGTCGCCGGCGTCATCGGACTTGGCCTGCACTACGGCACCTACACGGCGGAGGTCTACCGCGCCGGCATCGACAATGTGCCGCGTGGTCAGTGGGAAGCCGCCAAGGCGTGCAATCTCAGCGCGCGGCAGACCTGGTCCCACATCATCATCCCGCAGGCTATTCCGCCGATGATCCCGGCGCTGGCCAACTATTTCATCGCCATGTTCAAGGAGACGCCGCTGCTCTCGGCGATCACAGTGCTGGAGCTGATGAACCAGGCGAAAAGCGTCGCCAACACCTATTATCGCTACCTTGAGCCGATCACGCTGGTCGGCGCCTTCTTCCTCGCCATCAGCCTGATTTCGGTCGTGCTGCTGCGCTGGCTGGAACGCCGCTACGGCAAGATCGAAAGATAAAAGATGAAGCTCTTGTCCGAGATCAAGCTTGTGCCCGACCGGCCAGCGCTCGATGAGCGTCCGCTGGAACGCCGTGTCGGGCTGATCATCCTGGCCACCGACCACACGACCGAGCCGGATTTTCGCCGCATGGTGGCGAGCGAACGGATCGGCGTCTATGTCGCGCGCATTCCCTACGCCAACCCGACGACGCCTGAGAACCTGCGCAAGATGCAGCCGGCGCTGACGGCGGGCGCTGCCTTGATCCTGCCCGACGAGCCGCTCGACGCCATCTGCTACTCCTGCACGTCGGCCTCGGTGGTGATTGGCGATGCCGAGATCGAGACGGCGATCCAGGCCGCCAAGTCAGGTATACCCGTTGTCACTCCTCCGATGGCTGGCGTGCGCGGGCTGAACGCCTTCGGCGTGCGCCGGATCAGCATCCTCACGCCCTATACCGTGGAAACCTCCAGACCGATGGCGACCTATTTCGCCGAACGTGGCTTCGAAGTCCTAAGCTTCACCTGTCTCGGCTTCGAGGACGACCGCGAGATGGCGCGCATTGCCCCGGCAGCCCTCATCGATCTCGCGCGCCAGGCGACGCATCCGCAAGCCGATGCGCTGTTCGTGTCGTGCACGGCACTGCGCGGCGCGCTGGCGGTCACCGGCATGGAAGAGGCGATCGGCCGCCCGGTGGTGACCAGCAACCAGGCGACCGCCTGGAATTGTCTGCGCCTTTGCGGTGATGAGACAGCCCATCCCGAATTCGGCCGTCTGATGACGCTGCCCTTGCCGCGCGGTTGACGACCATGGCGACCGTCACCCTTGGCGATATCCGTGCCGCGGGCGAGCGAATTGCCGGCAAGATCGAGCGCACGTCGATCGTGCTTTCGGCAAGTCTCTCCGAAAGGCTGGGCGTCCCGGTTCAACTCAAGCTCGAGCACCGCCAGACCACCGGCAGCTTCAAATTGCGGGGCGCTTCCAACGCCGTCGCTTCGCTCAGCGCAAGGGAGAAGGCGCGCGGCGTCGTCGCGGCATCGACCGGCAATCATGGCCGTGCGCTTGCGCATGCGGCAAAGCTCGAGGGCATGCGTGCTGTGATCTGCATGTCTCGACTGGTACCCAGGAATAAGCTGGACGAAATTCGCCGCCTCGGCGCGGAAATCCGTATCGTCGGCAACAGCCAGGACGATGCCCAGCACGAGGTCGAGCGGCTGGTGACGGAGGAGGGGCTTGTCATGCTGCCGCCCTTCGACCATCCGGCCATCATAGCCGGTCAAGGCACGCTCGGGCTGGAGGTGATGGACCAGGTCCCGGATGCAGCTCTGGTGCTGGTGCAACTGTCCGGAGGTGGGTTGGCCTCGGGTGTAGCGGCGGCCGTCAAAAGTGTCCGTCCCGGAACAAGAGTCGTCGGCGTGTCGATGGCGCGGGGCGCCGCGATGAAGGCCAGCCTCGATGCGGGCCGCCCTGTGCTGGTCGAGGAACTGCCGACGCTGGCGGATTCGCTCGGCGGCGGCATCGGCCTCGACAACCGGCTGACCTTCGCCATGTGCCGCGACCTGCTCGACGATGTCGTCCTGCTCAGCGAGGATGAAATCGCTGCCGGCATTCGCCACGCCTATGAACAGGAACGCGAGATCGTCGAGGGAGCCGGTGCGGTAGGCATCGCGGCGCTGCTCGCCGGCAAGGTCAAGGCGGAGGGGCCGGTTGTGGTTCTGCTTTCCGGCCGCAACATCGACATGCAACTGCACAGGAAGATTGTCTGCGGGGAAATGCCATCGATTTCGGAGCGCGCCGCATGAGCAGGATGACCATCCTCACCGAAGCTGAACTGCGCGCAATCGTGACGCTCGATCTCGACGCCGTCGCCTGTGTCGAGAACGCTTTTCGTGCGCTCGCCACGCTGCCGGTGGCGATGCCGCCGATCCTGCGGCTCGATATCCCGCAGCATCGCGGCGAGGTTGACGTCAAGACCGCCTATGTGCCTGGTATCGATGGCTTCGCCATCAAGATCAGCCCCGGCTTCTTCGACAATCCCAAACTTGGCCTGCCCAGCGTCAACGGCATGATGGTGCTGCTGTCGTCGAAGACAGGGTTGGTCGAGGCTTTGCTGCTCGACAACGGCTATCTCACCGATGTCCGCACCGCTGCTGCGGGAGCCGTCGCGGCCAAGCATCTGTCGCGGCCGGACTCGTCGGTCGCCTCGATCTTCGGCGCCGGCGTGCAGGCTGGGCTGCAACTGCAAGCGCTGATGCTGGTGCGGCCGATCACGCAGGCCCGCATCTGGGCGCGCGATGCCGCCAAGGCCGAAGTGACCGCGGCCACCTTACGCGAAAGGCTCGGCATCGACGTGCGCGCCGAGACTGACGCAGCCAACGCTGTTGCCGGTGCCGACATCATCGTCACGACCACCCCGTCGACCGAACCACTGATCAAGGCAGGGTTTGTCTCGGCCGGCCAGCACATCACCGCCATGGGTTCGGACGCCGAGCACAAGAACGAGATAGCGCCGGCGATCCTGCGCATGGCCGATCTCTATGTCGCCGACAGCGCGAAACAGACGCGGCGCCTGGGCGAATTGCACCATGCCATCGCGGCGGGCTTGATGGCTGGAGACGCGGAGGTGACCGAGCTCGGCCAGATCATCGCCGGCGCGAGGCATGGCCGGCGCTCGGCTGGCGACATCACCATCGCCGATCTGACCGGCACGGGCGTGCAGGATACGGCGATCGCCACGCTCGCCCGCGACCGTGCGCTGGCCGCGAAAGCCGGAACGATCTTTGAAAGCTGACGCCGGCCGCAGGAGCATGATCCGGAAAATGGCAACCGGTTTCCCCAGCATCATGCTCAATCAAAAAATTCCCTGGAGCCGGATTCAACGAGTTGAAACGGGCTCCAGCCCCAACAAACGAGGACCAACAAAATGCTGCCAAACCTGAAATTCTCGCGAAGCGAATATGCGGAACGCCTCGCCAAGACGCGGAAAGCCATGGAGGCGAAAGGCGTCGATCTTTTGATCGTCAGCGATCCCTCCAACATGGCCTGGCTCACCGGCTACGACGGCTGGTCCTTCTACGTCCACCAGGCGGTCATCGTGCCGCCATCGGGCGAGCCGGTCTGGTACGGCCGTGGCCAGGACGCGAACGGCGCCAAGCGCACCGCCTACCTCGCCCATGACAACATCGTCGGCTATGCCGACCACTATGTGCAGTCGACCGAGCGCCACCCGATGGATTTCCTGTCGAGTGTGCTGACCGATCGCGGCTGGGGCAAGCTCACCGTCGGCGTCGAGATGGACAATTACTGGTTCTCCGCCGCCGCCTTCGCCTCGCTGCAGAAGCATCTGCCCAACGCCCGTTTCGTCGATGCCACCGCGCTGGTCAACTGGCAGCGCGCGGTGAAGAGCCCAACCGAGATCGACTATATGCGCAAGGCCGCCCGTATCGTCGAGGCGATGCACCAGCGCATCGTCGACAAGATCGAAGTCGGCATGCGTAAGAACGATCTCGTCGCCGAGATCTACGATGCCGGCACGCGCGGCGTCGGCGGCATTGGCGGTGACTATCCCGCGATCGTGCCGCTGCTGCCCTCGGGCGCCGACGCCTCGGCGCCGCACCTGACCTGGGACGATAAGCCGATGAAGTCGGGCGAGGGCACTTTCTTCGAGATCGCCGGCTGCTACAACAGGTACCATTGCCCGCTGTCGCGCACCGTCTTCCTCGGCAAGCCGACGCAGGAATTCCTCGATGCCGAGAAGGCAACGCTGGAAGGCATGGAAGCTGGCCTTGCCGCCGCAAAGCCGGGTAATGCCTGCGAGGACATCGCCAATGCCTTCTTCGCCGTGTTGAAGAAATACGGCATCGTCAAGGACAACCGCACCGGCTATTCGATCGGGCTTTCCTATCCACCGGACTGGGGCGAGCGCACGATGAGCCTGCGCCCCGGAGATCGCACCGAACTCAAGCCCGGCATGACCTTCCATTTCATGACCGGCCTGTGGCTGGAGACGATGGGGCTGGAGATCACTGAATCCATCCTGATCACCGAAACCGGTGTGGAGTGCCTGGCCAACGTGCCGCGCAAGCTGGTGGTGAAGGATTGAGCCCGATGTCCAGTCTTCGCCCGTCGCCGGTCACGCCGACCGTCGATTTCGATCGTGACGGCGTCCAGCATGGTTTCCTGCGCCTGCCCTATAGCCGCGACGACTCGGCCTGGGGCTCGGTGATGATCCCGATCTGCGTCATCCGCAACGGCAAGGGGCCGGCGGCGCTGCTGACCGGCGGCAATCATGGCGACGAGTATGAAGGGCCGCTGGCGCTCTACGAACTCGCCCGCACGCTCGATCCCAGCCAGGTCAGCGGCACCGTCATAATCGTGCCGGCGATGAACTATCCTGCTTTTCGGGCCGGCACGCGCACCTCGCCGATCGACAAGGGCAACATGAACCGCAGTTTCCCCGGCCGGCCCGACGGCACGGTGACGCAGAAGATCGCCGATTATTTCCAACGCGAGCTGCTTCCCCACGCCGACATCGTCTTCGACTTCCATTCCGGCGGCAGGACGCTGGATTTCGTACCGTTCTGTGCCGCCCACACTTTGCCCGACAAGGCGCTGGAGCAGAAAGCCTTTGCCGCGGTGGCGGCATTCTCGGCACCATTCTCGATGCGCATGACCGAGATCGATGCGATCGGCATGTATGACACGGCGGCCGAAGAGATGGGCAAGGTCTTCGTCACCACCGAGCTCGGCGGTGGCGGTACGTCGCGAGCCGAGACGGTGCGGATCGCGCGCCGCGGCATCCTCAACGTGCTGCGTCATGCTGGTATCGTCGCCGGGGCGGTCGAGACGGGCAGAACGCAGTGGCTGGACATGCCCTCGGGCGATTGCTTCTGCTTCGCCGAGGATGACGGCATGATCGAAACCATGGTCGATCTCGGCGAACCTGTCGAAGAAGGCGCGGTGGTGGCCCGCATTCATTCCACCGGCCGCACCGGCGTCGCGCCGCGGGAAATCCGGGCCAAAATGTCGGGCATGCTGGCGGCGCGGCATTTCCCTGGCCTGGTCAAGGCCGGCGACTGCGCCGCGGTGGTCGCCGTAAAGGTCGATTGACTGATTTCTCCGCCCGGACCATGCCGGGCGGACCCACTCTTCTGCTCGAGCTGTCGAATCCGGATTATCGCACCCGCTCGCAGAGCGAACACCGCGATCTGCTGACCGCCTGCCGCCGGCGCGATGGCAAGAAGGCGGTGAGCGTTCTGAGACAGCATCTTCGCGAGGGAAGCGACACGCTGGTCAACGCGACGGATGGCGGCGGTTGTCGCGAAAATTCTAAGCCCGAAGGGCAGGGGGCCGCCCGCAAGCGTGGCGCGTGGTTGCCACCGCGCCGGTTCGCTGCCACATATTGCAACATCAATGCTCGACACGAGGATGCCATGTCTCCCGTCAGCCGCCTGCCGGCACGTGCCCTTGCCCCGCGCCGCCATGACGAGATCCTGCGGCGGCTGGGCGCCCAGGGTTCCGTTAGCGTCGCCGAACTGGCTGGGTTCTTCGACGTCTCGCGCGAAACCATCCGCCGCGATTTGAAGCTGCTTTCCGACCAGGGCAGGCTCGGCATCGTGCATGGCGGGGCCGCCCGCTTCGAACCGAGCGAACCCGCGATGAGCCAGCGCAGCCAGGAAAATGCCCAAGGCAAGGCCGCGATCGGCAGGGCGGCCGCCGGGCTGGTCCGGGATGGCATGGTGGTCTTTCTCGATTCCGGCACCACCACTTTGGCCATCGCGCATGCAATGACGGAACTGCGCGATCTGACGATCTGCACGGCCAGCCTGAAGATAGCGCTGCACCTATGCCATGTTCCCGGCATGCGCGTGCACATGCTGGGCGGCGAAGTCGACCCGGGCGAGGAGGCGGCTTCCGGCATCGACACGCTCGATGCGATGGCGCGCTTTCGCGTCGATATGGCCTTTCTGGGTGGCGGAGCGCTGTCTCCGGTCGGCGAGGTGACCGATTTCACCCGCGCCGGGGCCGAACAGCGGGGCCGGATGATCAGCCTCGCCGGCAAGGCCTATTTCGTGCTCGACAGCAGCAAATTCGGCAAGCTGACGCCGCTCAGAATTCCGAATTTCGAACGTGCCGCTGGGGTAATCGTCGACACCGACCCCGAATTCGCGCTTGCCGAGGCGCTTTCGCACAGGGGGCCTGAACTCATCGTTGCAGCTTGATGTGATATTTTGTGATATTATGAGTTGATATTTGGTTTTCCCATGGTAATGTCTCGGCCATCCCTCAAATGGCGGAACGCTCATGGCACATGAATTTCCCACCCAGGCTCGAATTGTCATTGTCGGCGGCGGCATCATCGGCTGCTCGGTCGCCTATCATCTGACCAAGCTGGGCTGGAGCGATGTGGTGCTGCTTGAGCAGGGACAGCTCAGCGGCGGCACCACCTGGCACGCGGCCGGTCTTGTCGGTCAGCTGCGCAGCCATTCCAACATGACCAGCCTGATCCGGTACTCCACGCAGCTCTACAGCGAACTGGAGGCCGAGACCGGCCTCGCCACCGGCTGGAAGAACTGCGGTTCGCTATCCGTCGCGCGCACCACCGACCGCATGGCGGTGTTGAAGCGCACGGCCGCGTCGGCGCGTGCCCAAGGGGTCGAGATCGACGTCATCTCGCCTCGCGAGGCAGCCGAGCTCTGGCCGGTGATGGCGACAGACGATCTGGTCGGCGCCGTCTGGCTGCCCGGAGACGGCAAGGCCAATCCCACCGATCTCACGCAATCGCTGGCCAAGGGCGCGCGCAATGGTGGCGTCAAAATCTTCGAGCGGGTGCAGGTCACCGGCATCACGGTGAAAAACGGCGTCGCCTGCGGCGTCGAGACGGACCGCGGCGACATCGCCGCCGAGATCGTCGTCAACTGCGCCGGCCAATGGGCCCGCAAGGTCGGGCTGATGTGCGGCGTCTCGGTGCCGCTGCACTCGGCCGAGCACATGTACATCGTCACCGGCCGGATCGAGGGTGTGCATCCGGACCTGCCTGTGATGCGCGACCCCGATGGCTTCATCTACTTCAAGGAGGAGGTCGGCGGTCTGGTGATGGGTGGCTTCGAGCCGCACGCCAAGCCGTGGGGCATGAACGGCATTCCCGAAAATTTCGAATTCGCGCTGCTGCCCGACGACTGGGACCAGTTCGAGATCCTGATGGAAAACGCGCTGGTGCGCGTGCCGCAGCTGGCGCAGGCCGAAGTCAAGAAATTCTACAACGGACCCGAAAGCTTCACGCCGGACAACAATTTCCTCCTCGGCGAGGCGCCGGAGTTGAAGAATTTCTATGTCGGCGCTGGCTTCAATTCGATGGGCATTGCCAGTGCCGGTGGCGCCGGCAAGGCACTGGCCGAATGGATCGTCAACGGCGCGCCGACCATGGATTTGTGGCCGGTCGACATCAGGCGCTTCGCCGCTTTCAACAACAATCCGCGCTGGCTGCATGACCGCGTCAAGGAGACGCTCGGCCTGCATTACGCCATGCCGTGGCCGAACCGCGAATTGGATACCGCGCGGCCGTTCCGCCGCTCGCCGCTCTATGATCGGCTCGCCGCCAAGGGCGCCTGCTTCGGTTCCAAGATGGGCTGGGAGCGTGCCAACTGGTTCGCGGCGCCGGGAGAGAAAGCCGGGAACGACTATGCCTTCGGTCGCCAGAACTGGCACGAGGCCGTGCGGCGCGAGATGAAGGCGACGCGCGAAGCCGTCGCCATCTTCGACCAGACCTCCTTCGCCAAGCTTCTTGTCCAGGGCCGCGATGCCTGTGCCGTGTTGAACCGCATCTGCGCCGGCGACATCAATGTGCCGGTCGGCACGTCGGTCTACACCGGCGTGCTCAATGCGCGCGGCGGTTACGAAAGCGATCTCACCGTGATGCGGCTTGGCGCGGAAAGATTCCTCATCGTTACCGGCTCCGCCCAGGCGGTCCACGATGCCGACTGGATCGTCAAGAACATTCCGGCCCATGCCCACGCCGTCCTGACCGACGTTACCTCTGCTTACGCGGTGCTGGCGTTGATGGGGCCGCGTTCGCGCGATCTCCTCTGCAAACTGTCGTCGGCCGATCTTTCCAACGCCGGCTTCCCCTTCGCCAGCATTCGCGAAATCGATATCGGCTACGCCACTGCCTATGCCAACCGCATGACCTATGTCGGCGAACTCGGCTGGGAACTGATCGTGCCGGCCGAATTCGCCGTCGGCGTCTACGAGGCGTTGCATGAGGGCGGCCGCGAATTCGGTTTGGCCGACGCCGGCTACTACGCGCTCGATGCCTTGCGCATTGAAAAGGGTTTTCGGGCCTGGGGTCGGGAACTGACGCCTGATATCAATCCCTGGCAGGCGGGGCTTGGCTTTGCCGTTGCCATGGACAAACCGGGTGGGTTCATCGGCCATGACGCGCTTGTTGAGGCAAAGTCGTCGTCGGGACCGGCAAAGCGTATCGTGCTCCTTACGCTCGACGACACCGAGCCGATGCTGTGGGGCGGTGAGTTGGTCCTGCGCGACGGCAGGCCGGTCGGCGAGGTCCGCTCGGCCGCCTACGGCCATACGCTTGGCCGGTCAGTGGCGCTCGGCTTGATCGAAAACGAAACCGGCGTGGATGCTGTGTTCCTGAGCGGCGGCCATTTCGAGATCGATCTAGCCGGCGTACGCCATGCGGCTACCGTGCATCTGCGCAGCCCCTACGATCCGAAATCGGAGCGGGTGAAAGCCGATGTGGTGGAGGTTCGTGCCGCGGCTTAATCCGTCGACATAGAGCGCGCCATGTCGAGAAAGGCGCGCACCAGTTTGCCGCCGCTGCGCTCGCGCAGGCAGATCAGCGCCTCGTCCATCAAGGTCTCGGGCGCGTCGATGGTGATTGGGACGAGCCGCGAATCCTGGCCGAATTCGGCCGCCGAGACAAAGCCGATACCGGCGCCCGAGGCGACGATTTCGCGCACGGCTTCGCGGCCTTCTGCCTCGATCACAGGCCTGAGTTCGACCTTCGACGCGGCGGCCAGGTCTTCGAGCTTCTGGCGCGTCTTCGAGCCGCGCTCGCGCATGACCAGGGATTCCTGTGCGAGCTGCGCGAGCGTCAGCGATTTCTTCCCCGACAGCGGATGATCGATCGAGGTGAAGGCTATGATCGGCGTCGAGTTCAGTTTCAGCACCTCGAAGTCGCGTCCGGCGGGCACCTCGCCCAGCACGCCGATATCGGCATCGTAGCTGTAGAGGCTGCTGATCACCGTCTCGGTGTTTCCGGCACGCACCGAGACCTGCACTCCGGGATAGCGGGCGCGAAAGCTGCCGAGAATGTGAAGCAGATGATGCGCGGCGTCGGCGACGATGCGCAGCGTGCCGGAGCGCAGCGCGCGCGACTCGGTCAGAAGCTCAAGCGCCTGCTGCTCGGTGTCGAACATGCGGTGGGTTATTTCGAGCAGTTTCTGGCCGGAATGGGTCAGCGTGACCTGCTTCTTGTTACGATTGAACAGCAGGACATCATACTCTTCCTCGAGCTTGCGGACCTGGTCCGATATCGCCGGCTGGGTCAGGAACAGCGCTTCGGCCGCCCGCGAAAAGCCGCCGGAGATCGCCACCTGATGAAAGGCCCGCAACTGAACATAGCGCATCTTCTTCGCTCCCGAGCCTCTCTGGTTACCAGCAGCCTATCATAAGCCCTGCTATGCAAAAGCCGGAAACAAACGATTCGGTTTATGTCTTGGAATGGGCCTGCCGGGTTTCACGAAGCTGTCACGAGCGCCATGCAGCTTCTGCTGTCTGTATCGGATCATCAATGAAATCGATACGTCGATACAAAATAACGATTTTACAAATATGTGCCCTCAGCCAACAATGCGCCAGATCAAAAAAGCAGCGACCTGTCGGAGGACATCATGCTCGCCGAAACGAAATTTGCCGCGGAGCCGCTGGCCAGGCCGGCGCTGGGCGAGCCCTATCTGTTGACCCCCGGGCCGCTCACCACGGCCTATTCGGTCAAGCAGGCGATGCTGCGCGACTGGGGATCGTGGGACGGCGACTTCCGCGCCATGACATCAGACATGCGCCGCCGCCTGCTGGCGCTGACCGGTGACACCAATGGCGAGTTCGACTGCGTGCCGATGCAAGGCTCAGGCTCGTTCTGCGTCGAGGCGATGCTGGGGTCGTTCGTGCCCAGGGATGGCAAGGTTCTGGTGCTGGCCAATGGTGCCTACGGCCTTCGCGCCGCACAGACCATGCAGTATCTCGGCCGCGCCTATACGCTGATCGACAAGGGCGATTACCTGCCGCCGCGCGGCGACGAGGTGGCGGCAGCGCTCGAAGCCGACCACGCCATCACCCACGTCATCGCCATTCATTGCGAGACCAGCTCCGGCATTTTGAACCCGGTCGCCGAGATCGCCGAGGCCGTCCATGCCAAGGGCCGCAAGCTGCTGGTCGATTCCATGAGCGCGTTCGGCGCCGTCGCGCTCGACGTCAACGAGATCCGCTATGAGGCGATGGTCTCGTCGGCCAATAAATGCATCGAGGGCGTGCCCGGCTTCGGCTTCATCATCGCCCGCAAGAGCGAACTCGAGGCAGCCAAGGGGCGCAGCCATTCCCTGTCGCTCGACGTCCACGCGCAGTGGGCGCACATGAACAAGACCGGCCAGTGGCGCTACACGCCGCCGACGCATGTCGTCGCCGCTTTCCTGGAGGCGCTGCGCCAGCATGAGGCTGAAGGCGGCGTCGCCGGCCGTGGTGCCCGCTACACCAGGAACCGCGACGTCATGGTGTCGGGCATGCGCGAACTCGGCTTTGAGACATTGCTCAAGGACCGCTGGCTGTCGCCGATCATCGTCACCTTCTTCAACCCGGCCCACGCCAACTTCGCCTTCGATCGCTTCTACGAACTGATGAAGGACAAGGGCTTCATCATCTACCCCGGCAAGCTAACGGTCGTGGACTCCTTCCGTGTCGGCTGCATCGGCCAAATGGACGAACATGTCATGCGTCGCGTCGTCGAGGCGGCGGCGCAATCGCTTGATGAAATGGGCGTCGACACCGCCGCTCCACCCGCCGCGGCAATCGCCGAGCGCGCTAAACTCGCCGCCTGAAGCGGCCGATTTCGAGGATTTTTGATGAACCAGATGTCTCCCATCAACGTCGCGGTCAACGGCCGCACCTACGCCTGGCCGCGCGTGCCGGCGATCGCCATCTGCCTCGACGGCTGCGAGCCGGCCTATCTCGATGAAGCGGTCAAGGCCGGGCTGATGCCGGCCCTGGTCAGGATCAAGGAGAAGGGCACGGTGCGTTTCGCACACTCGGTCATTCCGAGCTTTACCAATCCCAACAATTTGTCGATCGCCACCGGTCGCCCGCCCTCGGTGCACGGTATTTGCGGCAACTATCTCTACGAGCGCGAGACCGGCAAGGAAGTGATGATGAACGCCCCGCGCTTCCTGCGCGCGCCGACCATTTTTCAGGCCTTCTATGATGCGGGCGCCAAGGTTGCCGTTGTGACCGCCAAAGACAAACTGCGTGCGCTGCTCGGCAAGGGTCTGTCTTTCGACGAAGGGCGCGCGCTGTGCTTTTCGGCGGAGAAGTCCGATACAACCACGGTTGGCGAGCACGGCATCGACAATGCCTCGAAGCATTTCGGCCTGCCTGTGCCAGAAGTCTATTCGGCCGAACTGTCGGAATTCGTCTTCGCCGCCGGCGTCCAGTTGCTGCGGGAATTCCGCCCCGACATCATGTACCTGACGACGACGGACTACGTGCAGCACAAATACGCACCGGGCGTGCCGCAGGCCAACGCCTTCTACGAGATGTTCGACAAGTACCTGACCGAACTTGATGCGCTGGGCGCCGCGATCGTTGTCACCGCCGACCATGGCATGAAGCCCAAGCACAAGGCCGGCGGTGCGCCCGACGTCGTCTACGTCCAGGACCTGCTTGACGAATGGCTGGGCAAGGATGCCGCCCGCGTCATCCTGCCGATCACCGACCCCTATGTCGTGCACCATGGCGCGCTGGGCTCTTTCGCCACCGCCTATTTGCCTGATGGCGCGGACCAGGCGGGCATCATGGCGCGGCTGGCCAAGGTTGACGGCATCATGCTGGTCGTCGATAGCCGGACGGCCTGCGAGCGCTTCGAACTGCCGGCTGACCGCATCGGCGACATCGTGCTGGTCTCGACCGAGAACAAGACGATCGGCACATCGGAACATCGCCATGATCTGGCGGCGCTGAACGAGCCGCTGCGCTCGCATGGCGGACTGACCGAGCAGGAAGTGCCGTTCATCGTCAACCGCGTGCTGCCGGATTTGCCTGATGAGCCGGCGCTGAGGAACTTCGACGCCTTCTACTACGCCACGCTTGCCGCGGCGCTCGCGTGACGGATGGGTCGGGTGCCGGTAGGTGTCGCCTCCATGATGGCGCTGGTCGACCCCCACTCCGTCGAGCTTCGCTCGACACCTCTCCCCCGATCGACGGGGGAGAGGAAATCAGGCGAGGTCGGCGCCACCACGCTTTTAGGCTAAGCCGCCGCTAGCCCTGGCGGCCTTCCTCTCCCCCGTCGATCGGGGGGAGAGGTGGCCCGAAGGGCCGGAGTGGGGGTCGACCCCTCGCCGCGACGTACCCAAGAATCTGCTGGAGCAGAGCACATGACCCAACTTGACCCCGCCATCAAAGTTCGCCACGAGCCGATGCGCATTGCCGGCAAGAAGGTCGATGCCGGTGGTGTTGTCGAGGTGCGTTACCCCTGGAACGACACCGTCATCGGCACCGTCCCCGCCGGCCGCGCCGAACACGCCCGCCAGGCGTTCGAGATCGCTGCAGGCTACAAGTCGAAGCTGACGCGCTACGAGCGCCAGCAGATTCTGTTCCGCACGGCGGAAGCACTGGCGTTGCGCCGGGAAGAAATATCCGATCTGATCACGCTCGAGCTCGGTATCTCCAAGGCCGACTCGCTCTACGAAGTCGGCCGCGCCTATGATGTGTTCACGCTGTCGGCGCAGATGTGCATCCAGGACGATGGCCAGATCTTCTCCTGCGACCTCACCCCGCACGGCAAGGCGCGCAAGATCTTCACCACGCGCGAGCCGCTGAAGGCTATCTCGGCGATCACGCCATTCAACCATCCGCTCAACATGGTCTCGCACAAGGTGGCGCCGGCCATCGCCACCAACAATTGCGTGGTGGTGAAGCCGACCGAACTGACGCCGATGACGGCGTTGGTGCTGGCCGACATTCTTTATGAAGCCGGCCTGCCGCCGGAAATGCTTTCGGTGGTGACCGGCTGGCCGGTCGACATCGGCAACGAGATGATCACCAACGAGAATATCGACTTGATCACCTTCACCGGCGGCGTGCCGGTCGGCAAGATGATCGCCCGCACCGCCGGTTACAGGCGCCAGGTGCTGGAACTCGGCGGCAACGATCCGCTGATCATCCTCAACGATCTCTCCGATGACGATCTGGCCAAGGCCGCCGATCTCGCGGTCGCCGGTGCGACCAAAAACTCCGGCCAGCGCTGCACGGCGGTCAAGCGCATCCTCGTCCAGGAAAGCGTCGCCGACCGCTTCGTGCCGCTGGTGCTGGAGCGGGCCAAGAAGATCCGCTTCGGCGATCCGATGGACCGCTCGACCGATCTCGGCACCGTCGTGCATGAGAAGGCGGCGGCATTGTTCGAAGCGCGCGTCCACATGGCGGCCGAGCAGGGGGCAGAGATCCTCTACAACCCGGGTCGTCAGGGTGCGCTGCTGCCGCCAATCGTCGTCGACCGCGTGCCGCACACATCCGAACTGGTGAAGGAAGAAACGTTCGGGCCGATCATCCCGATCGTGCGCGCGCCGGATGACGATGAAGCACTGATCGCGTTGTCCAACTCGACCGCCTTCGGCCTGTCGTCGGGCGTCTGCACCAATTCGTTTCCCCGCATGCAGAAATACATCGCCGGCCTGCAGGTCGGCACGGTGAACATCTGGGAAGTGCCGGGCTACCGCATCGAGATGTCGCCCTTCGGCGGCATCAAGGACAGCGGCAATGGCTACAAGGAAGGCGTCATCGAGGCGATGAAGAGCTACACCAATGTGAAGACATTTTCGCTGCCTTGGTCCTGACCGGATCACATAAGCTGGCGGAACAAACCGAGGGAGCATCCCACGCTCCCTCATTCGCATTTCGGAGACAATGATGGCCGCGATACCAGAGCTTGTGCATACCGAAGGCGATTCCAACACGACGGCGGCGCGCGGCCGCTGGGATACCGGCCAGAACGATCCCCGCATTCGCGGCCTGCTCGATCGCGATGCCGCCGCGTTCATGCACCAGAGCCTGTCCAGCCCCTGTCTTTCGACGATCGCTAGGGCGGAAGGCATCTGGATCGAGGACACCGCCGGCCGCCGCTTCATGGATTTCCACGGCAACAGCGTGCATCACCTCGGCTACGGCCACCCGAGATTGGTGGCGGCGATCAAGAAGCAGCTCGACGACCTCTGCTTCGCGCCGCGCCGTTTCACCTGCGAGCCCGCCGTCGAATTGGCCGAGAAGCTGGCCGCGCTGGCTCCCGGCGATCTCGGCAAGGTGCTGTTCACCACCGGTGGCTCCGATGCCATCGAGGTCGCGCTGAAGATCGCGCGCGCCGCCACCGGCCGTTTCAAGACGGTGTCGTTCTGGGATGCTTTCCATGGCGCCGGCTTCGGCGCTGCCAGCGTCGGCGGCGAGGCGACGTTCCGCTCGCATATCGCAGGCCCGATGATGACCGGCACCGAGCATGTCGCGTCCTGGGATGGCTATCGTTGCCCCTATGGCCACGACACGCTGGAAGCGTCCGGGCTCGCTTGCGCCAACATGATCGCCTACGTTCTCGGCCGCGAGCAGGACGTGGCGGCTGTCGTTGCCGAGCCGATGCGCGCGACGCCCAATCCACCTCCGCCTGGCTTCTGGAAGCGCGTGCGCGAGGCCTGCGATAGGCACGGCACGCTGCTGATCTTCGACGAGATCCCGACCGGCCTCGGCAAGACCGGAAAAGTTTTCGCCCATGAGCATGACGGCGTAACGCCCGACATTCTTGTCCTCGGCAAATCACTCGGCGGCGGCATCCTGCCGATCGCCGCCGTCATCGCCCGCCGCGATCTCGACGTCACCGGCGGCTTTGCCATCGGTCACTACACCCACGAAAAGAACCCCGTGACAACGCGTGCGGCGCTGACGACCATCGACATCATCCTGGAGGAGGGGCTGGTCGAGCGTTCGGCTGAGCTTGGCGGCCATATGCTTGCACGTATGCAGGACCTGATGGCGCGCTCGCCCCATGTCGGTGACGTCAGGGGCAGGGGGCTGATGGTCGGCGTCGAACTCGTTGAGGACCGTGCTTCGCGACAGCCGGCGCGGGACCTCGCCGAACGTGTCTTCTACACCTGCCTGGAACAAGGCCTGAGCTTCAAGGTGAGCCACGGCAATGTGCTGACGCTCTCGCCGCCGTTGGTTATCTCCAAAACTGATCTCGACCGCGCGCTCGACATCGTCGAGACCGCGGTTCTGGCGGCCTGACCATGAAGGTCGTCCGCACAGACCGCGAACTCGAATGTCCTGAAATTGATACCGGCCTACGGGCGAGGGGCGTCGACCTGGTGACGCTGCCGGATGGCATTCCCGAAGCCGATCTCGCCAACGCGGTCGCCGACGCGGATCTTCTGCTCATGTGCTACACGCCCATCACCGCGCGGGTGATCGACGCCGCTCCCAGGCTGAAGGGTATCGTCAAATACGGCGTCGGCATCGATGCCATCGATATTCCCGCAGCGATGCGGCGCGGCATTCCCGTGGTCAACGTGCCCGACTATGCCGAGGAAACCGTTGCCGAAGGTGCCTTCGCGCTGATGATTGCGCTCGCCAAGCGGCTGCCGGGGATCACCCAGGCAATGACGCGAGACGGCTGGATTTGGCCCGAACAGCGCTGGCTGGGACGCGATATATCAGGCGCCACGCTTGGGCTGGTCGGCTGCGGCAAGATTGGCCGCAGCATGGCGCGCATGGCCGGCCAGGGGTTTCGCGCACGCGTCGTTGGTTTTGATCCCGGTGTCGATGCCGCGACGATGCGCGCCGCCGGCATCGAGAAGGCCGACGACCTGCACGCCATGTTGCGTGCCTGTGATTTCGTTTCGTTGCATTGCGTGCTGAATGACCAGACACGCGGCCTGATCGGCAAGCATGAGCTCGCCTGCCTGAAACCTTCGGCCATCATCGTCAATGTCTCGCGCGGTGCGCTGATCGATGAGGCGGCGCTCGTCGAGACGATCGTTGCCGGTCGCATCGGTGGTGCCGGGCTCGACGTCTATTCGGTCGAGCCGCTGGCGAGGTCAGGCCATCCGATGAGCGCATTGTTCGGTCGCGACAATGTGATCCTGTTTCCGCATCTTACCTTCTTCACCTACGAGGCGATGCGCCGGCTGGAAGACGACACGCTCGCGCGCTGTTTCGAAATTCTCGAAGGCCGGCCAGTGACCATCCGCTCGCATGATCCGCGATTGCGGGCGCAGACCGCAGGCATTGTGTTCGGCCGATAACCTGTATTTTCAAACGGATAGCCGCCATCGGCGCAGCATATTTGTATTCACGACATCGATGCGACAGTTCCATGACAAATATCAGAGAAAGTTTGGCTATCATAAAATAAATAGATTTTACTTATCGATGCCCAATCCCCAGAGTTGTCACAACGAAGACATCCAACCGGCTCAACGTCCGCCAGAGACCCAAAGGCCGGTTGGTCCTAGTGCATCGCAGAATGTGCCTTCAATCAAAGGGGAACTGGTTATGAAATCAAGGAACGCAACCATGGTCGCGGCCTTCGCCGCATTGCTCGCATCGGCGGCTCTCATTGGGCCGGCACTCGCCGACGGCGTCGTCACCGTCTACTCCGCCGATGGGCTGCATGACGGCAATGGCAGCTGGTACGAGACCGAATTCGCAGCCTTCACCAAGGCCACCGGCATCACCGTTCAGTATATCGAGGCAGGCTCGGGCGGCGTCGTCGAGCGCGTCGCCAAGGAAAAGTCGAACCCGCAGGCCGACGTGCTGGTGACCTTGCCGCCCTTCATCCAGCGCGCCGCCGCGGACGGTCTGCTGCAGGATTACAAACCCGAAGCCGCATCCCAGATCGACGGCGGCACCGACAAGTACCGGCCGCTGGTCAACAACTACATGAATTTCATCTACAACAGCGCCGTGCTGTCGGAAGCGCCGAAGAGCTATAACGATCTGCTCGATCCGAAGTTCAAGGGCAAGATCCAGTACTCGACCCCCGGCCAGGCTGGCGACGGCACGGCCGTCATGCTGCAGATCATCCATGCCTTTGGCGGCGAGGATGCCGGCTTCGAGTTCATGAAGAAGCTGCAGGACAACAATGTCGGCCCGTCCGCCTCGACCGGCAAGCTGACCGCGCTGGTCAACAAGGGCGAGCTGCATGTGGCCAATGGCGACCTGCAGATGAACATGTCGCAGATGGCAGACAATCCCAACATCAAGGTGTTTTGGCCCGCTGGCCCCGATGGCACCCGCTCCACCTTTGCGCTGCCCTATGAAATCGGCCTGGTCACCGGTGCGCCAAATAGCGACAACGGCAAGAAGCTGATCGACTTCCTGCTGTCCAAGGAGGCACAGTCGACTGTAAGTTCCGTTGCCCTCGGCATGCCGGCCCGCAAGGACGTGACGCCGTCCGACGCCAATTTCGCCAAGCTGCAGGAGGCGATGAAAGGCCTGACCATCTGGTCGCCGAACTGGGACGAGGCGCTGAGCAAGCTTCCCGACTACGTCAAGAAGTGGAACGAAGCGACCGGAAGTTGATCCGCACGGGAAGCAATCCGGAGAACAATGCCATGTCGGCCGCCGCCTTCACGGGCCCTAGTGTCACGGACATCGACGCCGCGAAGGTTCGCGGCGCCGGCTCGAACGTCCACTTCGACAAGGTCGTTGTCGCCTATGGCGCCCATGTCGTCCTGCATCCGCTGACCCTCGACATCGCGCCTGGCGAAATCCTGGCGATGATAGGCCCGTCCGGCTCCGGCAAGACGACAGCTCTGCGTGCCGTTGCCGGCTTCGTGCGGCCGGCAAGCGGCCGCATCCGCATCGGCGCCACCGATGTCACCGATCTGCCGCCCTATGAGCGTGGGCTCGGCATGGTGGTGCAGAACTACGCGCTGTTCCCGCATATGCGGGTCGAGGACAACGTCGCCTTTGGCCTCAGGGCACAAGGCGCCGACAAGGCGCTGATCGGCGAACGGGTGAAAGATGCGCTCGCCACCGTCGGCATGGCGACGTTTGCCCGGCGTTATCCGCGCGAGCTTTCGGGCGGCCAGCAGCAGCGCGTCGCGATTGCGCGCGCTCTTGCCGTGCGGCCCCGCGTGCTGCTGCTCGACGAGCCGCTTTCGGCGCTCGACGCGCAGATCCGCCGCAACATGGTCGAGGAGATCGCCCGTCTGCACCGCAGCCTGCCGGGCCTGACCATCCTCTACGTCACCCACGACCAGACCGAGGCGCTGACGCTTGCCGACAAGATCGCCATCATGCGCGACGGCAGGGTCTGTTCGCATGGGCCGACGACCGAACTCTATCGCCGTCCGCCAAACCGCTTCACCGCCGAGTTTCTCGGCCGCGCCAACCTTCTGCCGGTGACGGTTGCCGAGGCTGCCGGCCCGAAGGGCTTCGCCACGGCCAGGCATGGCGATGCCGTGCTCACCGGTGCCGGTCGCGGCGAGAAGGTTGGCGACAAGAGCCTGCTTTGCATCAGGCCGCAGCATCTGAGCCTGACGGCCGACAGCGAGCACACCAACCGCATTGTCGGCACGCTCAGGGAAGTGCACTGGCAGGGTGAACTCACGCATCTGGTGCTCGATGTCGACGGCACGCCGGTGCGCGTCTCGGCAACGAAACTGCCGATGGCCTTGCCGGAACCCGGCACAGAGGTGCCGCTGTTCTTTGCGCCGGCCGATACGTCGCTTCTCCCGGAAGACGCCGGTGTCTGAAGCGCTCGCCATTGGTATGCCGACGGCCAGAAAGCGAGAGCCGGGCCGGCTGTGGATCGTGCCGCCGGCGGCCCTGCTGGCACTGCTGTTCTTCTACCCGCTGGCGTTGATTGTACGCCAGGCCTTCCTCGACGACAGCGGCGTCGCCAATGTCGCCGAGATCGTCCGCGTCCTGCATTCGCGCTTCTTCCTCAACGCGCTGGTCAACACGGTGACGATCTCGGTCACGGCGACGGCCGGATGCCTGGTCGTCGGCCTGGTGCTGGCGCTGATCCTTGCCTTCGTGCCGTTTCCAGGCAGCGGCTTCATCGCCAGGCTGATCGACACTTTCATCGCCCTGCCGACCTTCCTGGTGACGCTGGCCTTCACCTTCCTTTATGGCTCCGCCGGCATGCTCAACTCCGGGCTGATGGAAGCCTTCTCGCTGCCGCTGCCGCCGGTCGACTTCCTCTATTCGACATGGGGCGTCGTTCTGGCCGAGGTCACGGTCTACACGCCCTTCATCCTGCGGCCGCTGCTTGCCGCCTTTTCGCTGGTCGATCGCGGCCAGATCGAAGCGGCAAGCGTGCTTGGCGCGCGACCGTTCCGCATTGTCCGCCAGGTCATTCTGCCGGCGGCGGTACCCGCGCTCATCGCCGGCGGCAGCCTCTGCCTGCTCCTCACCGTCAACGAATTCGGCATCGTCCTGTTCATCGGCGCCAAGGGCGTCATCACGCTGCCGCTGCTGATCTATGGCAAGGCGATCCAGGAATCGGCCTACCAGGTCGCCTGCATCATCGCCGTGGTCAACATAGCCCTGTCGCTCGGCCTGTTCGGCCTCTACCGCTTCGCCGCCGGCCGGTTGGGAGTCTAGCGATGCTGGTCTGGTCGCGTTCCGGTCGCTTCGTCATCTGGGTGATCTTCGCGCTGATCTTCGGCGTGCTGTTCCTGGCGCCGCTGGCGGTGATCCTGCTGTCCAGCCTCGCCGACCAGTGGAACGGCGTGCTGCCCAATGGCTTGACCACGGAGCACTACACCGATGTCGCGCGCGGCGCGGCCTGGAACGCGGTCAAGGCCAGCCTCGTCACCGGCTTCCTGGCCAGCGCGCTGGCGCTGGTCAGCGGCACCTGGGCAGCACTTGCGCTGCGCATCCAGGGCGCCACGCTGGCGAGGGCACTCGGCCTGCTGTTCTTCATCCCGAGCGCTGTGCCTTCGGTGTCGGTCGGCCTTGGCCTGCTGGTTGCGTTCAGCCATCCCCCGCTGTTGCTCAACGGCACGATCGCAATCGTCATGATCGCGCATTTCGTGCTGATCTCGGCTTTCACCTTCGGCAATGTCTCGGCCGGGCTTGCGCGGCTGTCGCCCGACTTCGAGCAGGTCGCGTCGAGCCTTGGCGCACGCCCTGCCTATCGGCTCCGGCATGTCACGCTGCCCTTGCTCGCACCCTATCTGGTCGCGGCCTTCGGGCTGAGCTTCGCGCTGTCCATGGGCGAGCTTGGCGCGACCGTGATGGTCTATCCGCCGGGTTGGGTGACGCTGCCGGTGTCGATTTTCTCACTGACCGATCGCGGCGACATCTTTGCCGGGGCGGCGCTCACCATGATCCTGGTGGCGGCAACGCTGGTCCTGCTGCTCGGTCTGGAGCGCATCACCAAGCGCGCTACCGGCGCATAGCGGACATTGCCTCAGGCCGGCTGGCGTTCGACGATGTAGATGTGGTCGGCCGCCAGCACCACCTCGCCGCGCTGGTTGATCACTTCGCAGCGCTCGATCACGCGTCCGGAACCCGGTCGCTTGGGGTCGTCCTCCTTGGCCGCGATGGTGGTGCGTGTGCGGATCGTGTCGCCGATGAACACGGGCTTGATGAAGCGCAGCCGGTCGTAGCCATAGGAAAAAGCGACGGGATTGATGACCGTTGCCGTCAGCCCGATGCCGACCGAGAACACCAGCGTGCCATGCGCGATGCGCTGGCCGAACGGCGTTGTCTTCATGAACTCGGCGTCCACGTGGTGCGGGAAGAAATCGCCGGTGTGACCGGCATGGACGATGAAGTCGGTCTCGGTAATCGTGCGGCCGCTGGTCAGCCGCGTCGAGCCGATCTCGTACTCCTCGAAATACTGGATCTGTTCCATCAGGGCCTTTCCGCGATCGGCGTCGCCGGCGCCGCGCTCGAACGATAGGCGGCTTCCACCAGCGCCATTGTGTTCCATGCATCCTCGACCGAACTGATCAGTTCGGCGTCTTCGCCGGATGCAAAGCGTTGGACATTTGCCATGCGCCCGACAAAGGCGTCGGGAAACCACTCGCCGGCCAAGGGCACCGCGATCCAGTCCGATCCGCCCTTCGGATAGATTTCCAGAATGTCCGGCTCGCCCCGGGGATAATCGAGATTGAGACCGAGCTTGAGATAGGCGGCACCCTCGGTGCCGCAGACGCGAAATTCGCAGGCCTGATGCCGGCGCCCGAACCTGTGGTCGTGGTTGATCGACAGGGCGCAGCGCACGGTGTCGCCATAGTCGAGAATGGCGCTGGTGCGCGTCTGCGCCACGGAATGATTGGGATGGCCGAGCGTCTTGGCATGCACACCCTTGGGGTCACCGAGCAACTGCCGGATCAGGTCGAGATAGTGGATCGAGTGCATGGCGATCTCGACGCGCGGCGCCTTGAGCAGGAATTCCCACAACTGCCAAGGCGTCGCCAGCGCCAGCCAGGCATCGAAGTCGACGACTTCGCCGAGCCAGCCCTTGGCGATGGCGTCCTTCAGCGCCAGCATCATCGGCGCGAAGCGGAGCTGGAAATTCACAGCCGCCTTGAGCTTCTTGGCGCGGCAGATTTCGAGGATTTCGCTTGCCTCCCCGAGGTAATTGCCCATCGGCTTCTGGATCAGGGCGACCGCACCGCCGGGCAGCGCCTTCAGGATATCGGCGTGCCGCCCCGGTGGGGTTGCCAGATCGAAGATCGCGTCCTTAACTCCAGCGGCTTCTTGCACCGAACGGAACGCCGTCACGTCCCATTTATCGGCCAGGGCCTGCGCCTTGGCCTGGTCCGGATCGTAAAGACCGGCGATCGGAAACCCCGCTTTTCGGTAGGCCGGGAAATGCGCGTCGCCGACAATCGACCCTGCACCGAAAGTGACGATCGGTCGGGGTTGTGAGGGTTTGGCCCAGGCCTGGACGAGTGAGGCAGGGTCGAAACCGGCCTCAGTCATGGTGGAAGACCTCGTCCATCGAAGCCCACCATTCACCCTCCTTGCGGGTCGCAAGCGGCTCCTGGCAAGGTATGCAGACGGCCCACCATTCCTGCGTCCTCGGATCGGCCGCCATCTTGGCCATGTCGGCCTCGTAGTCGGTGCCGTGGTATTCGAAGGTGCTGAACAGCAGGTTCTCCGGCCGCTTCAGGTAAATGGAATAGTTCTTGATGTTGCATGCCGAAATCATGGTCAGCACGTCCGGCCAGACGGCGGCATGGAGGCGAACATAGTCCTCGACCTTCTCCGGCTTCAGCCCAAGCACAAATCCCATCCGCTGCATATCAGCTCCTTATCTCGTGATCGCCGTGGTGAATTCGGCGATGCTCATGGCCTTGACCGCGTCCCAGTCCCAATCGATGCCGATACCGGGCTCGTCGGGCGCCAGCGCATGCCCATCCTCGATGCGCATGTGCTTGCCGGTCAACTGGTCGAGTTGCGGAATGTACTCGACATACCTGCCGTTCTGAACAGCGCAGGTCAGGCTGACATGCAATTCCATCAGGAAATGCGGGCAGACCGGAATGTCGAAGGCCTCCGCCGCATGGGCGATCTTGAGCCAGGGCGTGATGCCGCCAATGCGGCCGACATCGACCTGCACGATCGAGCAGGCGCCTTTCTGCATGTATTCGCGGAAGTGCCTGACGGAATAGAGCGACTCGCCGATGGCGATCGGCGTCGGCGTCGAATTCGACAGCCTGATATGCCCGTCTATGTCGTCGGCCGGCAGCGGCTCCTCGATCCAGGCGAGATCGAGTTCTCGAAGCCTCGCCGCACGCCGGATCGCCTCGTCGACGGAGAAACCCTGATTGGCGTCGGTCATGATCTCGTAGCCGTCGCCCACCGCCTTGCGCACCGCCAACAGCCGCGCGAGATCCTCGGAGCCATTCGGCCTGCCGATCTTCACTTTCGAGCCGCGAAACCCCTTGGCCTTGGCGGCCACCGCATCGTCGACCAGCGCCTGCGTCTCGATGTGCAGCCAGCCGCCTTCTGTCGTGTAAAGCGGGCAGCGGTCCTTGGCGCCGCCAGCGAGCTTCCATAGCGGCAGGCCCTGTTTCTTCGCCCTGAGGTCCCAGAGCGCTGTGTCGATCGCCGCGATGGCGATTGCCGTGATGGCGCCGATCGTGGTGGCGTGGGTGGCGAATTCGAGATCGTGCCAGATCGCTTCGATCATATCAGGATCGCGGCCGATCAGGCGCGGCGCCAGGTGATCGGACAGGAGCCGCATCACCGACGAGCCGCCGGTGCCGATCGTGTAGCTGTAGCCGGTTCCGACCGCGCCATCGGAATCGGTGATGGTGACGATTGGCGTCTCTTGGCTGACGAAGCTCTGGATCGCGTCGGTGCGCTTGACCTTGGGCACAAGGTCGACCATCCGCAATTCTATCTTTTCGATCTTGGCCATGTCGGTCAGCTCCGCAATGTCTTTCCGGTCTCAGCGGCAAACAGATGCGCCTGCGACAGGTCGAGGCTCATGGCGACGCGCTCGCCTGGCTTCAGCAGCCTGGGGTTCAGCATGCGAGACACCCAGTCACCGCCGTTGAACTCGACGAACACCAACGTCTCGTTGCCGAGCGGTTCGGTGACGGTGATCGGCAGTTCGATCTGATGCACGTCGGCCGCGCCGCCGGAGCTGATACCATGGCCGGTCGGATAGATGTCGTCTGGCCGCAACCCGAACACGACCTTGTCGCCGCCAGCGACATTGGCCTTGAACTGACCGGGCAGGGGCAGCTTGGCGCCGCTGGCGAAAACCAGCTGGCCGTCGTCGACCCTCGCTTCGTGCAGGTTCATCGGCGGCGAGCCGATGAAGCCGGCAACGAAGCGCGTGGCTGGCCGGCGGAACACTTCATCTGGGGTGCCAACCTGTTCGATATGTCCGTCGCGCATGATGACGATACGGTCGGCAAGCGTCATCGCCTCGACCTGGTCGTGGGTGACGTAGATCACCGTTGATTGCACCTTGGCGTGCAGCTTCTTGATCTCGGTGCGCATCTGCGTTCTGAGCTTGGCATCGAGATTGGAAAGCGGCTCGTCGAACAGGAAGACGTCGGGGTCGCGCACGATGGCGCGACCCATGGCGACGCGCTGGCGCTGGCCGCCGGACAGTTGCGACGGTCGACGGTCGAGCAAAGCATCGAGCCCCAGGATAGCCGAGGCCTCGGCGACGCGGCGATCCATGTCGTCCTTGGCGGCGCCGGCGATCTTCAAGGAGAAGCCGAGGTTTTCGCGCACCGTCATGTGAGGGTAGAGCGCATAGGACTGGAACACCATCGAGATGTTGCGCGAACGCGGCGGCAAATCGTTGACGACGCGCCCGCCAATCTCGATCGAACCGGCGCTGATCTCTTCCAGCCCGGCGATCATGCGCAGCGTCGTCGACTTGCCGCAGCCGGAAGGACCGACCAGCGCGATGAATTCGCGGTCGGTGATGTCGAGGTCGATGCCATGCACGATCTCGATATTGCCGTAGCGCTTGGTCAGCTTTTTGAGGGAAACCGTTGCCATGAGATCAGCCTTTCACCGCGCCGGAGGTCAGGCCGCCGACAAGGTGCTTCTGGACGATGAAAGTGAGGGTGAGCGCCGGAATGATCATCACCACGGCGAGCGCGCACATGCCGCGCCAGTCGATGGTGAACTCGGCCGTGTAGTCGAGCAGGCCGACCGGCAGCGTCTTGGCGCTGACCGAGCGGGTCAGTTGGGAGGCCAGCGCGAACTCGTTCCAGCAGGTCAGGAAGGCGAAGATCGCGGCTGATGCGATGCCTGGTCCGGCGAGCGGGAACTCGACCTGCCAAAAGGCCTGCCAGCGCGTGCAGCCGTCGATTTGTGCGGCTTCGGCGAGATCCTTCGGCACCTGGCGGAAGAAGCCGTCGATCAGCCAGATGGTGAAAGGCACGTTGAGCGCGACATAGGCGAGGATCAGCCCGAAATGCGTGTCGATGATACCGAGCCGCACATAGAGGAAGAACAGCGGCAGCGACAGCGCGATACCGGGCACCGTGCGTGTCAGCATCAGGCCGAGGAAGGCGCTCGATTTACCGCGAAAGCGATAGCGCGCGAAGGCATAGCCGCCCGCCATGCCGATGGCGACCGCGATCACCGTCGAAGTCACCGATATGATCAGCGAGTTGCGGAAATATTCGATGACAGGGATGCCGCCCTTGCCGATGCCTGAGAACATCGCGACATAGGCGTCGAACGAAATATCCTGCGGGATCCACACCGGCGGCTTGGCCATGATCTCGACCGTCGGCCGCAGCGACGACAGCACGATCCACAGGCCCGGCAGGCAGATGGTCAGCATCGCCAGGAACAGGCCGATGCGATAGACGATATCAAGCAGCCTGCGCTTAAGGCGGGCGGAAGAATTCTCGTCCATCTTCACCACTCCGCGCCGATTTGCGTGCGCGCCGCGGCGAGCTTGTTGAAGAAATAGACGGTGAAGGCGATCGACAGCAGGATCGAGAAATAGGCCATGGCGTTGGCCATGCCCATGCGCCCGTCGCTGTAGGCGGTGCGTGCGACCAGAGTCCACAAAAGCTCCGTGCGGCCGGCCGGACCGCCATCGGTCATGATCTTGACGATGTCATAGGCACGCGCCACGTCGAGCGAGCGGATGGTCATGGCGATGTACGCGAAGGGCATGACGAACGGCCAGGTCACATAACGGAAGGTCTGCCACGGCGTGCAGCCATCGACGCGCGCCGCCTCGATCGGCTCTTTGGGCATGGCGAGCAGCCCGGCGAGGATCAGGATGGCGAAGATCGCCGTCGACGACCAGATCTCGGCAACCGAGATGGCGATGAAGGCGAGGTGACCCTCGATCAGCCACGGGATGGCGTCCCTGGTGATGCCAAGCGACTGCAGCGCATTGTTCACCAGGCCGATATTGTCGTTGAACATGAACTTGAACTGGAAGCCGACGAGGATCGGCGAGAACATCATCGGAAACATCATCAGCGTGCGCAGGATGCGCTGGCCGCGCGTCGCCTTCTCAACCAGCATGGCGAGACCAAGGCCAAGCAGCATTTCAAGATTGAGCGCGATCGTCAGCAACAGAACGGTACGGCCGAATGCCCACCAGAAATCGGTGTTGGCCAGGATCGACAGGTAATTCCTGAGGCCGATGAAGACGAAGAACGTCTCGGGCTTGGTCAGGCGGAACGGCGTGAAGCTTGAATAGAGCGACAGAAGCAGCGGCACCACGACGACGACCGCCAGAACGACGATGGCCGGAAGCAGCAACAGGAACGGCGCGGGTGGCTTGAGGCCCTTCATCGGGCTCCTCTGGTGTCTGGCATTCAGATTTTGGCCCGAGGCCCGATATGATGAAACGGACAACGCCGGCAAAAGGCGATTACCTCCCCCATTGAGGATGAGGGAGGCAATCTTGTGAGCAATGCTTACAGTTTGCCTGCGTCCTGCAGGATCTGCGTCGCCTTGTCGGCGGCTTCGTCCAGTGCCTGCTTGGAGGTCTTGTCGCCGAGGATCGCGGCCTGCAACTCGGGATAGACGGCGTTCGAGATCTCGATCCACTCAGGCGTCTGCGGCACGGCGAAGGCGTGCTTGGCTTCTTCCTGGAAAGCCGACAGAACCTCCTTCTTGTAAGGGTCGTTGGCGGCCTGCTGCAGGTCCCAATCCCAGACCGCGGTGCGCGTTGGCAGCGGGCCGGCGGTGGCCTCGAGCTTCTGGCTGTCCTCGTTGGTCAGCCACCATACGAGCGATGCCGCTGCCTCCTTGTTCGGGCAGTTCTCGGTCACCGAGAAGCCATGGAAGCCCGACCAGCCGGTGCGCACTCCGGCGGAGCCTTTCGGCGCGACCTTGACGCCGACATTCCCGGCAACCTTCGACGATTTCGGGTCGTTGAAGAAGCCGGCCCAGCCCGGCCAGTCCAGATTGATGGCGACGGTGCCCGAGGCAAAGCCCTGGCCGAGATCGTCCCAGAGGTAGTTGGTGGTTCCGGCCGGCACGGCCTTGGCCTTGTAGAGGTTGACGAACCAGTCGAGCGCCCGGATGCCGGCTTCGGAATTGAAGACCGGCTTGCCGTCCTTGTCGAGATATTCGCCGCCCTCGGCGACGACCATTTCGTAGAAGCGGCCATTGATCGCTTCTTCCTTGCCGGCAAACTGCGTGCCGTAGAAATTCGGCGGGTTGGCGAAGAACTCAGCCTGGTCGGTGACTTCCTTCCAGGTGTCCGGCGGCACCAGATCATAGCCGTATTTGGCCTTGAACTTGGTCTTGTTGTCGGCGTTCTCGTACAGGCTCTTCTGGTAGTAGAGCGCCGAGACGTCGAACTGCGCGCGCGGCAGCATTTCCAGCTTGCCGTCGATGGTCGCCGCCTTGATTGTCGACGGCACGAAGGCGTCGATCTCCGACTTCGGCAGGAGCTTGCTGAGGTCGGTGTAGAGGCCGGTGTATTGCGGCGCGAAGGAGGAATGATTCCAGCCGACGCACCAGTTGGTGCTGCCCGAGGCGATGTCGGACTTCAATTCCTTGTCGATGTCGAAGCCGTTCTTCTTGGTCAGGATGTTGACCTTGGCGCCTGTCGCCTTCTCCCATTCGGGAATGCGCTCGTAGAGCTTCTCATATTGCTGGCCGCCGATCAGCTTCACGTCGACGGTCACGCCGTCGAACTTGCCGGGCAGGTCGCTGGCAAGGGCGGTGCCTGCGCCTGACGCAAGCATCAATGCGCCGGCGCATACGCCGGAAAGCAGTCTGTTCATTGGTATCCTCCCTGGGTGCGCCTCGGTGGCGCCCGCAACTCGTCACGTGACAAGAAATGCTACATTTATATACAAACAAAACATTCATCCGTACGTCAAGGCGAAATTTGTTTCCGCCGGCCGCGTTCCTGCGTATATGAAGAGTTGAATTCACTGGAGGGATGAACCATGGACGACAGCGAAGACGAGCGTTATCGCGCGCCGGCGCTCGACAAGGGGCTCGACATCCTTGAGCTTCTAGCGGGCGTGGACGGTGGCCTGACCCAGGCGGAAATCGCCAAGAAGCTCGACCGCAGCCCCAATGAATTCTACCGCATGCTGGACCGGCTGGTACGGCGCGGCTACGTCACGCGGCTCGATGGCGACCGTTATTCGCTGACGCTCAAGCTGTTTGGCCTGGCACAATTGCACGCGCCGGTGCGGCGGCTGGTTTCCTATGCGACGCCGCTGATGCGGGAGCTGGCCGAGACCTCGCAGCAGGCCAATCAACTCGTTGTTTTTGATCGTGGTTCCGCCGTGGTGATAGGCCAGCAGGAAGCGCCAAACTACTGGGGGATTTCGATCCGGGTCGGCTCCCACATCAGCCTGTTCGACACCGGTTCGGGACATGTGCTGCTCGCCTTCCGTTCGCAGGAGGAGCGCCAGATGATGATCTCCGAACATGTCCGCAGCACCGACAATACGGCGCAGCCGCCCGAGTTCTTTGCCCGCCTCGACCAGATCAGGGAACGGGGATATGAGATGATGGCCTCGATGCAGACCGCCGGCGTCTACAATCTGTCGGCACCGGTGCGCAGTTCCGACGGCAAGGCCATCGCGGCGCTTTCAATTCCTTACATCACCGTCGTCAACGCTCCGTCCGCGCCGGACATAACGCGCACCATCGAGCTGCTGCTGGCAACGTGTGAGAAGCTTTCGCGTTTGGCCGGGTCGGCCGTCGGCTCATCGACATAATTCTTATTTGAATGAAGAATTCCTTCGTGAGAGGATCGAAAAAGCTACAGGGAGGAGCCCGCCATGATCATCGACACCCATTTGCATCTCATCGATCGCTCGGCGCTTCGCTACCCCTGGCTTGCCGGCGTACCGGCACTGAACCGCGATTTCTCCTATGAGGAATACGCCACGGAGGCAAAGCGTGCCGGTGTCGAACGCGTGCTGCACATGGAGGTCGATGTCGACCCGGCCGACATCGAGGCGGAGACCGCCCGTGTCGAGGGCCTCTCGCGGCAAGCGGGCAGCATGCTCTCTGGGACAATAGCATCCTGCCGTCCCGAAGACGCTGACTTTGCCGTTTATCTCGAACGCCAGCGGACAAACCCCTTCGTCAAGGGTTTCCGCCGCGTCCTTCACGTCGTGCCGGACGATCTTTCGGAAGGCGCGCTGTTCCGTGACAACATCAAGCGGCTTGGCGGCACCGGCCTGACCTTCGACCTCGTCGTGCTGCCGCATCAGATTCCCAAGGCGATCGCGCTCGCCGAACTGGCGCCCGACGTCCAGTTCGTCCTCGACCATTGCGGCGTTCCCGACATCAAGGGCGGAGCCGAGCATCCCTGGCGCGAACACATGAGCGAGATCGCACGGCGCCCGAACGTGATGGCCAAGATTTCCGGCGTGGTCGCCTATGCCGACGCCGCCAATTGGACCGTCGATACGCTGCGGCCTTACGTC
Organism: Mesorhizobium australicum WSM2073; assembly: GCF_000230995.2. Classification (NCBI taxonomy): domain Bacteria; kingdom Pseudomonadati; phylum Pseudomonadota; class Alphaproteobacteria; order Hyphomicrobiales; family Phyllobacteriaceae; genus Mesorhizobium; species Mesorhizobium australicum. The sequence continues at coordinate 5,444,479 of NC_019973.1, read as the reverse complement.
GAACACACCATCAATTCGTTCGGCTGGGACCGTGTCGTCTGGGGCAGCGACTGGCCGGTCTGCACGCTTGGTGGCGGTCTCTCGACCTGGGTGGCGGCGACCCATGCGCTGCTCTCGGGTTGCAGCGTTTCGGAGCGTGACAGGCTGTTGTCGGGCAATGCCCGCAAGCTTTGGCGGTTGAAATAGCGACCTCGCTCAGCTCTCGCCAGGCGAGGGGGAACTGGCCCGGAACAGGCTGATGAGATCGGCGACGACCCGGCCGGCAGGATGGCCGGAGGTCAGGCCGGAATTGATGCGGTCTGACGCCGCCTGCTGGAACGCCATGTAGCCGTCATGGCGCGGCCGCACCCAGGCGCCCTCCAGCGTCGCGCGCGTGCCTCGATAGAAGTTGCCGGCCACTTCATTGATAGTCTGGTCTTCCCAGGCAGCCGCATGGCCCGGCTGGCCGCCGGCGGCGGCATAGATGCCACGCTGGACATCGCCGCTGGCGACCCAATAGGCAAAATCGATCGCTGCCTCTTTAGCCTTGGAGAAGGCTGATACGGCTATGCCTGTGCCGCCGAGCGCCGAGCCGATCGGACCATTGGAACCGACCGCCGGGATGTCGGCAAAAGCCAACCTGTTGGCGCGAAAACCCGACGCCGCATAAGAGACGTAGCCATAGATCAGCGGCGCGCAGACAATGCGGGAACCAGCCTCGGCCATGCGTTCCGAAACGGCGATCGGGTCCATGTCGAAGCACGTCGGGTCGACCAGCGCGGCGATCTCACGCATCGTCTCGAAGACTTCGCAGCCCGTCTCGACAGCGATGAGATCGCCCGACGGATCGGTCGCGCAGGGATGCCCGAGATTACCGACCAGCGTGTAGAAGGTCATCAGGCAATGCGGCGGTCGCAGCGGCAGCAGCACGCGGCCTTGCCGGGCGAGATCGAGCACTTCGCTCCACGTCGCTGCCGGCGCATCGAGCGCGTCCGGCCGCCAGGCCTGCACTTGGCTGGCCGCATCGATCGGAAACGCCCATTGCCGGTCTTGCCATGTGTAACTCGGATAGGACTGGCCAACGCTCCCCGACGCAAGCGCGGCGCGTTCCGCCTCGCGGCCGGCGACGTCGAGAGGCTCGAGGCAGCGCTCCGCGGTGATCTGGCCGACATGCGGATGGTCGATGACGATGAGGTCGTAGGCGCGCGCCAACTCCTCGACAGGGAAGGACTCGAAATCCTGCAGCGAACGCTTGTCCCATTCGATGGCAACTCCCGTCCGCTCGCGCCATAGCGCCGAGCAGGCAACCATGGGATCATAGCCACGCGGATGGCTCCAGGTCATACCCCTAAGCTTGAGGCTCACAGGTCGAACTCCTCGCGGATTTTTGCGCTGTGCTCGCCGATACGGGGTGCCGCGCGGTCGACCTTGGCCCTGATACCGTCGACCCTCAGCGGCGAACTGGTGGTGAGGATCGAGACGTCGTCCTCGCGCGTCACCGTCTGCAGCATGTCGAGGGCCTGAAAACCCTCGCTTGCCAGCATCTCCGGCCAGGTCAGCACCTTGGCGCACCAGATGTCGGCGGGTTCGAGAATGGCCAGCCAGTCGTCGATGGTCTTGGTCGCGATCCTCTGGGCGATGATTGCCTTGATATCGTCGCGCGCGGTGAACCAGGATGCCGGCTTGTCGCGATAGGGAGCCAATTCATCGAGCGACAAAAGGTCGGCCAACTTGGGGATCGGCGTCATGGCGATGGCGAGATAGCCGTCCTTGGCCGGATAGACTCCGTAAGGCGCCGAGAGATAGGCATGCGCGCTGCGGAAGCTCGAGCGCCTAGGCAGGCGGCGCCCGTCATTGAGATGCGTGGTCAGCACCTCGAACTGGAAGTCGACCAGCGCTTCCAGAAGGCTGGTCTCGATATGGCTGCCCTGGCCTGTGATGCCGCGCCGCACCAGTGCGGCCAGGATGCCTTGCGCGCAGGCCGCACCCGCCAGCATGTCGCCGATGGCGAGGCCGAACGGCACCGGTCCCTGGTCTTCGTCGCCGTTCAGCCACATCACGCCGGAGCGCGACTGCGCCAGCAGATCCTGGCCCGGGCGCTTCACCCACGGGCCATCCTCGCCATAGCCGCTGATCGAGGCATAGACCAGGCGCGGATTGATCTGGCGGACGGTCTCGTAGTCGAGCCCAAGGCGCTCGATGACGCCCGGTCGGAAATTCTGGATCAGCACATCGGCCTTGGCCAGCAGCCCGCGCAATGTATTGAGGTCCGCCTCGTTCTTCAGATCGATGGCGAGGCTTTCCTTGGCCCGGTTGATGGCATGGAAGATGGTGGAATCGCCGCCGATCTCGGTGTCGCTGAGATAGAGCCGGCGCGACAGGTCGCCGCCGTCAGGACGCTCTATCTTGATGACGCGGGCGCCGAGATCGAGCAGCCTGAGCGAGCAGTAGGGTCCGGACAGGAATTGGCTCATGTCGACGACGACGAGACCGGCAAGCGGCAATTCGGCTGCTGCCGGCATTTCTACTTCTCCGTCTTGCCGACGAAATCGGCAGGGTTGCGGTACTTCACCGTCTGCAGATGCTCGCAATAAAGAACGAGCTCGCCTTCGCCCTTGAACACCTCGTAGCTGGCGCGGATCAGCCCCATCTCCTTGTAGCGGGGGTGTTTGTCGAGGTTGGAACGGATCGAATAGATCGTGTCGCCGATGAAGACAGGCTTTATGAATCGTAGCTTGTCATAGCCATAGGAAAAAGCGTTGACGCAGTTGGTGGCGACCAGCCCGAGGCCCGCCGAGAAGACGAACGCGCCGGCAATCAGCCGCTTGCCGAAAATGCCCTCGCTCTCGGCAAACATCTGGTCCTGCACGTAAGGATGGATGTCGAGCACCAGCGTGTTGAAAAGGTGACAGTCGCCCTCGGCCATGGTGCGACGCAGCGAGCGGATTTTCTGGCCGACCGGCCAGTCCTCATAGAACCAGTTCTCGGCGTTCCACACCGGGAGGGCGGCATGATCGGCGGGCATATTCCTGGGATGCGTCGAGACAACGCCAACGGTTGGCGCGAAATCGCTCATGGCGTAGTCCACCGGGCCCGCGAGAGCGCCCATCCAGCCATTCGAGCACGCTTCAAAGCGCCTGGGTGCACGACGTCTCCTCCCGTCAATCTTCTTTTGTAAATACTATTTTCACATATGGGGTTGCGTTGCAAGCGAGGACAAGCGAAATTTTGGCGGTCCCACGGTACTGAGCACCGGCGGGCAGGGAGGGAAAACATGCGCAAAGCCTGTCTGGTCTTCGTCGGCAGCCTGAACCGCGAAGCGCCTTATTTTCAGGGTGCGCGAGGCGTCGGCCTTGGTGTCTACGGCTTCGACGAGGAAACGCTGGAAACAAGAAAGCTGGCCGAGACGAATGATATTGACAACCCGACCTTCCTGTCGTTGACGCCGGATGGCTCGCGCATCTACGCCAATTCGGAAGTCTTCTCCTGGCGCGAGGGCACGGTCTCGGCCTACAGCTTCGATCGCGGCTCGGGCACGCTCGCCTATTTGAACAAACAGCCATCGCTGGGCAGCATCACGGCGCACAATACCATCACGCGCGACGGCACCAAACTCCTCGTCGCCAATTACGGCATGGGCGAGGGTGGTCCGGACCGAGCGGTGGCTGTGTATGGTTTCGACGGGGAGGGCGCACTGTCCGCGCCATTGGCCAGCGTTTCGCACAAAGGCACCGGCCCCAACGCGACGCGGCAGGAACGCTCGCATGCCCACAGCGTCACCGAAACCATTGCCGGTGGAACGGCAATCGTCGCCGATCTCGGCATCGACCGGCTGGTGTCCTATCGGATCGGACAGAACGGAAGTCTGGTGAAGCTCGCAGAGTCCGCGCTCCCTCCGGGTGCCGGCCCGCGTCACATTGCCTTGCACCCGAACGGCCGCTTTGTCTTTGTCATGAACGAGCTGGATTCGACCGTCGCGTCGATGGCGCTCGACAATGCGACCGGCAGGCTATCGATCATCGACACCAAGCCGGCGGTGCCGGCCGAGGCCCGCGACAGCAATCACTGCGCCGATATCCAGATCTCGCCGGACGGCCGTTTCGTCTATGGCGGCAACCGTGGCCACGACAGCGTCGTCATCATGGCGGTCGACCAGCAGACCGGCAGCTTAAGTCTTGTCGGCTATGTCCCTTGCGGAGGCGCCACGCCACGCAACCTGGCGCTGACGCCTTCGGGCGGCCATCTGTTCTCCGCCAACCAGAATGCCGACCGCATTTCGATCTTCGTCCGCGACGCCGGCAACGGCATGCTGACCAATACCGGGCGCAGCATCGAGATCGGCACGCCGATGTGTGTCAAGATCGTCGCGTGACCGCCGGCCAGCAGACTAGCCGGGCTCAAGCCTCTTGGATGGCCGAGAGCTTCCAGGTCGAGCCATTCTGGCGCGTGAACGTCCACAACTCGGTCGTCTCCGTCGGATGCTCTTCGTCGCCCTCGACGACCTTGCCGCTCGCCCGTTCGCGCATCACGTCGCGAGACTCGTAGCGCAACGCCGCCGTGGCGTAGTCGCGGTCATCCTCGCGCCAGCTTTCCGCGATGTCGGCCTGCAGCAGGGTGACGTCGGACACTTCGTTCCTGAAACCTTTCCGGGCATTGTCGGCCAGCTCTTCCGAGAGATAGGATACCATTTCGGGCGTGACCGACCGGCGCAATGCCGCATGGTCTTCGCGCCCGAACGCTTCCTGGACATCGGTCAACAGCTGCTGGAACGCGTCAAGGTCGGCCTGGGCCAGCGTGATCTCTTCGGATCGGGTGGTCTCGTAGCCTCCGCCCGATCCGCCGCCAAACCCGGGAATTGTGAAGGAGCCAGCGCTGCTCGTGTTCTGCTGTGCCGTTGCGCGGTTCTCGAACCGTGAAGCTTGGGCATCACCCATGCCGGCGAGCGCGGGCGCGGGGCCACGCGCGGATTGCGACCGGAAGAACCTGATGGCCAGCATGATCGCGCCACCGATGAGCAGGGCCTGGAGCAGGAATCCGAACATGCCGGCGAGGCCGCCGAAACCTTGGCCAAGGAGCAGTCCGATCAGGCCGCCGATCAGCAGGCCGCGCATCATCGTTCCACCGAAGCCGCTCATGAAGCCGGGCCTCTGCAGGCCGGCCTGTGGTTGCCGGGCAGCATTGTTGACGCCGGCGTTGGGTGTCATCGAACGCTCGACCGGAGCGGTCGGCGCCGGCGCGGTCCGGGTCGGCGGTGCCGATTGGAACGTGCGTGTGCCGCGGCTGCCGAAACTGCCGCCGCGCCGCGCCTCGGCATGATCGATCGCGACCATGGAGAATGCAAGGAACAGGCCGGCAAAGAGGGTGGCAAATCGGCTTGTGCGGGAAATCATCGGGGTGACCTTTATCGCTGTGGTTTCGGGCGTTTTCGGCAAAGGGCCGGCCTTGGAAAGACCGGCCTCATATGGTCAATCGAACAGCTCTTCGAAAAATGATTTCTTTCGCTTCGGATAGCGGTGGCCATGCGAGCGGGAATAGTCGTCATCGCGGTCCCGGCCGTGTTGCGGCTGGGCAAACGGCGCCGGCTGTGGCTGCGGCGCGGGAGACGCGTCCCTGGTGGACCGTTCGATGATCTTGTCGAGTTCGCCACGATCGAGCCAGACGCCGCGGCACTGCGGACAGTAGTCGATCTCGATCCCCTGGCGTTCGCTCATCACGAGGGCGACGCGGCAGGAGGGGCAAACCATGCCAAGGAGGGAAGATGTCATGTGGGGCTCCTAACCAGAAAGGAATGAGCCCGCTTAACCGAAAGGAATGGAAACGGGCCCGTTGAAGCGGTCCGACATCACGGTCGCCAAAGCGACAGTCAGAGGGGCCCGGCCCGCACACGGGAGTTAGGAATGCGGGGCGAAGCCTTCAAGGGGCAATGTTGCCGGTGAGAACGATTTGCTGCTCAAACAGTCACCACGATCTTGCCGAACTGCCCGTTCGATTCGAGATAGCGATGCGCCTCGACGATCCGGTCGAAGGGAAAGATCCTGTCGATGATCGGCCTGAGCGCGCCGTCCGCGAGGCCTTCGAGGATGAATGCCTTGGCCGCCTCCAACTTCTCCGGGTTGCCGGTGATCTCGTGCACGAGATAGCCGCGCAACGTCAGGGCCTTGCCCAGTACCGCAGGCAACGGGAACGGCGTCGGCTGGCTGCTGAGGCCGCCATATTCGATCAGAATGCCGCCGCGCGACATCGCCGCCGTCAGCGGCTCGAAGATCGGCCCGCCGATCGCATCCAGCACCACGCGCACGCCTTGCGGCCCGGCGATCTGGTTCAGTCTGTCGGCAAGTTCCTCTTCCTCAAGGACCACGACATGCGCCGCGCCGGCGTCGAGCAGAGCCTGCCTCTTCACCGATGTCCGCGTCACCGCGATCGTTATCGCGCCAACGCTGTTGGCGATCTGGATCGCCGCAAGCCCGACGCTGCTCGAAGCCGCCGTGATGACGACGACCTCTTCGCGGCGCAGCCTGGCGATGTCGATCAGGGCGCCGTAGGCGGTGAGGTACGGCATCCAGACCGCCGCCGCGGTTTGCCAGTCGAGGGACGCCGGATGCTTGACGATGAGCCCCGCGGGAAAGGTGACAAGCTCACCGTAAGCCGGCCAGCGAACCATCGATTGCGGCGGGATGACGCTCACGGCGTCACCATGTGCCAGCCCCATCACGCCTTCGCCAATTGCCTCGATGACGCCCGCCGCTTCCAGCCCAAGCCCGGAGGGCAGGACGGGTGTCTCAATGTAGCTGCCCGCGCGCAGCAGCGCCTCGGCGCGGTTGAGGCCGAGCGCCTTGACGCGGATCTGAACCTCGCCCGGACCCGGTGGCGGAAGGTCGACCTCCTCGATGCGCAGGACCTCGGGACCGCCATGCTGGTGGAAGCGAATGATACGGGCCATTTGGCTCACTCCAAAATATTTGACACTGAATGAGCTATGACGCGAAAGCTTTGTGCGATAAACGGCTGTTTGGATTGTTCAGTAGAAACCATGAGTTTCGAATTTGGATAGGCTCGAGAGCATGGCCGTGTTCGTCAGGGCGGTCGATCTTGGCTCGTTCGCGGCGGCGGCCACCGCGCTCGATCTATCCGGACCGATGGTTGGCAAGCATGTCCGGTTTCTCGAGGAGCGGCTTGGCGTGCGTCTCATCAACCGGACCACGCGCCGCCAGAGCCTGACCGATTTCGGCCGCGCCTATTATGAGCGGTGCCGCCTGGTGCTGGCCGAGGCCGAAGCCGCCGATGCGCTCGCCGCCGATCAGCTCTCGGAACCGCGCGGAAAACTGCGTGTCACCATGCCGGCGCATTTCGGGCGCCATTGCGTCACCCCCGTGCTGCTGAAGCTGGCAGGGCAATATCCAATGCTGGAACTCGACCTGTCGCTCAGCGACCGCTTCGCCGATCTCGCCGAGGACGGTTTTGACCTCGCCATCCGGACCGGCGGTCTGAACGACAAGGCTGGCGTGATCGCGCGTCGCCTTGCACGCCAGGACATGGTCGTCTGTGCCGCGCCTTCCTATCTTGAAATTCATGGCGAGCCACGGCGGATCGAGGACCTCGCCGATCACCAGGCGATTGTCTACCGCCGGCTCGGCATGATCGTTCAGCCGTGGCTATTTCCGCGCGAGGGGCAGACTGCGCTCGAGGTAACCCCAAACGGCCGGCTGCGGCTCGACGATCTGGATGCCATCGCCGATGCCGCCGTCGACGGCATGGGGCTGGCGTGGTTGCCTTACTGGCTGGCTCGCGAGCGCATCCAGGCCGGCACGCTGGTCGAGCTGTTGCTGGACCAGCCGCGCTATCCCTACGATTGCCATGCGCTCTGGCTTCGGACGCCGCATCTGTCGCTCAAGGTCCGGCTGGCCGTCGACGCATTGGCGGCCGCCTTGCCGAAAATGATGGCGTGATCGCCAACAGACGGCTTGCGCTCTTTGAGGCGTGACGTTCCGGTGCCATATGAAGGTGGCTGATGGGTGTGCGCATCGCAGGAGAGACGGTTGATGACCAAGGGTTCGGATCTGTTCGTGGCGGCCCTCGAAAATGAAGGGGTCGAACGAATTTTCGGCATTCCGGGCGAAGAAAATCTCGACATCGTCGAATCCATCCGCCGCTCGTCGATCCAGCTGATCCTGACGCGCCACGAGCAGGCGGCGGCCTTCATGGCCGCCACCTATGGCAGGCTCACCGGCAAGCCGGGTGTGTGCATCACAACACTTGGCCCCGGCGCGCTCAATTTGACCACCGGCTCTGCCTATGCGCTGCTCGGCGCGATGCCGATGATCATGATCACCGGCCAGAAGGGCATCCTGTCGTCCCGGCAGGCGCGCTTCCAGATCGTCGACATCGTCGCGGCGATGAAGCCGCTGACCAAGCTGTCGCGCCAGATCGTCTCGCCTAGGATGATCCCGTCGCTGGTGCGCGAAGCCTTCCGCGTCGCCCAGGAAGAGCGCCCCGGCCCCGTGCACCTCGAACTGCCGGAAGACATCGCGGCGGCGGAATGCGAGCCGATCGCGCTGGTGCCGACGCATCCGGTCGAATTGCCCCTGGCCAGCGCTGGCGCGCTCGATCGCGCCGCCCGCATGATCATCGAGGCCAAGCGTCCGCTGCTGATGTTCGGCGCCGCGGCGTCACGGCCGCGCGTGACTCCCGATGTCGCCCAGTTCGTGCTGCGAACGCAGATTCCCTATTTCACCACGCAGATGGGCAAGGGCACGGTGCCCGGCGGCACCGAGCTCTACATGGGAACGGCGGCTCTTTCGGAACGCGACTACGTGCACGAGGCCATCGAACAGGCCGATCTGATCATCACCATCGGCCACGACACGGTCGAGAAGCCGCCCTTCATCATGGGGGCGAAAGGACCGAAGGTCATTCATGTCGGCTACCAGACGGCTGATGTCGAGCAGGTCTATTTCCCGCAAGCCGAGATCGTCGGCGACCTCGGCCCGTCGCTGGCGCTGCTGGCGGACCGCATCGAGGGCAGGATTCCCAACGCGCAGGCCCTGCTGCCGCTGCGCGAAGGCATTTTGAGCCGCATCGCCGCGCGCGCCACCGAAGACCGTTTCACGCCGCAGCGCATCGTACATGACGTGCGCGCCGTGATGCCGGCGGATGGGATCCTCGCGCTGGACAACGGCATGTACAAGATCTGGTTCGCGCGCAACTACCGCACGCGCATGGCCAACACGCTGCTGCTCGACAATGCGCTGGCCACCATGGGTGCCGGCCTGCCGTCGGCGATGATGGCGGCACTGCTCTATCCCCAGCGTCGTGTCATGGCTATCGCTGGCGATGGGGGTTTCATGATGAACAGCCAGGAACTGGAGACTGCTGTTCGGCTCAAGCTCAACCTCGTCATCCTGCTGCTGGAAGACCACGCTTATGGCATGATACGCTGGAAGCAGGCTGTCGACGAATTCCCGGATTTCGGCATGACCTTCGGCAATCCCGACTTCGTCAAATACGCCGAAGCCTATGGCGCCAGGGGCACCAGGGTTGGCGCGATAGCCGACCTGCAACCGGCGTTGGAACAGGCCTTCGCCGGCGGCGGCGTGCATCTCGTCGTGGTGCCCATCGACTATTCCGAAAACACCAGGGTGCTCGTCGACGAATTGCGAGAGCGACTGCCGGCGCCAAAGGCACCCTGACGGCAGCGGCAAAGCCGCCGTCAGGATCGGTTGATGCCTACAGCTTGCAGTAAGGCGTTACCGGCGCGATCGTGCCGAAATCCTTGACGATCTCGTAGCCGATGCCGTCCGCCGCCGCCTTGCCGACATAGGAATGGCAGAGCGTGTGGTTGTTGCTGGCATCGACCCGGATCTTGCCTTGTGGCGCATCGAACTCGATCGTCGGCAGCGCCTTGAGCACATCGTCGTCCTTCAGCGAGCCGGCCTTCTCCGCCGCCAGCGCGTAGAGATGCAGGCCGTTATAGCCGGCCTCGCCGATGCCATTGACCATCTTCTCCTGGCCGAATTTTTCGCGGAAGTTCGCGATGAACTTCTTGTTGACCGGGTTGTCGAGCGCCATCCAGTAGGGCTGCGGCGCGTAGGTGCCGGCGGCGACGCCAGGCGGCAGCGCGTCCTTGTTGAAGACCTCGTCGAGCGGTGCGATCAGAGGCTGCTTGATGTCGAAGCTGCGATACTGCTTGAGCTGCGTGACGGCGTCGTTGCCGACCACCATCGACCACACGACGTCGGGCTTCAGCGACTTGATCTTCTGGAAGGCCGGGCCGAAATCCGTGGTGCCGAACGGATAATAGTCGGCGCCGACAATCTTGCCGCCGGCCTTTTCATAGGCGGCTGTGATCGCCTCGGTCATTTTCTGCGGCCAGGCATAGTCGGACGCCATGATGTAGATGGTCTTGCCGAGGTTTTCGGCCACCCACGGCATCATCGGGTCTACCTGCTGCATCGGGATAGGTCCGGTGGCGACGAAGTAGCGATTGCATTCGCCGCCCTCGAAATTGGTCGGGTAGAAGAACAGCTTCTTGGCCTTCGAGGTGACGGAAAGCGTGGCGCTGCGCTCGGGCGAAATGATCGTTCCCATGATCACGTCGACCTTGTCCTCGTTGAGGAGCTTGCGGGCCTTGTCGATGGAGCCCTTGGTCGTGGTCTGGTTGTCCTCGATGAAGAGCTCCACCTGGCGCCCGCCAATGCCGTTGGCGGCGTTGAGTTCGGCGGCGGCGAGCTTGTAGCAGTTGAGCAGCGTCTCGCCGAGGATCGCCTGCAGCCCGGTGATCGGGATCGACAGCCCGACCTTGACCGTGTCTCCGGCGCGCAGGATTCCCGGCGCGCCGACCATTGCGAAGGCGGCCGCGGCGCCGCCGGATTTCAGAACAGTTCTTCTGTTTATCATTGTTGTGTTCCCTTCCAGTCCAGGCGCGCCCCATGCACGCCTTACAAAGCCAAGAGGTCCTTCAGCAGGGTCTCGTCGGCGAATGCTTCCGGCGTGCCCTCATGCACGATCCTGCCCTTCTCCATCACCAGGCAGCGGTCCGCCGCCTTAAGGACGAGATCGAGATTCTGCTCGACCAGGACGATGGCGATGCCGCGCTCGCGCGCGATGCGCGGCACCAGCTCGGCGATCGACTGCACGATGTTCGGCTGGATGCCTTCCGAAGGCTCGTCGAGCAGCAGCACCGACGGCAGGCCGCACAGTGCGCGGCCTATCGCCAGCATCTGCTGCTGGCCCCCCGAGAGCGTACCGGCGGTCTGCGCCTCGCGCTCGCGAAGGATGGGAAAATAGCCAAAGATGTCGGCTGGAATGTCGCCGTCGCCACGATCCCTGGCGGCGCGCGTGCCGACTTCCAGGTTCTGCCGCACCGTCAGCTGGTTGAAGATACCGCGGCCCTGCGGCACATGGGCGATGCCCGCCCGCGCGCGGCGGAAGGCCGGGGCGTTGGTGAGATCCTGGTCGCCGAGAACCACCGCACCGCCGCTCGCCTTCAGGCCCCCGGCGATGACGCGCAGCAGCGTTGTCTTCCCGGCGCCGTTGCGGCCGAGCAGGCCGACCACTTCGCCCGCCGCGACGCCGAGGTCGATGCCGTTCAGCACCGGGAGCAGGCCGTAGCCGGCCGACACGGCAAGTGTCCGCAGCATGGTCAGCGCCTCCCCAGATAGACGTCGCGGACCATCTCGTCGGCCTCAATGTCGTGGAAGGGACCGCTGCGAAGCCGGCGACCCTGGTGCAGCACCAGCGTTTCGCAATTCAGCGCCCGCACGAAGCGTATGTCGTGCTCGACGGCGACGATCGAGAACTCGCCCTTCAGCCGCAGCAGCATTTCGGCCGTCGCCAGCGTCTCCTGCGGCGTCATGCCGGCGGTTGGCTCGTCGAGCAAAAGCAGCCGTGGCTCGATGGCCAGCGCCATGCCGATCTCCAGCCATTGCTTCTGGCCGTGCGCCAGTTCGCCGGCCAATGTGGCAGCACGATTGGTCAGCGCGACCAGTTCCATCAATTCACCGATTGGCCGCGCCGGGGAGGGGGCACCCCATCGTGCGACCTTGAGGTTGTCCTCAACCGAGAGGCTCGGGAAGACCGACGGGATCTGGAACTTGCGGGCAATGCCGAGCCGGGCGATGCGATGCAGCGGCAGGCCGGCAATGTCGCGGCCGAGGAAATGGACGCTGCCGCTGGTCGGGCGCAACGTGCCGGTCAGCACGTTGAGGAAGGTACTCTTGCCGGCGCCGTTCGGGCCGATGATGCAGCAGAGCGCCTTGTCGCGGACCGTCAGGTCCAATCCTTCGAGGGCCTGCAACCCTCCGAAGCGGATGCCGACATTTTCGGCTTGGAGCAGGACGTCGCTCATCAGGCCTGGCTCCTGCCTTTGAACAGGCTCTTCAGCCGCGCATAGATCGACAGGATGCCGTCCGGCAGGACAAAGACGATGATGACGAAGACGCAGCCCAGCAGCAGCGGCCACAGGCTCGGATTGAAGCTGCTGATCGTCTGCTGTGCGCGCTGGATGAAGATTGCGCCCAGCACTGGGCCAAGCAGCGTGCCGCGCCCGCCGACCGCCACCCAGACAATGACCTCCGTCGACAGAAGCAGTCCGGACAGATCGGGGGCAACCAGCCCGGCCATGCAGACATAGAGCGCGCCAGCAAGCCCGGCGATGGCTGCCGAAAGGATGAAGGTGACGAGCAGCCGTAACGGCGCATTGTGGCCGAGTGCCGCCGCCCGGACCTCATTGTCCTGAATGGCGGTCAGCACCGTGCCCCAGCGGCCACGGCTGATCGACCACAGCGACAAAACGGCCACCGCCACGATGGCTGCGACGAACATATAGCTCGACAGGTCCTGGCTGAGATCGACATGCCGGCCGCCAAAATCGAATTCGATCGGCGGGATCCCGATCAGGCCGCTATCGCCGCCGGTGACCGAACTCCAGGAGATGGCCGCCTGCTGGCAGATGACGCCCATGGCCAGCGTGACGATGGTGAAGTAGCTGCCGCGGATGCCGCCGAAGAACAGGAAGTAACCGATGATGGCGGCGACGAAGGCAGCCCCCGCAATGGCGCCCACGATGCCGAGCAGGCTGCCGAAAGGAATCGCGTCATTGAGCGTGACCAATGCCATGATGTAGCCGCCGATGCCAAAGAAGGCGGCGTGGCCGAAACACAGGATTCCGGTGCGGCCCCAGAAGAAGTCGAGGCTCGCCGCGAATAGGCCGAAGATCAGCGCGTCGCGGATCACCGTCAGTTGGTAGCCGTCGGCGAAGAAGGGATAGGCGATGGCAAGCGCCACGCAGACGGCGAAGATCAGCAGCCAGTTGCGGTCCCGGGCGATCATCGCGACGCCCCGTTGAACAGGCCGTTGGGCCGCACCCGCACGGCGACGATGGCCGCCAGCAGCACAATGGCCTGCGCCAGCGATGGCGAGATCTGGTAGTTGAGGATGCTGGTCAGCCCGCCGACGAAGACGCTGCCGGCGACGAGGCCGCCAATCGAGCCGACCCCGCCGACGATGACGACGAAGAAGGCGTTGGCGAGATAGTTCACCCCCATCTGCGGCAGCACGATCGCCAGGGGCGCGACCAGTCCCCCAGCCAGCCCCGCGATTGCCGCGCCGAAGGTGAAGGCGATGGCGTAGGTGCGGCGCGTGTTGATGCCGACGCCCTCCGCCATTTCGCGGTTCTGGATGACGGTGCGGATGTCGAGGCCGAAGGATGTGCGGCTGATCAGCAGGATGACGCCGAGCAAGGTCGCCATGGCGATGCCGATCAGGATCAGCCGATAGGCCGGATAGACGGTGAAGAAGAGGTCGAGCGTGCCTTCGACCGGCGGCGTCACCGGCTTGGCGCCGAGCCCGAAGGTCAGCTCCAGCCCTTGCTGCAGGATCAGGCTGACGCCCCAGGTGGCGAGCACGGTCGACACCGGCCGCGAATAGAGGTGGCGAATAATGGCGAATTCCAGGATGCAGCCGACCACGGCGCCGGCGATCGGCGCCGCAGTCAGGCCCAGCCAGAACGAGCCGCCCATACTCTGGATGAAGTATACCGCGAAGGCGCCGACGGTCACGAACTCGCCATGCGCCAGATTGGTCACGTTCATCAGGCCGAAGCTGATCGCCAGCCCGAGCCCGACCAGCATCAGGATGCTGATCAGCGTCAGCGCATTGAGCAATGTCGTGATGGCGAAATCCATCGCTTCAGGCCGCGCTGGCGAGGCGTTGGCGCAAGCCCGCGAGCAGGCCTTCAGCGGCATCGATCACCGCCGCCTGATGCGGCTGCAGGTCCTGCCCCGCCCACTCGTCGATATGGTCCGACAGCGGGTCGACCACCTCGGTGCGGTGATTGGCCAGCGTCTCGATGACGGCGTGGCCGCAGAATGGCACATAGCCCTCGGAATAGCCGCCTTCATGGCTCATCATCAGCCGTCCGTTCGAGACTTCGGCCGCAAACGCCACCATGCGCGCGGCAAGGCGGCGAAAACATTCGCTGTTGAGCATCATGCGGCCGAGCGGATCGAAGCCGGACGCGTCGAAACCGGAAGCGACGATGACGAGGTTGGGCTTGAACGCGCGCAAGGCAGGACCGATGACGCGGTCGAACGTGGCTTCATAGGCGCCTGTGCCGCTGCCGGCCGGCAGCGGGACGTTGATGTTATAGCCTTCGCCGGGTCCCTTGCCGTTGTCGACGAGCGCGCCGCGTCCGGTCGGGTATAGATTGTCCTGATGGAGCGAAATCGTCAGCACCGACGGATCGGAATAAAACACCGTCTCGGTGCCATTGCCGTGATGCACGTCCCAGTCCACCACGGCGGCACGGCCGAGCAGGCCCTCGTGCTGCAGCCGCCGCACGGCGACGCCGATGTTGGAGAACAGGCAATTGCCCATGGCCTGATCGGGTTCGGCGTGGTGCCCGGGCGGCCGCGCCAGCGCATAGGCGTTGTCGACGCGGCCGGTCAGCACCGCACGCATCGCGGCATAGGTGGTGCCGGCGGACAACAGCGCGATGTCGAAACTGTTGAGGCCGATCGGTGCCTGAGGCCCGGCGAAACCGGATCCGCCTTCGCTCAGCATCCTGATATCATCGACGTGGCGTTGCGTGTGGACGCGCAGCAGGTCTTCCACCGTTACCGGTTCGGCAATGATCGGAACCAAATGGCGTGCCAGGCCACTGACCTGGATGAGATTGTTGAGCCGTCGTTTGGATCCAGGCGATTCCAGGTGGCGTCCGGGTTCCACGAAACGGCCGGGAGGCATCATGTCGGCGCTGGAGCCGGTGTCATGCCACATCAGCTGTTCGTGAAAAACGTAGCCTGTCGCCATCCGCGGCATCCTCTAAAAACCAGACGCTAGCAGGCTAACAATCGCCCGGCCCGACCCTAAAGAGGGGCCATGTCAGTCATCTATGCCCCTCCTTTCGGAGGGGTGCGGAGGTTTGCGGCGACCTGCGCGGCGCGCACTGCCTGGACGCGGTTCGATACCGAGAGCTTGCCGAAGATGTTTTTCAAATGCCACTTCACCGTCGTTTCGCTTACCGACAGTGCAACGGCGATATCGCGATTTGACATGCCTTCCGA
Source organism: Mesorhizobium australicum WSM2073 (assembly GCF_000230995.2). NCBI lineage: Bacteria > Pseudomonadati > Pseudomonadota > Alphaproteobacteria > Hyphomicrobiales > Phyllobacteriaceae > Mesorhizobium > Mesorhizobium australicum. The sequence goes on along the minus strand of NC_019973.1, from coordinate 5,428,940 downwards.
CAGAAAGTGCAGCAGCTCGGACTCGCGCTGGGTGAGCTGTTCTTTCTCGACCGTCGGGGCGGCTGTTTTGCGCGTCGTCACGGGCATCGTCTGCGCGGCATCGATGATGCGCGTCGCATAGGCCGACAGTGACGGGTCGGCCTTTGCCTGGGCCGCCCGGAGCCGCATCAAACCCTCGACGACAGACTTGCCTTCGTCGACGAAGGAGCGGATGAAGCCCGAGGGTTGCGCAAGGCGCAATGCTTCGTGCAGATGGCGGTCTGCTTCCCGCTGGTCATGGCCGGCGCTCTTGGCGCGCAGGATCAGCGCCAGTATGTGCCGGCGCATGCGCCCGCTGCTTTTCGTTCGCTCCAGCAGCGCGTCGAAAATCGCCGCCGCCGCCGCGTAGGATTTTTCCGCCGTAAGCAGCCGGCCTTCGGCGAAGAACTCGAATTCATTGGCGACGGTAGAGGCGGTTTCAGCGCTTTCGCGGCGATGCTCGTCGAGCAGCGCGCGGGCTTCCGGGGTGCGGTTCTGGTCAAGAAGCAGCCGGATGCGATCGTGCACCAGCACCGAAGCGAGGCGGCGGTAGACGGAGCCGCGCACGCGCTGGTAGACGCGCTCCAGCATGTCGAGGGCGGCTTGGCCGCGACCGGTCAGCTGCAGCACCCGGGCATAGGTCGGCACGCTGGCCAGGGGATAGACAATGACCGCTGCGCCCTCGATCAGCGGCCCGAGATTCTCGACCAGCGCCAGTGCTTCGCCGGATGCGTTGGTCTCATAGGCGAGTTCGGCAAGCAGCGTTCCGGCGAGGGCCTCGGCATAGGAGTTGGCGCCGATCCGCGTCCTGGCCTCGATGATCGCGTTGCGCAGCAGCCGTTCGGCCGCGGGCAGGCGGCCGGCCGACCGCTCGATCACGGCCATGTAGCAGTTGGCGATGGTGACGCCGAGCAGGCTGCCGCTTCGCTCATGGGCCTTGCGCGCCGCATCCACAGCAGCGCGTGCCCCCTCAAGGTCGCCCAGCGCGTATAGATTGTAGCCGATGACGTTTGCCGTCGCGCCTTCCATGAACCACGCATCGGGGGCTATGATGCGCAGGGCCGCCAGTGCGGTGTCGCGCGCGTCCTCGAACTGTTCCAGCGTGCTGTGCACGGCCGCTGCAAGGACCTCGAGTTCCGCCTCGATGGTCGTGCCGGTCAGCGTGCCCGGATCCTTGCTATCGGTCGGCCCGGTTTCGACGAGCTGGCGCGCATTGGCGAGGGTCTGCTGGGCAATCTCGGGCTGGCTGCTGTGCACCGCAAGCCACAGCACGACGAGTTGCAGCCGGATGCGCTGATCGATCAGTTTCCTTGGCAGCAGCGCCAGCAGCTGGCGCACATAGAGAAGCTGGCATTGGGCGATGAGTTCGAGCGCGTTGTTCTCGATGAACACCGCGGCGCGGGCTTCGTCGCCGGCGGCGAGCGCATGGCCGATGGCCTCGGTCAGCATCTTGCGTTCGCCGAACCATTCCGAAGCCGCCAGGTGCAGCGGTGCGATCATCTCCGGCTCGCGCCGTTCCATTTCACGGCTGAGGAAGTCGTGGAAAAGGTGATGATAGCGGAACCAGCGCCGTTCCTCGTCGAGCGGCACCAGGAACAGGTTGCGGGTCTCGATCTCGGTGATGGCAACCTCGGCGTCCGCCGCCCGCATCACCGCCCGGCAGGCCTCGGCGCTGAAGCGCTCGAAAATCGAGGAATAGAGCAGGAACTTCGCCAGCGCCGGCGGCAGTTCCAGGAACACTTCTCCCATCAGGAAGTCGGCGACGTTGCGGTTGGCGCCGGTGAAATTGCCGATGACTGTTTCGGGCGCATGGGCCGCACCGAGCGACAGCGAGGCGAGCTGCAGGCCGGCGGCCCAGCCTTCGGTGCGCGAGCACAGTGTTTCCACCGTGCCGCTGCTGACAGAGAGGCCAAGCTTGTCGTTGAAGAAGGCTTCGGCTTCCGACGAGGCGAAACGCAGATCGTCCGGGCCGATTTCAAAGATATCGCCGAGCACCCTGAGCTTGCCGAGCTGCAGCTCGGGCAGGTTGCGCGAACCGATGACGAAGACGACGTTGGTTGGTGCCTGCCGGGTCAGCCGTTCCATGAACCGCTTCACCGCCGGTGCATCGATGGCGTGATAGTCGTCGAAGAACAGGGTGATGTCGGCGTGGCGTGCCGCCAAACCCGACACGAGTGCCGCAAGCACCACGTCGAGTTGCGGGATGGGGCTCGACTGGAAGGCGAGGTCGAGCTCGGCCGGGTTCTGGACGAGATGGCGCAACGCCCCCACCAGATGCGACAGGAAGGCGCCTTCGTCATTGTCCGTCGCCTCGCAGGACAGCCAGGCCGTCAGCCGGCCGTGGCGCGCGACTTCGGCCGCCCATTGCGCCATCGTCGTCGATTTGCCGAAGCCGGCGGGCGCGGCGAACAGCACGATGCGCGTGTCGACATGCCGCTCCAGCCTCGACAAGATGCTCTCGCGCCGTACCCACCGGCGATGGTGAGGCGATGCCAGGCTGGCGGGTTGCGACGACGGTCTCATCTGGCGCCGGGCACCCATTCCGTTTCGATCAGCGGAATTTGCGGCGCGCAATCGCGCGGCAGGGTGCCCTTGATCCTGGGATCATCGGTGATTTCGAAACCGGTTGCATAGGGTTCAAATCCGCAAGCCCTGTAAAAACCGATGACGCTGTGATGATCGAAGCTGCTGGTGTGCAGCCAGATGCGGATGGGGCCTAGGCGCCATGCCTGGTCGAGCGCGCCTGCCATCAGCCGTTTGCCGAAGCCTTGGCCAGTCAAGGAGGGAAACAGGCCGAAATAGGTAATCTCGATCTCGTTGCTGCCGGCGATCGAGAATTCGACCATGCCGACATGCCGCCCACTCTCATCATGGCCGTAGTACAGATGCTGACGTCGGTCGGCAAAATGCGCCGCGATGTCGGCGTCCGACATTTCGGCGGCGCGGTCCCAGAGCCAGGGAGCGCCGATCTCGAGGAAGACTGCGCGGTAGACGGCGGGATCGGGCTTGGTGACGCGGATCATCGCCAGCGGATGCGCGAGACCGGGCACCGGGGCACGCGCCTCCATCCACGTCACCGCATTGATGATCTTGCCTGCCGGCACGCGCCGGTAGCCCGGGACGAGATCGGTGGTTTCATCCGGCAATGAGCCTTCAGTGACTTGCATCTGTCCTCGGTCTTCCGCCGCGCAGCCTAGCCGGCATGTCAAGAAGCTGATGCCAACTCTGCGGCCGCCTGCCAAGTGGCTCCAGAGGTGGGCCATGATTTTGACCCGCCTGTCGCCTTGCCTTTTCGAAGAATGGCATATGAGATATGATACACCATCCATAGAGAAGCGGAATATCATGCCTGAACGAATTGCGGACGAGGCCATCTTGCGGGCGGTCGACGAGGGCTTTGACCGCCAGCTCGCCTTCCTGGCGGACCTCGTACGCTTTCCCTCGCAGCGCGGTGAGGAACACGCCGCGCAATCCTTCATGGCGGCTGCTTATGAAGCCAATGGCTATGCGGTCGATATGTGGCGTGTCGATGTCGATGCGATCCGCGACCTGCCTGGATTCTCGCCCGTAGCGGTTTCCTACGATGACGCGTTCAACGTCGTCGCCACCCACACGCCGAAAAACGTCACCGGTCGCTCGCTGATCCTCAACGGCCATATCGATGTGGTACCGACCGGACCGCTCGACCGCTGGGTGCGAGATCCCTACGATCCGGCGATCGAGGATGGCTGGATGCATGGCCGTGGCGCCGGCGACATGAAGGCGGGCCTGTCGGCCTGTCTCTATGCGTTGGCCGCCTTGCGCGGCCTCGGCTATCAGCCTGCGGCGAAAGTGTTCCTGCAGTCGGTGGTCGAGGAGGAGTGCACCGGCAATGGTGCGCTCGCTTGCCTGCAGCGCGGTTATCGCGCCGACGCCGCCTTCATTCCCGAACCGCTGGAACCAAGATTGATGCGGGCGCAGGTTGGGCCGATCTGGTTCAAGGTCGAGGTCGACGGCGATCCGCAGCACGCGTCGGGCGCCTTTTCCGCCGGCGCCAATGCCATCGAGAAGGCGTTTCTCATCATCCAGGCGCTGAAGCAACTCGAAATCGTCTGGAATGCCAGAAAGGTTGACGACAGGCATTTCTGTAATCACCCGCACCCGATCCGATTCAACCTCGGCAAGATCCAAGGCGGCGAATGGACATCGAGCGTTCCCGCCCGCTGCGTCTTCGAGATGCGGGTCGCGACCTATCCCGGCCAGAAGCTCGAGGACGCCAGGGCCGAACTCGAGGCCTGCATCGCCGATGCCGCCCGCGCCGATCCGTTCCTCGCCAATCGCCCGCCCAGGATGACCTATAACGGCTTCATGGCCGAGGGCTATGTGCTGGAAGGCGCCGACGAGATGGAAGCCGTGCTGCGCCGCAGCCACACCGCCGTGTGGGGTGAGCCGTTGACGGAACATGTCACCTCGGCCACCACCGATGCGCGCTTCTTCGGCCTTTATGCCGACACGCCGGCAATCGTCTACGGCCCGATCTGCCGCATGCCGCATGGCTATGACGAGGCTGTCGATCTCGATTCCGTGCGCAAGGTCACCCAGACCATTGCGCTCTTCATCGCCGACTGGTGCGGCCTCGAACCCATCGATGCCGAGGTCAGGCCATGAACGCGGCCGTATCGGATGCTTTCGGCGAGACGCTCGCGGACGATGCGCCCGACGTCTCGATCGCCGAGGCGCTTGCCCTGTTGCGTCGCCACTATGGGCTCACTGGCAGCGCGCGCACGCTGCCAGGCGAACGCGACCACAATTTTCACATCCAGACAGAAGGCGAGGGTGAATTTGTCCTGAAGGTCTCGCATCCGGCGGAAGAGGCTGATTTCACCGATTTCCAGAACAAGGCGCTCGACCATATACTGACGGTCGACCCGGCTTTGCCGGTTCCCTCGGTGCGCAAGAGCCTCGAAGGCGAAGCGCAGTTCATGGTCGGCATCGGCGGATCGGCGCCGCGCATCGTGCGGCTCGTCACCTATCTGCCGGGACAGCTGCTTTCGCGCTCGCTCACCTCATCGGCACAGGATCGCAATCTCGGCATCTTCCTCGCCCGGCTTGGCCGGGCGCTTCGCGGCTTCTTCCATCCGGCCGCCGGCAGTGACCTTTTGTGGGACATCCGCAAGGTCGCCAAGACGCGGCCGATGCTGGCGCATATCGTCGATGCCGGCCATCGCGCCATGGTCGAGCGCGCCATCGACGCCTACGAGGAGCACGCGGCGCCGGTTATTCCCGGGCTGCGCGCCCAGATCGTCCACAACGACATGAACTCCTACAATGTGGTGATGGACGCTTCGCGACCGGAAATGGTCAACGGCATCCTCGATTTCGGCGACATGATCCATTCGCCGCTGATCTGCGATCTCGCCATCGGGGCCGTCTATCGCTGGCCGGCCGAAGGTCATCCGCTGGCGCCCGCCGCGCGCTTCGTCGCCGGCTATCAGTCCGTGCAGCCGCTCGAGATCGAAGAACTTGGCATCCTCTTTCACCTCATTCGTGCCCGCCTCGCACTCATCGCCAACATCGCCAGCTGGCAGGCCGAGCGTTTTCCGGCCAAGCGCGACTATGTCCTGCGCCTCATCACCGAGGTCTGGGCCTCGCTTGAGCGGCTGGACGGACTGTCGTCCGCGGACGCCCGCCGCTATTTTCTCGACCATTCCAAGCCGGAGTAGATGCCGTGTCCCTGTCCTCGCCACATCCTGCAAATGTCGACTCGGCGGCATCCGAGCAAGCGCTGCTCGAACGCCGCGCCAGATTGCTCGGGCCAACCTATCGCGCCTTCTACCGCAGCCCCATCCATCTGGTGCGTGGCAGCGGTGTCTGGCTCTACGATGCCCAAGGCCGAAAATACCTCGACGCCTATAACAACGTCGCCTCCGTCGGACACTGCCATCCGCGCGTCGTGGAGGCGCTATCTGGGCAGGCCGCCACGCTCAACACGCACACGCGCTATCTCAGCGAGATCATTCTCGACTACGCGGAAAGGCTGCTCGGCACGCTTCCCCCCCGTCTCGGCCATGCCATGTTCACTTGCACCGGCAGCGAGGCCAACGATCTCGCCATCCGCATCGCCCAGCACTCGACCGGCAACACCGGCGTGATCATCACCGACTTCGCCTACCACGGCGCGACCATCGCGACAGCACAGCTGTCGCCGGCTGCGGTCGGGGCAGCGGGCGTGCCCGCCCGGCATCGGGCCGTGGCAGCGCCGGACACGTTCCGCGACGGCGGCCGCGCCGCGCATGATTTCGCCAGAAATGTCGCCGCCGCTATCGAGGATATGCGGGCGCAAAATATCCGCCCGGCGGCGCTGCTGCTCGATTCCGCCTTTTCCAGCGACGGCATCTTCTTCCCCGACGCTTCCGTCATGCGCGATGCGGCCGATCATGTCAGGAAGGCCGGCGGCATCGTCATTGCCGACGAGGTCCAGTCCGGTTTCGGCCGGCTTGGCCAGGGCATGTGGGGCTTCGCCAACTATGGCCTCGCGCCTGACATCGTCACCATGGGCAAGCCGATCGGCGACGGGCATCCGATGGGCGCGGTGATCGTGCGGCCGCAGCTGGTGAGCTCGTTCGGTTCGAACACCGGCTACTTCAACACTTTCGGCGGCAATCCGGTCGCCGCCGCGGTCGGCATCGCCGTGCTCGATGTGATCGAGGGCGAGGGGCTGATCGAAAACGCGCGGACGGTTGGCGCCTATACAGGAGAATTGCTGGCCGCCTTGCAGAGCCGGCACGGCATGGTCGCCGATGTCAGGCACAACGGCCTCTATTTCGGCGTCGAGCTGATGGCGGAGGATGAGGCCACTGCTGCTGCCAAGACTTCATCCGTCGTTGAAGCCATGCGCGAGGACGGCGTGCTGATCTCGTCGTGCGGTCCACGCGGCAATGTGCTGAAGATCAGGCCGCCACTGCCCTTTGCCAGGGACAATGCCGAGCAGCTGGCCGAGGCGCTCGATCGCGCACTGTCGAACTGGTGAGCTGAGCGGGCACGCATGCTGAAGCTCGAGCATCAAACCCTCAATGACCGGGCCTACGGCGCGCTCAAGCAGGAGTTGATCTCGGGCGGCTTCAGCCCGGGCCAGATACTGGTCATCCGCAAGCTTGCCGAGAGCTTTGGCATTTCGACGACGCCGATCCGCGAGGCGCTGCAAAGACTGGTCGCCGAGCGACTTCTGGAAATGCAGAACAACCGCTCGATCATCGTGCCCTTGCTCTCCGCGCCCGCCTTCTCGGAACTGACCCGCATCCGCATCGCCGTCGAGGGACTGGCAGGCGAGATGGCCACGTCACGGATGACTGAAAGCGGGCTGGCCGACATCCAAGCCGCGCTCGGCGACATGCAGCGGGCCATCGAGGCGCAGGACGCCACGGCCTATCTGGCCCTGAACGAAGCCTTCCATTTTGCTATTTATGAGCACGCCGGCGCGCCGATCCTCTTGAACATGATCCGCGATCTCTGGGGGCGCGTCGGACCCTATCTCAAGCTCCTGATGCGGGCCGATCGCTACATTCCGCAATCCAATGACGCACACCGCGGGATCGTCGCCGCGCTGGAACAGCGCAACGGCCCGGCCGTTCGGGCTTCCCTTGAAGAGGATATCTCCGTGGCGGCCGCGGTCCTCTGCGACAATCTTCACATGGCGCACTGACCGCAGGCTCGGTCGGCCTAAGCCGTCTCGTCCATCCGGTCGCGCAGGATGCTCCAGCCGAGCAGCATGTTGGGCGCGTGCCGCAGCAGGGCATGGAACGGAATTGGCGCCGGCGGTGCGAAGGGCACCGGCACATCACGCGCTTCGGCTCCAGCGGCCCAGTCGGCCAGCACCTTGCCCATCGCCGTGGTCATGGCGATGCCGCGTCCATTGCAGGCGCGACCGGCAATCAGCCCCGGTCCGAGGTCCAGGAGATGCGGCAGGAAATCCGGTTCGACCGCCGCCATCCCCGACCAGCTGTAGGCAAGGGGGGGCAAATCAGGCAGGTCGAGCTGCCGGCCGAGCCGTCGCCAGATTGTTTGCGGCACGCGCGTATCGGCGCCGGCGCCAAGAATATGCATGCCGCCGCTGATCAGCCGGTTGTCGGCGTCGAAGCGAAAGGTGAAGAGGTTGCGCCTGGTGTCGCCGACGCCTTGTCCGCCAGGCAGCAGACGCGTTCGGATTTCATGCGGCAGGGGCGCGGTCGCGATCTGGAAGACCTTCAGCGGAATATAGGTTCGCCGCAGCAACGGATCGAGCGACCCGCCATAGGCGTTGGTAGCGATCAGCACCTTGGCCGCGCGTACCAGGCCCAACCGTGTTTGAAGTGCCCAACCATCGGCGACGCGATCGATCGAGGTGACCGGCGTGTGCTCGAAAATCTTCGCGCCGGCCTTCTCCGCCGCATCGGCGAGCCCCCGCGCATAGGCGACCGGATTGAGCACGCCGCTGGAACGATCCATCCAGCCACCGACATAGCCGCGTGCGCCGGTCAGCGCTTCGACCTCTTGCCGATCCAGGGTTACGACAGGCCGGCCGCGCCGCGCCCATTGGTCCGCGCGGGATTTGACCTTCTCCAGGGCCGCCGGCGAGTGCGCCGGCTGGATCCATCCGTTCTGCACCGCGTCGCAGTCGATGCCGTGCCGCCGGATCAAGCCGAAGACGAGGTCGGCACTGCCGGCGGCAAAATCGATGAGGCGTTCGCCGCGCTCGGCGCCGAGATGCGCGAGGATGCTGCCGGGGTCCATCCTGGCGAAGTTCGGCACGACGAAACCGGCATTCCTGCCGGTCGCGCCCCAGGCGATGATCTCGGCTTCGAGAACGGCGATGGAAAGTCCTTTTCCGGCGGCGTGCAATGCGGTTGAAAGGCCAGAAAATCCGCCGCCGACAATGGCAAGGTCGACATCGAGGTTGCCACTCAGCGCAGGCCGCTTGCGGCGATCGCGGCTGATGGCATGCCAAAGCGAAGTGCCGTTCGCACTCTGCCGGATCAGGGAATTCATGAACCGGAACTGCTTTTGTCCGTCGCGATCCGCGTGCGCTTGCCGAAGCGCGTCCGCAGCGGCCTGTCGCCGAACAATCCGTTCGGCCGCATCAGCAGGATCACGCAGAGCATCACGCCGATGGCGACGATCTGCAGCGAAGCGGCGCGCGCCTGCTGCTCGGGCGGGAAGAACACGCTGGTCAGCGTGCCCGATCCGGCCCAAATCCCCCAGACCAGGACACTGCCGATGACCGCGCCGAGATTGCTGCCCGAGCCCCCTACGATCAGCATCACCCAGACCTGAAAGGTGAGGATCGGCAGGTAATTGTCCGGCGCGATGAAGCCGGTGAAATGCGCCTGCAGCGCGCCGGCCAGCGCCATGATGGCGCCGCCGACGGCAAACGCCTGGACGCGGTAGAAGCGCGCGCTCTTGCCCAGCGAAATCGCGGCCCGCTCGTCCTCCCGCAGCGCCTTCAGCACACGCCCCCAGGGGCTGCGCGACAGGTGTTCCAAGGCGAGATAGGCAATCAGCGTCACAGCGCAGACGACGGCGAGGTTCGACAGGTTGAACAGCAGCGGCGTCTCCGCCAGGCCGCCGAAGGGGCGCGGGATGAAGCCGACGCCGAACGGTCCGCCAGTCAGTTTCTGCGCGTTGAGTGCGACCAATTGCACGACGACGGCCACGCCGAAGGTGGTGATCGCCAGATAGTCGGATCTAAGACGCAACGTCGCCATGCCGGTAAGCGCGGCCGCAATGCCGCCAACGATCATGGCACCCACCCAGCCGGCGAGGATGGGCAGGCCAAAGCCGCCGAGCCGCGCGGGATCGTCCGGTGTCGTCAGCAGCGCCGAGGTGTAGGCACCGATGGCGACGAAGCCCGCCAGGCCGACATTGAACAGGCCGGTCAGGCCCCATTGCAGGTTGAGCCCCAGCGTGACCAGTGAGAAGATCAGCGCCGTGGTCAGGAAGAAGGCGCCGTATCCGACCAGATCGATCATCTTTCCCGAACTCCGAAAAGGCCGATCGGCCGCACGAACAGCACGGCCATCAGGATGATGAAGGAAACGGCGGCGCGCCATTCGGCGCCGATCAGCTGCACCGCGCCGGCTTCGGCGAGACCGATGATCAGGCCGCCGAGCACCGCGCCCGGGATGCTGCCGATGCCGCCGAGGATGGCGGCGGCGAACATCGGCAGCAGCATGTCGAAGCCCATGAACGGGCGGATCTGCACCAGGATGCCGATCATCACGCCAGCCACGCAGGCGAGCGCGCCGCCGATGATCCACGTCACCCGCACCACGCTGGCAACGTCGATCCCGACGACGCGGGCCAGTGCCGCGTTCTGGCTCAAGGCCTGCATGGCGCGGCCAGTCTGCGTGCGCGTCATCAACAGATGCACGCCGAGCACGAGTATGGCGGTCAACACGAGCAATGCGATCTGGTCGGGCGTGATGCGGATGCCGAAGCCGACCGGCATGGCGATCTGGATCGCCCGGCTGAAATAGGTCGGCCGTGAGGTGAAGATGAATTCGAGCAGGCTGCGTAGCGCCATCGAGGCACCGAAGCTCGCCATCACCACGATGATCGCCTGGCCCTGCGATCGCAACCGCGAAAACAGGATCTTGTCGAGCAGCAGTGCGAGCAAGGCGGTGAATGCCATGCCGACGATCAGGGCAACAAGAAGCGGCCAGCCGAAGGACAGCGGCCCAATCGGCGCCACCTTGCCGAACATCGCACCGATGGCACTGACCACGGCCAGCGTCGCATAGGTGCCCCAGGCCATGAAGTCGCCATGGGCGAAGTTGGAGAAACGCAGGATCGAATAGGTGAGCGTCACGCCGATGGCGCCGAGGCCGATCATCGAGCCGGTCAGCAATCCGTCGACGATGAATTGCAGGCTCATGCCGCGCCTCCCTTACCTACGTGAGAAGGGCGCTGGCCAAGATAGAGTTCGGCGACGACAGGGTCGTTCCACAATTCGGAGGCTATGCCTTCGTGCCGGTCCTTGCCTTCGGCCAGCACATAGGCGCGGTCGCCGATGGCAAGCGCTGCCTTGGCATTCTGCTCGACCAAAAGGATGGTGACTCCGGACTTGCGGATGCCGGCCAGCATCTCGAATACCATCGCGACGAACTTCGGCGACAGGCCGGCGGACGGCTCGTCCAGCACCAGCACCTTGGGATGGACGATCAGCGCCCGCGCCACGGCAAGCATCTGCCGCTGGCCTCCCGACAGATTGCCGGCGGCGGTGCGGCGCTGGCGGACAAGGTCGGGGAAGGCGGCGTACATTTCCTCGATGCGAGCCGGGATGTCGCGCCGCTCGAGGATGCCGCAGGACACCTTGAGATTGTCCTCCACCGACATCAGCGGAAAGATGTTCTCGGTCTGCGGCACGAAGGCGAGGCCAAGCCGCACCATGGTGTGGGCGGGCGCGGCGGTGATGTCCCTGCCGTCCAGCAGCACCGTGCCGCCGGTGATCGGCACGAGGCCGGCGATCGCCTTGATGAAGCTCGACTTGCCAGCGCCGTTGGGGCCGAGCACGACGACGATCTCGCCTCTGTCGACGGTGATCGAGGCGCCGCGCACGATCGGCACGCCGGGCTCATAGCCGGCTTCGAGGTCGCGTACATCGAGGACGGTCTCGCTCATGCGGTGCCTCCGAGATAGGCCTCGATGACGCGCGGGTCGCGCGCGACCTCTTCTGCCGTGCCTTCGCTCAGCAGTTGGCCGCTCGCCATTACAAGGACGCGGTGGCAGAGCCGCGTCACCATGTCGATGTTGTGCTCGATCAGCAGGAAGGTGATGCCGCGCGCGTTGATGTCGCGGATGCGGTCGATGATGACTTCGAGCAGCGTCGCGTTGACGCCGGCGGCGGGTTCGTCAAGCAGGATGATCGCCGGGTCGGCCATCATGACCCGGGCAAGTTCGAGCAGCTTGCGCTGGCCGCCGGACAGCACGCGCGCCGGCTCATGGGCGAGATGGCTGAGGGTGACGAGTTCGAGCAGCTCGAGGGCTTTCGTCCGGGCGGCTTTTTCCTGTGCCGCCACCCGCCACGGCGTGAGGAAGTTAGCCAGCAGCTTTTCGCCGGCTTGGCCCTGTGCCGCGAGCATGATGTTTTCGATCAGCGTCAGATTGGGCAGCGGGCGCGGGATCTGGAAGGTGCGGCCGAGCCCTCGGCCGATGCGCAAATGAGCGGCTTCGCCGGAGACGCGCGTGCCGTTGAGAAGGATGTCGCCGCTGGTCGGCAGGATGCTGCCTGCGAGCAGGTCGAACATGGTCGTCTTGCCGGCCCCGTTGGGTCCGATCAGGCCGAGGATTTCGCCCGCTTTGACATGAAACGAGACATTGTTGACGGCGACAAGTCCGCCGAACCGCCTGACGACGTTGCTTGCCGTCAGGACCGGGACACAGGTCTCCTTGCCCTGCCTTTCCGCTGCCTCGCTCATCAAACCCTCTGGCCGAAGACGGTCGTCGCCGTCTTCCGATTATGATTTGTGATCACACTTGCTTTGATCACGCTATTCGGCTTTAATTTCATCTGCAAGCCGAAAACCCGCCGAGAACGGAATTCCATGCAAAAGGCTGCCATCGAGAAAAACAACGAGGCGATCGCGGCCCAGCTGGCTCCGGTCGGCCGTGAGACGGTGCAGGATCGCGTCTATTCCGAGCTGCGTCGGGCCTTGATCGGCGGCCTGTTCGAGCCAAGCCAGGTGCTGACTATCCGTGGGCTGGCCGATGCGCTGGTCACTTCGACCATGCCGGTGCGGGAGGCGCTTGGCCGGCTGATCACGGAAAAGGCGCTGGAGGCGCTGCCCAACCGTTCGGTGCGGGTGCCGCCAATCACGCTGGAGCGCCTCGACGATCTCTTGCGTGCCCGCGTCCTGATCGAGGGCGAGGCGATCGCGCTGGCCGCCGCCCGCATGGGGCCGCGCCAGATCACCACCATCGAAACCATTCTCGGCGAGTGGGACGAGATGCGGGCGCTGAAACACAAGAAGGATGTCGACCGCGAAGTGACGCTCAACCAGAGCTTTCACTTCGAGATCTATCGCTCCTGCGGCTCGGCCGTGTTGATCCCGATGATCGAGAGCCTGTGGCTGCAATCAGGTCCATGCATCCGCGTCGCCATCTACGCTTTCTCGGAAGCCGGCGAGGTCGACACCGCCCAGTATCACCGCCGCATCGTCGAGGCGCTGGCCACGCAGGATGCTTGGGCGGCGCGCGAAGCACTGGTCGCCGACATCAGCCGGCCCTTCACCTTCCTGCGCAGCAAACTGCAATCCGCCGCCGCGAAAGGCCAGATATGACCTCCATCAGGATCAGCGAGCCCCGCTCCAAGCTTTCCGTCACTGCGCTGCTGCTGCCGGAAAAGGCGCCGGAGAATGCGGCCTTTCTCACAGCCTATCTCGCCACGCCACGTGTCGTCCCCGCCATTCACGCCATGTGGACGGGACCTGAGATCTCCTGCCCGGTTCCATCAGCCGATCTCGAGGGGCAGGCCTATGCCCAGCCGCTGCCGGCGGAGAACGCGACCCTGACGCCGCAGCCAGGTGACATCGTGTTGTCCTACGTGCCGCCGCGCATGTGGGGCGGCAACCCCAACGCAATCTTCGACATCGGCCTGTTCTACGGGCAGGGCGCGCGTCTGCTGTTCCCGATCGGCTGGCTGGCCGGCAGCGTCGTCGCGCAGGTGAGACCCGGGGAGCGCGATCAATTCGCGGCTGCCTGCGGCATCATCCGCCGCAACGGCGCCTGCGACATCACCTTCAGCCTGGTGGAGGCCTGAAATGGCTGACGACAGTTTCGAGCTTTTCGATCTTCGCGTCGAGGCGGTCATTCCGCAGGGCAAGCCGATCTATTGCGGCGCCAGGGCCGGCGATTATTTCGAGCTCAAGGGCGAGATGCTGTCGATGCCGGCGGGGCAGGGCTTTTCGATCTATTCGATCTCGGCGGTGCTGCCGCTGCTGGCGGCGAAGCAGCGCCCGACCCACCCGAATGACTGGATGACCTCGGACGCGGAGATCGCCTGTCCCGATCCCAACTGCGCCAGCAGGCTGCGGATCGTCAGGCTGGCCAAGCGGCGGTTCAGCCATGCCGAAACCACGGCCGTGCCGTTGCCGAAGGGGAATGACGAGAGATGAGTGTCAAAACCTTCGAGCTCAGCCCGGGCTACGCGATTTCGCGCGTCATACGCGGTGGCTGGCAACTGGCCGGCGGCCATGGCGCCATCGATCGCAGCCAGGCCGTAAGCGACCTGATCGCCACCTTCGATGCCGGCATCTGGACCTATGACTGCGCTGACATCTACACCGGCGTCGAGGAATTGATCGGCGCCGCGCGCTTGCGGCTGGCCAATGAGCGTGGTCTCGATGCAGCCGCCAAAATGAAGGTGCACACCAAGCTCGTGCCCGACCTTGAACGGCTCGCTACGATCAGCCGCGACTATATCAGGGGCATCGTCGACCAGTCGCTGCGCAGGCTTAAGACCGAGCGGCTCGACCTCGTGCAGTTTCACTGGTGGGATTATGCGCAGCCGCGCTATATCGAGGCGATGGGTTGGCTCGACGAGCTTCGGCGCGAGGGCAAGCTGCGCAATCTCGGCACCACCAATTTCGATACGCCCCGGCTTGCCGAAATTCTGTCAGCCGGCATCCCGCTGGTCAGCCAGCAGCTGCAATATTCGGTGCTCGACCAGCGTCCGGCGAACAGCCTCGCCGGGCTTGCGGAGGAAAACGGCGTCAGCTTTCTCTGCTACGGTTCTGTGGCCGGCGGCTTTCTCAGCGACAAATGGCTTGGTGTCGCCGAACCCGGCACGCCGCTCGAAAACCGCTCGCTGGTCAAGTACAAGCTGATCATCGACGATTTCGGCGGCTGGGACCTGTTCCAGCAACTGCTTCGCGCGCTGAAGGCGGTGGGCGACCGCCACGCCGTCGACATCGCCACCATCGCCAGCGCCTGGGTGCTGGAGCAGCCGCGAGTGGCCGCGGTCATCGTCGGTGCCCGCAACCAGGCGCATGCGCTGGCCAACGCCAAGATCATGGATGTCGTACTCGACGCCGATGACCGTGCGCGGATTGCAGCCGTGATAGCGAGGGGCAACGGCCTTGAGGGAGATGTCTACACGCTGGAGCGCGACCGCCACGGCCGCCACGGCTCGATCATGCACTACAATCTCAACGCGGGCCGGATATGAAGACCATGGACGACAGGTTGTTTTCGCAGGCCAGCGCCGAAGTCGTCGATCTGCATCGCTTTTTCGTCGACTGGTTCGTCGCCTCGCGCGCCGACAAGGTGGATTTCGGCCGCTTCGAAGCCGTCATGGGCGAAGGCCTGACCATGATCGCACCAGGCGGCCAGATCCTCGACCGCGATGCCGTGATCGACCATGTGCGCTCCAGCCGCGCCACTTGCGACGACGGCTTTGCCATCTCGATCGAGGACATCCGGCCCGGCTGGCAGGATGGCGATACGATCGTCGTCCTCTATGTCGAGGCGCAGCTGCGCGCGGGCAAGCACAGCCGCCGCCAGTCGAGCGCGGTCTTTACCACCCGTTCATCGGCGCCCAACGGCGTCCAATGGCGGCATCTGCATGAAACCTGGCTGCAGGTGCCGGAACACTGAGACTTTCCAGACGTCAAATCAGTTCGTGTAACTCAAGGGGAACAACAATGAGAAAGACGATACTCCAGCTCACCACGGCACTTGCTCTCGTGACGATGGCGGGTGCCGCACAGGCCGCCGACTGCAAGATCACCGTCGGCCTCGTCATGGAACTGACCGGTCCGGCCGGCGAATACGGCCAGGCCGGCGCCAAATCGGTCGAAATGGCCTTCCGCGACATCAACCAAGCCGGCGGCGTGCGCGGCTGCGATCTCGTCACCGACACGCGCGACAGCCAGAGCCAGGGCAACATCGCGGTCGATGCCGCCACCCAGCTGGTTCAGGTCAAGAAAGTGCCTGTGATCATCGGCGGCATCATTTCCTCGGTGTCGATCCCGATCCTGACCTCGGTGACCGCGCCGGCCAAGATCGTCCAGGTCTCGCCGGCGTCGTCCTCGCCGACGCTGACGACACTCGGCCGCGACGGCAAGACCAGCGGCATCTTCTTCCGCACCATCACCTCGGATGCGCTGCAGGGCGTCGCCGCCGCCAAATATGCCGTCGACAAGGGTTTCAAGAAGCTGGCGATCATCCACGTCAACAACGACTTCGGCGTCAACATGGTGGCCGAATTCTCGCGTGCCTACAAAGCGCTCGGCGGCACCATCGTCTCCGACACCCCCTACAACGAGAAGCAGTCGAGCTACGCCTCGGAAGTCACCGCGGCGATGGGTGGCGAACCGGATGGACTTTACCTGGTCAGCACGCCCGTCGACGGCGCCACCATCGCCCGAACCTGGGTTTCGCAGGGCGGCGTCCAGAAATTCCTGCTCAATGACGGTATGAACAGCCCCGATTTTATCGAGTCCGTCGGCGCCGATTATCTGAAGGACGCCTATGGCACGTCTTCCGGCACCAGCCCGACCGCCTCGACGGAGTATTTCACCAAGAACTACAAGGCGTTTTCCGGCATCGAACCGTCAAATCCCGCGGCAGACCGCTCCTATGATGCCGGCGCCATTGTCGGGCTCGCCATCGCGATTGCCGGCTCCGAGAACCCGGCCAAGATCAAGGACGCCATGTACAAGGCAGTCGATCCCGCCGGCACGCCGATCTATGCCGGCAAGGAAGAATTCGCCAAGGCGCTCGGCCTGATCAAGGACGGCAAGCCGATCCGCTATGAAGGCGTCATCGGTCCCGTGGTCTTCGACAAGTTTGGCGACATCACCGGCCCGTTCCGGCTGTGGAAGATCGCCGACGGCAAGGTGACGACCGATGGTGAAATGACCACCGACGACGTCAACGCGCTGCAGGCCAAGCTTCAGTAAGCCGTCGCTGTACTTCCGGCATCGATCTCGCCCATCGCGATCGATGCCGGCATAGTCTGAGGCAGCTCGATATCGCTTGCACGACAAGCGGGCGCGATTAGGATCGGCCGGCTGCAATTCAGGGATGGCGAGCGTGCTGGACAAGGATACTCATCGGGCGATCCGGTTGTTGGACGCTGATGATGCGCCCTGTCACGCAGGCGCCTGAGCCGGATGTCGCCTGAAACACAACGGCTGCTCTCCGCGCTTGGCAACAGGCTGGGCGCGGGCGGCGTGCTCGCCGGCTCCGACGTGGACCAGCGCTATCGTGACGATCCCGACGGCAAGCTCGGCGTGCTTCCCGAAGCCGTGCTGCGCCCGCGCGATGCCGAGGGTGTCGCGGCGGCACTCGCCGCGTGCAACGCTCTTGGCCAGCCGGTCGTCGTCCAGGGCGGGCGCACCGGGCTGGCCGGTGGCGCGCGCGTCCAGCCGGGCGAGGTCGTGCTGTCGCTGGAGCGCATGACCGGCCTTGCCGCCCCGGATTGTCAAGCCGCCACCATCGTCGCCGAAGCTGGCGCGACGCTGCAATCGGTGCAGGAAGCGGCCGACGGCGCCGGGCTGATGTTCGGCGTCGATATCGGCGCGCGCGGCTCCGCCACGGTCGGCGGCAACATCGCCACCAACGCCGGCGGCATCCGCGTGCTGCGTTATGGCATGTACCGGGCACAGGTGCTGGGGCTGGAGGCGGTACTCGCCGATGGCACCGTGCTGACGTCGCTCAAAGGCCTGCCCAAGGACAATTCCGGCTACGACCTCGGCCAACTCTTCATCGGCGCGGAAGGGACGCTTGGCGTCGTCACCCGCGCCGCGCTCCGGCTGCATCCCAAGCCAGCATCGGAGGTGAACGCCTTCTGCGCGCTGCCTTCGCTCGATGCGGCGATCGCCCTGCTTGGGCTGCTGCGGCAAAAGCTCGGCCCGCTTTTGTCCGCCTATGAGGTCAATATCGCGCCGCTCTATGACGTCATGGTCGCCAGCATGGCCATGCCGGCGCCGCTTCCGGCTGGATCACCCGTCTACGTGCTGGCTGAAATCCAGGGCAGCGAGCCAGAACGCGACGGCGAGCGCTTCGCCGAGGTCTTGATGCAGGCGGTCGAGGACGGCGCCGTCGACGATGTTGTCGTCTCCCAATCGCCGCGCGAATTCCGCGCGCTGTGGGATGTGCGGGAGGACGCCAACCGCGTCCTGTTTTCGATGAAAGGCCTGATCGGCGTCGACATCAGCATCCCGTTGGCGCGAATGGGGGCGTTCCTGCAAGAAGCGGATGCCGCCATCCGCGCGGTCGATCCCGGTGCGGACATCTACGTCTTCGGCCATCTCGGGGACGGCAACCTGCACTATCAGGTGCTGACGGCGGACCCGGCGGCGGCCTACGGTATCATCTATCGCGGCGTGGCGGCGGCCGGAGGTGGCGTGTCGGCCGAGCATGGCATCGGCGTCGACAAGAAGCAGTGGCTGAATCTGGTGCGCAGTGACGCCGAGATCGCCACGATGCGGCGGCTGAAGACGGCGCTCGATCCGAAGAACATCCTCAATCCCGGACGAGTCTTCGACCTTGACCCAACCGTTTGAAACTCAGGTACGTTCCGTCGCCATTTGCCTGGGAATGAGAAAACGGGCGGCGAGCACGCACAGCAGCACGGTGAACATCAGGATCAGCGCCACCAGCGCGTTGATGTCGGGCGAGAAGCCTAGCCGCATCATCGCCCACAGCCGGACCGGCAGCGTGCTTTGCGTGCCGGTGACCAGGATGGTGATCATCGTCTCGTCGAACGACAGCGCGAAGGCCAGGATGGCGCCGCCGACCATGGCGCTCGACAGGTTCGGCAGGATGATGCGCCAGAAGGTCTGCCAACCGCTGGCGCCGAGATCGTAGGATGCTTCGACCAGCGTGCGGCTCATCGACTGCAGCCGCATCAGCACAGTGCGGTAGACGATCGCCAGCACGAACACGGTGTGGCCGATGACAACCGTCAGCAGCGAGCGTTCGAGGCCGATCTCGCGGAAGAAGATCAGCAGCGCCAGGCCGCTGATGATAGGCGGCATCAGGAATGGCAGGAAGATGATGAACTGCAGAACCGAACGTCCCGAGCGGCGGCCGTGATAGTAGAGCGCCAGCAGCGTCCCGCTGACCACCGACAGGATCACGGTACAGACGCCGACGATCAGCGTGGTGCGCAACGCGGTCAGGATGTCATGGTTTTCAGCCAGCGCCACATAGGTCGAAAAGGTCGGCGACGACCAGTCGACATTGCCATGCGAAATGGTGAAGAACGACGACACGATCGGCACGAACAGTGGACTGTATAGCAGCACCGCGACCAGCGTCGTAATCGCGGCCAGGAAGATGGTGGACGGCCGGGGCAGCGCGCTCATACCGACGTCCCCCGGCTGCGCCCGAACCGTTCGCCAATGAGAATGGCGGCGATCACCACGATCGCAAGCGCCACCGACAGCGCGGCGCCGAACGGCCAGTTATAGGCCGTGCCGAACTGGCTGTAGAGGATGCGGCCGAAGGTGAAGCCGCTGATCCCGCCGACCATCTGCGGCGTCAGGAAATCGCCGATCGCCAGTACGAAGACGAAGCTCGCCGCCGAGGCGACGCCGGGCAGGCTCAGCGGCAAGGTGATGCGCAGGAATGTCTGCAGGCTGCTGGCGCCCAGGTCATCCGAGGCGCGCAGCAAGGTCTGCGGAATCCGCTCCAGCGACAGGAAGATCGGCAGGATGGCGAACGGGATCAAAAGCAGGCTCAGCGTCAAGAGGATGGCGTTCATGTTGAAGACGAAAAGCGTCGATGGCTGATCCAGGATGCCGAGCGCCACCAGCGCCTTGTTGAGGAAGCCGTTGAGGCCGAGGATGCTGCGGATCGCGTAGATCTTGATGACGTAGCTCATCAGCAGCGGCACCAGCAGCAACATCAGCAGGGCGTAGCGCCACCGCCCCTTCAGCGTCGTCAGGAAGTAGGCGGCGGGATAGGCGAGCAGGATACAGATGACGGCCACCGATACGCACAGCACGATGGTGTTCCAGAACACCGGCAGAAAGATCGGGTCGGTGAAGAACCTGACATAGTTGCCGAGCATCGGTGCATGGACGATCGTACCCTGGTCGACGCTGAAGAAACTGTAGACCAGGAAGATTGCCAGCGGCACGAGGACGAAGATAACCGGCAAGGCGAATGCCAGCACCGTCACCAACCCTGACAGTCGCCGTTGCGCGGCGTGTGTCGAGCCGGTTCCGCTCATGCCAGCACCAGATGGCCTTCATGCGGCGCAAACGAAAGCGAGACCGTCTCGCCGGATTTCAAGATGCTGCCGTCGATCCGGCTCGGCATGCGCAGCCGCAGGCGCTGCGCGGCATCGTCCGCCCCCGCCATGATCGTGGCGACCGTCGACGAGCCGGCAAAGGCGAGATCGGCAATGGCACCGGAAAAGCGATTGGCGCCATCACGGGCGTCCGCGAGATGCAAGGCTTCGGGGCGGAACGCCGCGAAAGCCGCGGCGCCATCCGGGGCAATCTTCAGATGCGGCTGGTCGCCGATCGAGCAGACCAACCGTCCGAGTGCCGTCTCGATCGGTCGCTGCTCGCCTTGCACCGGACCGAGCTTTCCGGCCACCAGATTGTTCTCGCCGAAGAAGCGCGCCACGAATTCGCAATTCGGCTTGTAGTAGAGCTCATGCGGCGTGCCGAGCTGGCGGATATGGCCGGCCTGCATGACGCAGATCCGATCGGCCATGCCGATCGCTTCTTCCTGGTCGTGGGTGACGAACAGGAAGGTGGTCTTGATCTCGCGCTGGATGGATTTCAGGAACTCCTGCATCTGCCGGCGCAATTCGAGATCGAGTGCCGCCAGCGGCTCGTCGAGCAGGATCAGGCGCGGCTGGCAGATCAGCGCCCGGGCGAGCGCGACACGCTGGCGCTGGCCGCCGGAAAGCTGTGCCGGAAAGCGCTCGGCGAAACGTCCGAGCTGCACCAGATCGAGGGCTTGCGCCACGCGGCTGGCGATCTCCTTGCGCTTGATATGGCGCACCGAAAGCCCATAGCCGACATTGCCGGAGACGGTCATATGGGGGAACAGCGCATAGTCCTGGAACACCGTGTTGAACGGCCGCTTGTTGATCGGCATGCGGCTGATGTCCTGGCCGTCCAGCCGGATCTCGCCTGACGTCAGCGGCTCCAGCCCGCCGATCAGCCGCAGGACCGTGGTCTTGCCCGAACCCGACGGTCCAAGGACGGTGAGGAACTCACCGTCCCGGAGCGACAGGTCGATGTCGTGCAGCACGGGAACCGTGCCGTAGGATTTCGAGACGGACCGCAGCGTCAAGAGGTCGGTGTTCTGGCTCATGGGATATTCTCGCATACGCTTCGGCGGTCCGGAACGTCCGGACCGCCGGGTCCTTCGAAGTCAGGCGCGGAAGGGATCAGGGCGTCGCCTTGACCTCGTTCCACAAGTCCGAACGCTTGAGCGGATCCTCGACATTGTTGAGCCAGACCAGCTTGTCGTTGCCGCCCGCACTGCTCGACTCGACCACCGTGTTGCCGAATCCGGTGCGCTCGGAAAGCGCGCCGCTGACCTTCTTCGTCAGCATGAAGTCGATCCATTTCTCGGCCGCGGCATTGTCGCGGACACCCTTGGAGATCACCCAGTTGTCGAGCCAGGCAAGCGCGCCTTCGCTCGGATTGACGTAGGCGACATGGGCGCCGATCTTCTGCAGTGCCTTCACCTGCTGCTGGCCATAATTGGCCCAGATCAGCGCAACATCATTGTTCTGGTAGATCTGCTGCGCCTCGTCGGCGGTGGTGTAGAAGCTCAGCACATTGCGCTTGAGCTCGACCAGCTTGGCCTTGACCGCCGCCATTTGTTTTTCGTCGAGGTTGAACGGATCCTTGTAGCCGAGCGTCAGCGCGGTGAACGAGAAATTGTGCTCGCCATTGTCGTAGGCGAGGATCTTGCCCTTGTAGGCCGGATCCCACAGGACGGACATCGAGGTCGGCGCCGGCTTGACCTTGTCGGTGTCGTAGATCAGCCCGATGGAATCGAAGCAGAACGGAATACCGTAGACCTTGCCGTCCTTGGTGTCGCCGCTGACCTGAGACAGATCACGGAAGCGCGGCAGCACGTCCTTCTGGTTCGGCAGCTTGGTGATGTCGATCGGCGACACCAGATCGGCCTTGATGTAGCGCTGCAACTGGGCGGTGTTGACGGCGAAGACGTCGAAGTCCTGCCCTTCGCTGCCCTTGATCTTGGCCCAGATTTCGTCATCGCTGCCGATGAAGACGACATCGACGCCGATGCCGGTGGCGGCGGTGAAGTCCTTCACCCAGTCCGGGTCGGCATAACCGTCCCAGGCCAGCACGCGAAGGTTCGCGGCCAGCGCCGCCGACGTCATCAGGCCGATGCTGAGCCCGATGGTCGCTAGTCTCAGAAACGCTTTCTTCAGTCCCATTTTTAATCTCCCATTGTCGTTCTGGTGGACCGTAATTTCCGGGGCTATCGCCGTCACAGCTGGGTGACGGCGACCAGTCCCTCGTCCGGCACCGACACCATCCGGTTGCGCAACGGCTTGCCGAATGTCTGTGCCTGGATTTCATACTCGTCGCCGGAAGCCGTCTTGACGCCGGAGGCGTAGCTCATCACCGCCGCTCCGAAGAAATAGGCGTGCAGGTCGCCCGCCCTGCGGTGCATCGGGTAGCGGAAATGGAAGTGTTCGAGATTGGCGATCGAATGCGACATGTGCGCTTCGCCCGACAGGAATTCCTGTTCCCAGATAACAGTGCCGTCGCGCAGAATGCGGGAATGGCCACGCACTTCTTCGGGCAGGTCGCCGATCAAAAGCTCCGGTCCGATCGAGCAGGAGCGGAGTTTCGAGTGGGCGAGATAAAGGTAGTTCTCGGCCTCCGTCACATGGTCGGAATATTCGTTGCCCAGCGCATAGCCGATGCGATAAGGGCGGCCATCCGGCCCATTGAGGTAAAGGCCGACGATCTCGGCTTCTTCGGCGCCGGCTTTCGCGAAGGCAGGCATCGGCAGATCGGCGCCAGGCGGCACGACACAGGTGCCGACGCCCTTGAAGAACCATTCGGGCTGGATGCCGATCTTGCCGGCGCCGGGCTTGCCCCCGTCCAAGCCCATGCGGAAGATCTTCAGCGAATCCGACTCCTCGGCGTCCTCGCCATGGGTCAGCACATGCATCTTGTCGCGCGCGGCGGCACTTCCCGTGTGGGTGAGGCCGGTGCCGGTGACCAGGAAGCGCGCCGGTTCCGGATGGTCGACGGGAGCGAGCACGCGGCCATCGCGCAGCAGTTCGCCATAGTCGATCGTGGCCGCAGCCGTCCGCTTCTCGACCAGCGCCGCGATCGACGCACCCTGGGCGATCGCCGCTTCGGCGAGCTCCAGCACGGTGCTTGTCTTGTCGAGTAGATACAGGCGATTGCCGTCGTCATCGGAAACGCGGCCGACCCGCCTGCCGCCGTCGATCGTTGTGTACTGAACAAGACGCATGAAATACCCTTCTTCCCTAGAGGCCGTACCGGGTCACACCCAGCCCGCGTCGACGATGAACTGTTGGCTCGTGCACATCAGGCTGTCGTCGGCGGCGAGGAACAGCGCCATGCGCGCAATGTCGGATGGCTGCAGCCGGTCGGGCAGGCACTGCCGCTCCGCGATCTGGCGTTCGCCGGCGGGGTTCAGCCATAGCCGCATCTGGCGCTCTGTCATCACCCAGCCAGGCACCATGCAGTTGACGCGGATGCGCTCGGGGCCGAGTTCGCGGGCCAGCGCCCGCGTCATGCCGTAGACAGCGGCTTTCGCGGTGACATAGGCAGGGCAGTCGGGATCGCCGACCATCCAGGTAATGGAACCGAAATTGATGATCGAGCCGCCGCCCAGCGAGCCCATTTGCGGGCGCACCGCCTGGGCGGCGAAGAACTGGTGGCGCAGATTGACCGCCATGCGGTCGTCCCAATAGGCCACCGTGACGTCCTTGGTCTGGTGGCGGTCGTCATTGCCGGCATTGTTGCACAGCGCCTGGATCGGACCGTTGTGCCGCATCGCCTCGACGGTCGCCGCCTGCAGCTGCTCGACATTGCGCAGGTCGCAGGGAATGAACAGCGGCGCGGCATGCCCTTCGGCCGCGATCGCATCGACCAGGCGCCGTGAAGGCTCCTCGGCCAGATCGACGAAGGCGACGCGGCTGCCTTGCGCGCAGAAATGGCGCACCAGGCTTTCGCCGATGCCGCTGCCGCCGCCGGTTATGAACACGCTGCGGCCCTTCAGGCTGGGGTAGGTCGCGTAGCTGCCGATCTGATCCGTCATCGCGCGCCTCTCTAATGGGAATGCCGGGGGATGCCGGCATCGCGCCGGCCGACGAGAAAGTCGAAGTCGCAGCCCTTGTCGGCCTGCAGCACGCGCTCGACATAGAGGCTCTGGTAGCCGCCCTCCGGCGGCTCCGGCGGCTTCCAGTCACGCCGGCGGATCGCCAGTTCCTCGTCCGAAACCAAAAGCTCGAGACGGCGGCCGGCGACGTCCAGCTCGATGAGGTCGCCGTCGCGCACCAGGGCCAGCACACCACCGGCCGCTGCCTCCGGCGCCACATGCAGCACGACCGTGCCGTAGGCGGTACCGCTCATGCGCGCGTCCGAAATGCGCACCATGTCGGAAACGCCTTCTCTGAGCAGCTTGGCTGGCAGCGGCATGTTGCCGACCTCGGCCATCCCGGGATAACCGCGTGGTCCGCAATTCTTCAACACCATCACCGAGGAGGCGTCGATATCCAGCTCCGGATCGTCGATGCGGGCATGGTAATGCTCGATGTTCTCGAAGACGACCGCCTTGCCGCGATGCTGCATCAGTTCGGGCGTTGCCGCGGACGGCTTGATGACGGCTCCGTTGGGCGCCAGATTGCCACGCAGGATCGAGATGCCGCCCTCCTTGGTCAGCGGCTCGCGCAGCGGCCGTATGACCTCACGGTTATAGTTGGGCGCGCCGTCGATCAGTTCACCGATGGTCTTGGCGCTGACGGTCATGGCGTCGCGATGAAGAAGCCCCACTTCATCAAGCGACGCCATGACCGCAGCTAGCCCCCCGGCATAGTAGAAATCTTCCATCAGGAACCGGCCCGACGGCATCAGGTCGACAATGGTTGGCACGCCGCGGCCAAGGCGGTCCCAGTCATCGAGGCCGAGATCGACACCGACCCGGTTGGCGATGGCGATCAGATGCAGCACCGCATTGGTCGAGCCGCCGATCGCGCCATTGACGCGAATGGCATTCTCGAAGGCTTGCCTGGTAAGGATCTTTGCAATCGTCACGTCGCGGTGGACAAGATCGACGATCTGCCGTCCGGCCAACTGGGCAAGCACGCTTCGGCGCGAATCCACCGCCGGGATCGCGGCGTTGTCGGGCATGCCGATGCCGAGCGCCTCCACCATGCTGGCCATGGTCGAGGCGGTGCCCATCGTCATGCAGCTGCCGGCCGACCGGCTCTGGCCCTGCTCGGCGGCAAGGAAGTCGGCGACCGGCATGCGGCCGGCCTTGACCTCCTCGGCGAATTTCCAGACATGCGTGCCCGAGCCGATATCCTGTCCGCGGAACTTGCCGTTCAGCATCGGCCCACCGGAGACGGCGATGGTCGGCAGGTTGCACGAGGCAGCCCCCATCAAGAGCGCCGGCGTGGTCTTGTCGCAACCGACAAGTAGGATGACGCCGTCGATCGGATTGCCACGGATGGATTCCTCGACATCCATGCTGGCCAGGTTGCGAAACAGCATGGCGGTGGGGCGCATGTTGCTCTCGCCCAGCGACATCACGGGAAATTCGAACGGCAGGCCGCCGGCCTCATAGACGCCGCGCTTGACGTGATCGGCGAGCGCCCGCAGATGCGCATTGCAGGGGGTCAGTTCCGACCACGTGTTGCAGATGCCGATGACCGGGCGGCCGTCGAAAGCGTCAGCGGGAATGCCCTGGTTCTTCATCCAGCTGCGGTGCATGAAAGCGTTCTTGCCTTCACCGCCGAACCAGGCTTCCGACCGCAATTTGCGTTTGGTCTCGGTCACGATTGCAGGCCCCGCTCGTTGCGGCGTTTGTTGCGGTTCTCGACGCTGCGGCGCACGTCATCCTCGGCATTGTCGATAAGCACCAGCAATGCCTTTTGCGCGCCGGCGGCGTCGCCGTCGGCAATCTTCTCGGCGACTTCCCGGTGCAGCGGCAAGGAATGGCGCTGCCCTTCCGGATTGTCGTTGGAGAGGCGAAAGCTCATTACCAACGCGGTCTCGACCAGTGCGGCCAGCGAGCCGATCAGCTCGTTGCCGGTCATGCGCAATATGGTCTGGTGGAACACCAGATCGGGCTTGGCGAAGCGGTCTCCGTCATCGCTCAGTGCTTCCATTTCAGCCAGCGCTGCATGGATTTCGGCGATCTGAGCCGGCGTCGCACGCTGCGCGGCAAGGGCCGCCGACATCGGCTCGATGGCGCGGCGCAGTTCAAACAGCGCCCGCACATCCTCCGCACTGACACCGCCGGTATAGCGCCAGGACAGGACGTCGGGGTCGAGGAAATTCCAGTCGGCGCGAGGACGCACCCGCGTGCCGGTCTTCGGCCTGGATTCGACCAGCCCCTTGCCCGCCAGGACCTTGATCGCCTCGCGCAGCACTGTGCGGCTGACCCCCAGCATCTCGCTGGAATCGTCGGCATTGGGCAGCGCCTCGCCGGGCAGGAAGTCGCCTTGCACGATGCGCAGCCCGATCTGCTCGACGACGGTGGCGTGCAGCGCGGTGGAGCCGCTGGAAACCGCGACCGCGACTCGTGACGTGCGGGCTGTGCTGAATGATTTTCTATTCTTCATACTATTCATATGATATGTCTTATAGGCGTGGGGATTGGAGTCAAGGGATTGGGGGAGTGCCGATGACAAAGAATTTCGCTGTGGCCGTCGCGCAGTACACGGAACTGGTCTCGATCAGCGACGGCATCGCGACGGTTGAAATTGCTCCCGCCGCTGGTGGAGCGCTGGCGTCGTATCGATGGTGGCGGGATGGTTCGGCCGTGGATTGGCTGCGTGCGGCTCACCCAGCGGCGATCGGCCGTGGCGATGCCGGCGCCATGGCCTGCTTTCCGCTCGTGCCCTATTCCAACCGCATAAGGAATGGCCGCTTTGAATTCGCGGGGCGCCCCATTCAATTGCCGACGGCCCCGGACGATCCACATCATGAGCACGGCCATGGCTGGCGTCACCCGTGGGCCGTCGTGAGCCATGAAGCGAGCATGATCGTCCTGCGCTATCGCCACGCCGCCGATTCCTGGCCATGGAGCTACGAAGCCGAGCAAGTGATCTCGCTGGCCGAAGGCAGGCTTTGCATGACCATTACCATGCGCAACCTGTCGGACGCGCCGATGCCGGTTGGCCTCGGTCTCCATCCTTACTTCCCGTCGACACCGTGGACGCATGTCCAGGCACGGGTATCAGGCATGTGGGAAACCGATGCGGAGGTGCTGCCCATCCGGCATGTCCCGCCGCCCGTGGGGGCCGATCCATCCATCGGCTTTGACGTATCGGAAGTGGAGTTCGACACGGTCTTCACCGGATGGGCGCGCCGCGCCCGGATTACCTGGCCCGAACACGGGCGGCAGCTGGACATCGAGGCAGAGGCGCCGCTCGACTTCCTCGCCCTCTACACGCCGCCGGGCGAACCGTTCTTTTGCGCCGAGCCGGTCAGCAACATTACCGATGCTTTCAACCGGAGGGGCGACAAGGAGATCGACACCGGTTGCATTGTGCTGGCCCCTGGCCAGAAACAATCCGCCAGCGTCCGCCTCATACCGTCGCTGGCTGTTTGATCTTCGCCGCGACTTGCCCGAAGCGAGGCCGTTGCAGAACGGATAGTGCTGGCCCGGGTCCTCGATCGTCACCCAGCGCAAATCGGTGAATTCGGCGATCGAGGCCTTGCCGCCGAAGCAACCATAGCCGGAGCCCTTGACGCCGCCGCTGACGCGCATCGCGATCTGGCGTTGCGCCGCATCACGTGCGCCCTAGTGCCACAGCCATGAAAGTCGGGATCAGCCGGTTGCGCTGGCATAGATGTCGAGAACGTCCGTCACGCCTGCGATGAGGAGTTCCCTGGCCTTTGGCGCGACGGATCCGCTCGCTACCGCGCTGTCGAGGCGGCCGAGATACTGGCTGATCAGGGGTGAGGGGATGTCGCGCTCGCCCAGCGCCTGCATCAGCGCGTTCACGGCCTGCCGCGCCGCCGGCGCAGGCCAGTAGTAGCGGATACGATCGCTGTAGGAAAAATGCCGCTCGATCCGCTGCTCGGCCTCAGAGCCGTGATAGTAATTCTTCCAATTGCCGGGCGCCGCCAGCATGACGCGCTCCATGGCCGCCGGCAGGCTTTCCCGCGATGGGTCGGGAACCAGAATGTCGGCGATATGGCTCAGACCATAGAGGGCTTCGCGCAGCGCGAAGGTCAGCCAGGGCCCGACCTTGAGTATGGCAAAACCGTCGTCGACCAGCGCGC
Organism: Mesorhizobium australicum WSM2073; assembly: GCF_000230995.2. NCBI lineage: Bacteria > Pseudomonadati > Pseudomonadota > Alphaproteobacteria > Hyphomicrobiales > Phyllobacteriaceae > Mesorhizobium > Mesorhizobium australicum. The sequence goes on along the minus strand of NC_019973.1, from coordinate 5,400,462 downwards.
TCAACGCCGCAGTGGGCTGGTAGTCGGTCGAGTGGGCCTCGAAGACGAATTGCGGCAGGTCTCGCAGCGTGCTGGCAAGCGCCCGGGCGCGTTCCGGCCGGTAGGCGATGACCTCGGCATTGCCGAATTCGACGCCCGGCTGCACGACGACGCCGATCGCCCGCGAGAAAGCCTGGTCGAGGCCGCGCCGGCTGAACGCATCGCGGTGGATGCGAACCGTCTCGCCCGCGGCCTCCGGTGTCGTCACCGCCAGATGGTCCATGGCCTCCTGTGCGCCGCCCGGCACCGGCACTTCCGTGCCGATGACATAGACAGGCGTGGTGCCGCCTGTTCGTTCAACCGCGGCCTCCGCCACCTCGGCCAGTTCGGCGGCGCGCGCGGCGATGGTGGCGTCGGGCGGTGCCGCGCCTTCGCCGGCGCAGCCCATGCTGGCGTCCAGGTGGATCTTGGTGAAGCCGGCCTCGGCATAGGCATCCACCATGCGTGCGGCTTTTTCCATCGCCTCGGGCGCCGGCAGGTGCTTCCAAGGATTGGGGCCCAGATGGTCGCCGCCGAGCACCAGCCTGTCCAGGGGAAAGCCGGCCTTGCCGGCGATCGTCTCGACGAAGCGGCGGAAATCGCGCGGTGTCATGCCGGTATAGCCGCCCTCGTGGTTGACCTGGTTGCAGGTGGCCTCGATCAGCACATCGGCGCCGCGCGCCTTGCCGTGGCGCAGCGCCGCTTCGACGACCAGCGGATGGGCCGAGCAGATCGAGGCGATGCCACAGCGTTCGCCGGCCGCACGGCGCGTGGCGATGCTAGCCAGTCGATCGGTCGCCTGGCTCATGCCGGTGCTCCGGTCCGGGCGGTCTCGATGAACGCCTCGACGGCGGCGAGCGAGGCGATGCCTTCCATTGGTCCCTTCTTCGTCACCGCCAGCGCGCCGCAGCCATTGGCTATTCGCAGCGCCCTTTCCGGTGCCTCTCCACGCAGCCAGAAGGAGACAAAGGCCGCGGTAAAGCAGTCTCCGGCGCCGGTCGGATCGATTTCCTCGACGACGAAGCCGGGTGAGGCTGTGCGCCCCGACTGGTCGTAGTGGACGGCGCCCTGCGCGCCCTTCTTGACGACGATAGTGGAGATGCCGCGGTCCAGCATTTCGCGTACCGCGCTTTCCTCGTCGTTTGCCTCAGCGAAGGTGAAGAGTTCCGGCCCGCTCGGCAGGAACACGTCGGCCTTTGACAACACGAAGAGCAAGGCGTCGCGCATGCCCGGTAGATCGAGCATCTCCTTGCGGATGTTGGGGTCGAAAGAGACCGTGCCGCCGCGCATCTTGACGGCTTCGATCCCGTTGCGGGCAATTTCGATCACCTCGGGCGAGAACAGCGATGTCCCCATGACGTGAAAATGGTCGGCGCCGGCCAGCAGCGCGCGCGCTTCCGCGCCCATCTCGATCAGGCCGGCGGCACTCTGCTTGATGTTGTAGACGAAGTGCCGGCTGCCATCGCTCTCATAGGTGACGAAGGCGGTTCCGGTCGCGGCACCCTGATGGACGGTGATGGCCGAGATGTCGGCGCCGTCGGCACGCAGGCGCTCGATGTTCAAATGGCCGAAATCGTCGTCGCCCACTGCCGCGATCAGCCCCGCCGGCTGGCCGAGCCGCGCCGCCTGATCGACGAAGATGGCGGGAGCGCCCGAGGGAAACGGACCGACCAGCGGGCCGGGAGCGCGAAAACTCTGGCCGATCCGCTCGGCCATGATCTCGACCAGGATCTCGCCGGCACAAACCAGTTTCTTCATGTCCTCACCATCTGCCGGACGGACGGCCTCCGCTTGGCCAGAAATTCCTTTATCCGTGCATGTTCAAAACCTAAGTTGTCGTTTTCGGAGCGTCAATAAATAATTTGACGTGCGCAATGCTTCTGCGTTGTACTGGAAACCGTGGAAATTTGACTGAATAAGTTGGCTCAAGCAATGCTGCCTCACCGCGACGATCGCAAGACTGATTCTCGCCAGAGCGTTAAGGCTGGCATCGAGGATAAGGGGCCTGAAATATAGATGGCGGAAAAGACCCACCGGACGATGGATGATTTCGCCAGGGCGTCCGGCGTTTCGCGGCCGACCCTGTCGAAGTATTTCGACGATCCGGCCAGCGTGAAGCCGGCGACCCGGGCGCGCATCGAGGCGGCGCTTAGTTCGTCCGACTATCAGCCGAATGTTTTTGCCCGCAACCTCAACCGCAAGCGCACCCGCAATGTCGGCATCGTCGTACCGGCGATCACCGATCCGTTCTACGCCGAGATGGTCAGCCGCATCGAACGGCGCTGTCGCGACGAAGGGTTTTGGCCGATCGTCATCTCCTCGCACGGTTCGCCGAAACTGGAGGCGGAATCGGTCAGGACGCTGATGTCGCTGAAGGTCGCGGGTGCTATCGTCGCGCCCTTGGGCTTGGTCTCCGAACCCGGCGTCTTCGAACGGATGAGCGAGGACATCCCGATCGTCTATTTCGACACCTATATCGAAGGCGACACGCCATTCGTCGGGAATGACAACCACCAGAGCACCTCGACCATCGTCGATTATCTCTGCCGGTCCGGCGAACCGCCTGTCTATGTCGACATCCCGCACGTCAACCACAATTCGGGCGAACGCCTGCAGAGCTATATCGACGCGATGCAGGCCGCGGGCCTGGAGCCCACCGTTCTCAAGGCGGCGGGCGACTATAGCTGGGACTTCGAGCGCATCGGCCACGAATGGATGGACAGGACGCTGGAGAAAGGCGGCCTGCCGGCCCGCACGCTGCTCTGCGCCAATGACCGTCTCGCCTTCGGTGTGATGGCGGCCGCCTTTTCGCGCGGGCTGAAGATCGGCCGCCGCGCCGATTGCGATTTTCGCGTCGCCGCCCACGATGATCATCCGTTGAGCCGCTACACCTGTCCCGCGCTGACCACCATGGCACAGGACTTCGCCGCCATGGCCGGCCGCAGCGTCGAGATCCTGCTGGCGTTGCTGGACGAGGCCGATCCGTCCGGCCATGATCTGGCGCGCAACGTCAAGCTTGGCGCCACCCTGGTGATGCGTCAGTCGGCCTGAGTGATCGGCTCCGGCGTCTGTAGGCGGAGCCAGGCCGCCGCCTCGCTTACCGTTTGCCGCGCGGCCAGGATGTGGCGGCCCATCGAGACGAAGCCGTGGATCTGACCCGGCCAGTGTCGCAACGCCAGCGGCACTCCGTCGGCGCGCAGGCGCTCGGCATAGGCCGTGCCTTCGTCGGCAAGGATGTCGTGGCCGGCGATCACGACGAAGGCCGACGGTGCGCCGGCGAGGCTGGAGGCCAGCAGCGGCGATACGCGCCAGTCCGCGATATCATCGGGCGTTCGCACATAGTGGTCGCGGAACCAGGCCATGGTGGCGGCGGTGAGTCCGAAGCCTTCGCCGAAACGCCGGTAGCTGTCCGCCGTCTGGCGGGCATCGGTGTTGGGATAGATCAGGATCTGGGCGGCGAGCGGCGGCGCCAGCCTGTCGCGGGCGAGCAATGCCAGCACGGCGGCAAGGTTGCCGCCGGCACTGTCGCCAGCGACGGCAATACGGGTAGGGTCGATGCCGAGTTCTCCAGCGGCCATGAAGCGCAGCGCTGCCGCGCAATCCTCGAGCCCGGCGGGAAACTTGTGCTCCGGCGCCAGCCGGTAATCGGGACAGACGACGACGGCGTTGCCGAGATTGGCCAGCCAGCGGCAGATATCGTCATGCGAGGAGAGATTGCCGATCACCCAGCCGCCACCATGCAGATAGAGCACGGCGCGCGCCCCCGTCCGCGGCGCGCCGATACCGCGATGGATGCGGATCGTCACCGGGCCGTTCGGCCCGTCGATCTGCTGCTGCTCGGTTGCCGCGACCGGCTCGTGCTCGCCCTGCAGCGTCGGGAACGAAGCGTTGTACGTGGCCCGCGCCGCCGCGACGCTGTCATTCTCGAAGGGTTCGCCGCCGGCGGCACGGCCGATTTCCAGGGCACGCAGCGCATCTGGGTCGAGCGTCATCGTCATCTCCGTCAAAGCAATTCCAGGAAAAGTGTGCAGCGGTTTTCCGTCCGGAATTGCGTGAAACAAGGAACGCTTAGGCGAGCAGGCCGCGCGCCTCGTCTTCGCCAAGCAGGGCCGGCTGGACGACGTCACCTGCTATGGCGACCGGACTTTTCGTCTCGCCCGAATGCAGGATCGCTTCCATGATCTCCAGCACATGCAGCGCCAGATTGCCGGAAGCGCGGGGCGTCGCGCCTGTCTGCAGCGAACGCACCAGGTCGGCGACGCCGAGCATGCGGTAGTTGGCGCGGTCGGGCGCCGCGTAAGGCCAGTTGCAGGCGCCGTAGAGTTCGCCTTCGCTGGCGAAATCCTTCCAGTCGGCGCCGCGTTCCGACAGCGACACCGTGCCGCCGAACGTATCCGGGTCGGGCAGCCGCAGCGAGCCTTCCGTGCCGTGCAGTTCGATCGGATGATTGGAATGCCTGAAGACATCCCATGACGCGCCGAAAGTGACGGTCGCGCCGGAGCGGAATTCGAGCAGCGACAGCACACTGGTCGGCGTGCCGACCTTGAACTTGGTGTTCTTGAACGGCCCTTCGGCCGTGATCAGGCGTTCCTCTTGGCCGCGTGTCACCATCGCCATGACGCGTGCGACCGGGCCGAGCAGATTGACCAGCATGGTCAGATAATAGGGACCCATGTCGAACACCGGGCCGCCGCCCGGCTGATAATAGAATTGCGGGTTGGGGTGCCAGCGCTCCATGCCGCGCCCCATCATGAAGGCGGTGCCGGTGACAGGGCGGCCGATGGCGCCCTCGTCCATCAGGCGGCGCGCTTTGCGTCCGGCTGCGCCAAGGAAAGTGTCCGGAGCCGAGCCGAGCAGCAGGCCGCGTTTGGCCGCCTCCGCCACCAGGCGGCGGCCGTCGCCGGCCGAGGTTGCGAGCGGTTTTTCAGTGAAGACATGCTTTCCCGCCGAAAGGGCGGAGAATGAAATATCGAAATGCGCCGCCGGAATGGTCAGGTTGAGGACGAGGTCGATCTCGGGATCGGCCAGCAGCGCATCGACGTCAAGGGGCCGGATACCGTATTCCTTGGCTCGCAGCGCCGCCATCTCGGCTGAAATATCGGCGCAGGCGCGCAATTCGATGCCGCCGAAAAGCGCGGCATTGCGCAGGTACGTCATCGAGATGTTGCCGCATCCGATGACACCGATGCCGAGTTTGGCTTGTGAGTTTGCCTGCATTCTGTCGTACCTCCCAATGCGATCACGTCTGCCCGATCGTCGCGACGGTGCCGGATCGGGCTCGAAATGGCTATACAACGTTTTAAATATTGACGCGCGTAAAATTTTTATAGAACATGCGGAAATGCTGGTGCGGTGTCGGGAGGCTGCTGGCCCTGGGAGGAGAAAATGACGGACATGAAAACCGGCCGATCGCGGGCGCCGAAGCCCGCGGGTCATTCGGCCTCGGATATTTCGAGGGCGGCCAGGAATCGCGACGGGTTCAGGCATAGATCACCATGGCCCCGATCCTATCAAGCTGGCTGCGTATTGGACCGGGCAGGCCATCGTCGGTGATCACCACATCGACGCCCGACAGCGAAAAGGCCTTGGAGGTCCCGCTGACGCCCCATTTGCTCGAATCCGCCAGGAGGACAACGCGCCGGGCCATGCGCACGAGGATTCGCTTCGTTCGCGCCATGTCTTCGTTCACGTCGACCACATCCAGTGACGAGTCGATCGCATGCGCTCCGACAAAGACCTGATGCGCTACCAAGCCGCCGAGAGCCGTGTCGGCATCGGTAATCAGCGTGCTCACCGTGTCTGGATAGACCCGGCCACCGATCATGTGAACGTCGAGCCCGGGCCGATGCATCAGATGCTGCACGATATTCATCGCCGTGGCCGCGACCACGACATTGTTGAGCGGCGGTAGCTGCATGGCAACCTGCATCAATGTCGAGCCGCCGTCGAAGATGACCGACTGGTTGTCCTCGAACAGCTCTACCGCTGCCCGGGCGATGCGTTTCTTCGCATCGAGGTTGGTTTGCATCCGGCGGGCGAACGCGGCCGTGGTCGAATCCGTGGTCCGGGTCACCGCCCCTCCACGGGTCTTGGTCAGCAGTCCCTTGCGGTCCAGTATCTCGAGGTCGGAGCGGACCGTGACCTCCGACACGCCAAAATCGTCTGACAGGTCCTTGATGCGAACCTGTCCGCTGCGTTGCACCTCACACAGGATCGATTGGCGTCTCTGCTCTGACAACATTGCCTTGTCCTTGCCTCCATATGCCAAGCCCTGGCCTCGGCTCACGCTACCGAAAATACGCGAATTCGAAAGATTTCGAAAGATTGCATTTATCCTTTCTTTCGAAAACACTGGATCCAGGATTTGGAAATCAATCGATTGGAGAATTTTGCACTCATGAGCCTCGGAACCCAGGTGCGCCTTGCGCGCCTCTTCTCGCATCCATCGGGCAATCTTTTTGGCGGCGCGGTCGACCACTTTGTCGGCTATGGCGACGTGCGCAAAGGCGGTCTTGCCGATCTGCCCGGTGCGCTCGCCCGCGTCATGGTGGGCAAACCCGACTACGTCAGCATCCAGCCTGGCACAGCGCGCCATCTATGGCCGCAATACGCGGGCAAGGCCTGCCTGGTGATCCAGGCCGGCTGCTTCACCCCGGACGATCGCATCTGTGAGCTGATCGCAACGCCCGAGGATGCCGTGCGCGCCGGCGCCGATGCCTTGGCCGTGGCCATTCCGGTACGCGGCGCGACCGAGGGCAAATACATACGCTGGCTGACCGATTCGGTGAATGCAGCGGCCCGCTACGGCATGCCGGTGGTCGCGCATATCTATCCTCGCGATTTCACCGACGGGGCAAAAATCGTCTTCACCCCCGACGAGATCGCCTATGCGGCGCGCATCGGCTACGAGTCTGGCGTCGACGTGATCAAGATCGGTTACACGGGAGATTTCGAATCGTTCCGAGAGACCGTTCGGACATGCCCGGTGCCGGTTGTGATCGCGGGTGGCCCGAAGACCGATACGCTGCTCGGCGCCCTCCAGCAGACGGCGGACGCCATCCGTGCCGGTGCGCGCGGTGCCGTGGTGGGCCGCAATCTCTGGGGGCATGGCGATCCGGAGAAAGCAGCGATAGCCTTTCGGGGCGTCATCCATGACGGCCTTTCGGCGCAAGACGCCCTGGCAAGGGCGGGTGCCTGAACGATGCCCGCCGTCCCTTCAATCCTCGGCTTCGGAGCTATTGCGATCGACGACATCGTCTATGTCGATCAGCCGTTGTCGGCGGGCAAGGGGAAGGTTCTGCAAAGCGCCCGGGCTTTCGGCGGAAATGTCGCGACGGCCCTTGCCGCCGTCGCGCGGCTCGGCGGCACCGCCGGGTTCGTCGGATGGCTGGGCAGTGCCGCGGACGACGCCGTGCTGTGCGATCTCGTTGCGAGCGGTGTTGAAACTGCATTCGCGCCGCGCCACCCGCACGCACGCCCGGTGCGCTCGCGGATCACCGTCGGCTCGGATGGGGAGCGGTTCATCGCCTATGACGACGAAGCGATGCTGGGCACCGCGCCGGACTTTCCGGACGAGGTCCTCAGCCGCGCGACAGTCCTGATCGTCGATAGTTACGCGATCCGGTCGCTGGATGTCGTGGTTCGGGCTCGCGATCTCGGCCTTGCGATCCTCGGCGATATCGAATGGAGCAGAGGCCCAGCCACCGAGAAGCTGATCGCGCTCTGCGACCACCTCATTCTTCCCCTCGGCTTTGCGCGGATCGCCACAGGGTGCCGCTCGCCCGCCGAGATACTCGATGCATTGTGGTTGCCGTCGCGGTCCGCCGTGGTTCTGACGGATGGCGGCAGGGGCGTCTATTATCGCGGACGCGACGAGAAAGGGCTCTGGCACCTGCCTCCCCATCGGGTTGCCGTTGTCGATTCGACCGGCGCCGGTGACTGCTTTCATGGCGCCTATGCCCTGGCATTGACGCGCGGGGCCGACACCCCACGCCGGGTCGCGTTCGCGGCCGCGGCGGCGGCCCTTTCGATAACGGGGCGGGGCGGGCGCGAGGCGCTGCCGACCGACGGCCAGGTCACGGAATTCCTTGCATCGACGAACGCGCCGTCGGCAGTCGAACTGAAATATGCGCCGCTCGATACTGGTACATAGCCTGAACTGTCCGAGCAAATATTTCGCAGGCGAACATAAGCCAAGGAGAACTATAAAAATCGGCGGGCTGGACTTGTGGAGGGAGGAATATGGCTCAAGTCATTCTTGAGAATATCTGCAAAACCTACGGGAACAATTTTAACGCGATCGACCACTTGAACCTGTCGGTCGAGGACGGCGAGTTTTTGATTCTCGTCGGGCCGTCAGGCTGCGGCAAATCCACCGCGTTGCGGATGATCGCTGGGTTGGAGGACATTACCAGCGGCAGCCTTCGGATCGGCGGCATCGACGTCGTCGACATGCCGCCCAAGGACCGCGACATCGCGATGGTCTTCCAGAGTTACGCGCTCTACCCGCATATGACCGTGTTCGAAAACATTGCTTTTTCGATGAGGCTGGCAGGCAAGCCAAAGGCCGAGCGCAAGAAGCGCGTCGACGAGATCGCCAAAACCCTGCAGCTGACGTCGCTGCTGGACAGCAAACCCGCGAATCTTTCAGGCGGACAGCGTCAACGGGTTGCCATGGGCCGCGCCATGGTGCGCGACCCGGCCGCCTTTCTCATGGACGAGCCCCTTTCGAATCTGGACGCGAAACTGCGTGTTCAAATGCGCGCCGAAATCACCAGCCTGCAAAAGCAGCTGGGCGTCACGACCATATACGTCACCCACGACCAAACCGAAGCGATGACGATGGGGGACAGGGTCGCGGTGCTGAAAGGCGGCGTGCTGCAGCAGGTCGACACCCCCAAGAGACTCTATGAATCGCCGGTGAACGCCTTCGTCGCCGGCTTCATCGGTTCTCCTTCGATGAACCTTTTCGAGGCGACCCTGGCGGGCGACGACCTGATTTCCGGCACCTTCGCCATCCGGCTGCAGGATGAGGCCTTCGTCCGCAGGCCGGGCTTGAGATCGTATGCGGGACGCAAGGTCGTGTTCGGGATTCGACCGGAGCATCTCTATGACAGCAGCCTCGAATCCGGTCGCAAGTACCAGACGATCCCGGCAAAGGTGACCTCGATCGAAGAACTCGGATCCGAGCACATCGTCCACCTGAACATCGACGCGGTCCGGGTAGATTCCGGCGACCCGGACGCGGTGGAGGATTTCGGCCGGGCGTCGAACGCGGTGGCGAAATTCGAACCGGTCAGCGCAGCCCGCTCCGGTTCGGAAATCCGGGTGGCCCTGGATGATGCCAAGCTCCATTTCTTCGATCCCGAGACGCATCTGGCGATCTGAACATCCGTGGCAAGGCCCGCGGGCGAGGGCGAGGCGTCCGCGTAAGAAGACTTCTGAATAACCAGACGATCGGCGGCATTGTGCGGTCGATCATAAAAGAGAAGGAGGAGAATATGACGTTTCATATGAAATCCGCGATGCTGAAAATAGCCGCGGCCGCGTGGTTGCTTGGCGCAACCGGTGCCATGGCGGACACGACGCTGGAATTCACCCAATGGTGGGAGCCCGAACTGCCGGCCGGCTCGCTCAGGGCAATCATGGATGGCTTCGAGGCCGCAAACCCCGGAATCAAGGTGACGCTGGTCAGCGGCCCCTACGCGACCACGCGGGACCAGATCTCGGTTGGGGCTGCAACCGGAACGCTCAGCGACGTCGTCGGCCTCGACGGCGCCTGGGTGAACAATCTGAACGCGCAGAACGCACTCGCCGACATGAACCCGATGATGGATGCGAGCAAGTTCGACAAGAGCCAGGTCGCCGATATCATCAAGGTCGACGGCAAGGCGGTGATGTTTCCGGTCGCCTCGTTCGTTTATCCGGTTTTCGTCAATCTGGACCTTGCCGCCCAGGCAGGCGTGACCAAGCTGCCGTCGACGCGCGCGGAATTTCTCGAAGCCGCCAAGAAGATGACGCACGCCGACAAGAACCAGTATGGCTGGGTGCTGCCTCTGTCGCTGCAAACGCCTTCCGGTGTCCAGAACGACATGATGTCGTGGGTCTGGGCTTCGGGTCAGTCGATGATGGCGAACGGCAAGCCCGCCCTCGAGGGCAAACCGGTGGTGGATATGCTCTCCTTCGTCAAATCGCTCAATGACGCCGGCACCATCTCGCCCGGCATCGCCACCAAGACCGAACAGGAAAAAGTCGAGGAATTCGTCAACGACCGCGTCGGGATGATGATCGACTCGCTCGCGCATGTGAACCTCATCCGCAAGCGCAATCCCAAGCTGAACTTCGACCTCATCCCGGTCCCGGTTGTGGAGGGCTATACGGGCAAGCGCGGCCTTCCCTATGCCTCCTGGGGCATCGGCATCTCCGCTGCCTCGAAACATCAGGAGGAGGCTTGGAAACTCGTCCAGTATCTGATGAGCGAAAAGGTGAACGCCAAGCTCGTCTCGCTTGCCAACGCCTTCCCGGGCAACGTCAACGCCAAGCCCGATTTCGTGACCTCCGACAAGGCTTTCGGCAAGGCTTTCGAGATCTTCAAGACCGGCTATCTCGCCAACGAGTTCACGGGCCTGCCGGTGGCTGAAGACCTGATGACCCAGTTCGACGTGCAGGCTCAAAAGATGCTTGCCGGCGAGCAAACGCCGGAAGAAGCAGCCGCTGCCGCGCAAAAGGGCTGGATAGCGAAATTCTGACCCTCGTGCTCCGCTCTTGCGGCCCATCTACCGGTTGGCCTGCCATTAGGCGGGCCAGCCGGCAAATGACCACTCCGAATGGTTTGAAGCTCTTTTCTCTTGTCGCGAGGTTGGCCCTATGACCCGGCAGAAGCGCTCCCATCACAAGCTCAAGCGAGCCGTGACACCTTATCTCTATCTGTCGCCCTCGCTGCTCATAGTCGGGCTCCTGATGCTGTTGCCGATGGTTACGGTGATTGCCTATTCCTTTCAGAACAGCGCGGTCCTGCGTCGTGATCCATCCTTTGCCGGGCTAAAGCACTACCAGGCGATCTTTGACGATCCGGTGTTCTGGGCTTCGCTGTGGCATACGCTCTATTTCACATGCATGAGTGTGGTTTTCCACATGACCATCGGCATGATCTTCGCGCTCATGCTGAACAGCGACCGCATCAATCCGACGCTGCGCAATGTACTGCGCGTGCTCTACATACTGCCTTGGCTGTTCACCGCGGTGATCATCGCCGTGATCTGGCGCCTCCTGCTTGAGCCGAACGGCGTCGTGAACAGCATCCTCATGCAGATGGGCATCATCGGTTCCAAGGTCGAGTGGTTTTCCTCGCCCGAGACCGCGCTGCATGCCGTCACTTTCGCCAATATCTGGGCGGGCTACCCACTTTTCATGGTCAGCCTGCTCGCAGGCCTGCAAGGCATTCCCAAGGACTTCTACGAGGCTGCCGATATCGACGGGGCGAAAGCCTACCAGAAGCTGATCTTCATCACCATCCCGCAGCTGATGCCGATCATCATCAGCATCTCGCTGCTCGACTTCATCTGGACCATGCAGGTCTTCCCGTTGATCTGGATCACCACGGGCGGCGGCCCGATCTACGCGACCGAGGTCCTCAGCACCTACACCTACAAGCTGGCGTTTTCGAGCTACAACCTGTCTCAGGCATCGGCGAGCGCCGTGGTCATCCTGCTGATCTCTCTCGGCCTGACGCTGTTCTATATTCGCTATCAGCGGGCCAGGTAGGACGCCATGAGGAAACGGAACTCCGGCAAGGACAAACTGACCACCGTCGCGCTGCATGTTGCTCTTGCGGCAGGGCTGTTCTTCGCAGCCTTCCCGATTTACTGGATGCTCAGCAGCTCGTTCAAGTCGAATACCGAAATCTTTGCCCTGCCACCGACCATCCTGCCGAAGGCCTTCACCCTGGAAGCCTATGCGGCCATCCTTGGCGACCCGGTAAAGCTGCGCTTCTTCTTCAACAGCTACTTCGTCGCGGGGGCGGTGACCGTGCTCACGGTGCTGATCGCCTTGCTGGCGGCCTATGGGTTCAGCCGCTTCAACTTCCGCGGCAAGGGCATTCTGAACACACTCATCATCAGCACGCAGACGATCCCTCCGATCACGCTTCTGATCCCCTTCTTCGGGCTTGTCGTCTCGTACGGCATCTTCGACACCTATGTCGCGCTGATCCTGACCTACCTGGTGTTTACGTTGCCCTATGCGATCCTGCTGATGACAGGGTACCTGAACACGTTGCCACGCGATCTCGATGAAGCCGTTGCCGTTGACGGCGGCACCAGTTGGACGGCGCTCTGGCGGGTAATCGTGCCGATCTCACTGCCTGGTATCGTGGCGACGTCGGTCTACACCTTCCTGTTATGCTGGAACGAGTTTCTCTTTGCGCTGACACTGACGAAGTCGACCTCCATGCGCACCGTTCCGATCGGCATACAGCTGTTGATGGGGCAGCACGCCTTCGAATGGAACCAGATGATGGCGATGAGCGTGCTCGGCTCGCTACCGCTCTTGCTCATCTACCTCGTTGCCCAGAGGTTCTTCCTCGCCGGCATGACCGCGGGCTCGGTCAAGTAGGATGTCCATCCCAAGGAGACTGACGGAGCAGGGTCCGTGTGTTGCAATGGATGATTGGACCCTGTCTGCTGGCGGGCGATATCGCCGCGCCTCCGCCGTCGTCACCGTTCCGCTGATTGCACTCGTGCCGTTCTTCCATCATCGAAGGGCTGACGCAGGGCGGCATCAAGGAATGGGCGGGATCAAGGAATGAAAGGATGAACGTGAAAGACCTCAAAGTCGGCTGCCAGACCTTCACCTGGGAAATGCTGGGAGACCGGTTCACCGGCGGCCCCGACGATCTGTTGAAGGCGATCGCCGATGGTGGCTATGCCGGCATCGAGATCACCGACACCATGATCGGCCACTATGCCGGCAAACCCACCGAGTTCGCCGCCGCGCTGAAGTCGTCCGGTCTGGCGCTCATTTCCTTCGCCTTCGGCTCCAGGAGCGGCTTCACGCTCAAGAACGGGATCGGCACCGATCTCGAAACCGCCAGGCGCTGGATCGATTTCGTGGCAAACTTTCCCGATGCGCTCGTGTCGATGGGCTCGGCCACCGTCGTCTCCGACGGGCCACGCCACGACAAATTCGCTGTCGCGGCCGAGGTTTACAACAAGGCCGGCGAACTCGGCCGCAAGGCGGGTGTCCAGGTGGCGGTGCATCCGAGTTCGCACCACAACACGCTGCTGTTCGACCGCGCCGATTACGACGCGATTTTTGCCTTGCTCGACCCCGATCTGGTCGGCTGGGTGCCGGATACCGGTCACATCCTGCGCGGCCACAGGGACATGGCCGACACGCTCACCACCTACCGCGACCGCATCCGCTACATCCACCTCAAGGACGTCGATGCCGACGGCACCTGGGCGATGCTGGGCCAAGGCGTCTGCGACACGCCTAAGGTCATCGAGATCGCCGGTACCGCGCCGAACTTCAACGGCTGGCTGGTGCTGGAAGAAGAATCCGACACCGCCGCCGCCGATCCGGCCGGCGCGGTCAAGACCAACCGCCGGACGATGCGCGGCTACGGGGCCTGAGACGATGATCAAGAAACAGGACAGACGCCTCAGGGTCGGTGTGCTCGGCTGCGGCCCGATCGCCCAGTTCGCGCATCTGGAATCCTGCGTCAAGGCCGGCAATGCCGACCTCTACGCCATCTGCGATGCGGCACCCGATTTGCTCGCCCGCATGGGCGCCACCTATGAACCAAAGAAGATGTATGCCGACTATGACGCCATGCTCGCAGATCCCGAGCTCGAAGCAGTCATCGTCGCCACGTCGGATGCCTATCACGTGCCAATGTCGATCAAGGCGCTCGATGCCGGCAAGCATGTTCTCTGCGAAAAGCCGATCGGTACCTCGGTCGAGGAAGGCGAGGCCTTGGCAGAGGCGGTCAAGCGCTCCGGCAAGGTGCTGCAGGTCGGCCACATGAAGCGCTTCGATCCGGCGCTGGAGGCCGCCCGCGACTTCGTTCGCGACGAGATGGGCGAGGTGCTGGCACTGAAGGCCTGGTATTGCGACTCCACCCACCGCTACACCAACACCGACGCCGTGCAGCCGCTGCCAGTCACCAGCAAGCTCGCAAAAAAGCCCGGCGGAAATCCCAAGGCTGATCTCAGGCGATATTTCATGCTGGCGCACGGATCGCATTTGGTTGACACCGCCCGCTTCCTCTGTGGCGACATCGTTGCCGTGCGCGCCCGCCTCAACGAGCGCTTCGGCGCCTATTGCTGGTTCGTCGAAACCGAATTCGCCAGCGGCGCGCTCGGCCATCTCGACCTCACCGTCGCCGTGCGCATGGACTGGCACGAAGGGTTTCAGCTCTATGGCGAGAACGGTTCCGTCATCGCCAAAACCTTCAATCCTTGGTATTTCCGCGCCAGCGAGGTCGACATCTTCCATGAGAAGGACGCGACCTCGCGAAAACCGCTTGGTGCCGACGGCCACTTCTTCCGTCGCCAGCTCGAGGGCCTTGCCGACACCGTGCTCACCGGCGCGCCGATGCGCGGCGCCAATGTCGGGGACGGCATTGCGTCGATCCGCGCCATGGTGGCAATTGCGCGCTCTGTCGAGACTGGCGAGCGGATCGAGCTTGCCTCGGTTTCGGGTGCGGCCTGATGCGCCTCGGCATCTTCGCCAAGACATTTGCGGGCACCGACCCGGCCACCGTGCTGGCTGCCGTGAAGCAGGCCGGCTACGAGACGACGCAGTTCAATCTCGCCTGCGCCGGCCTGCCGTCGATGCCGGATGCCGTGCCGGCGAATGCCGTCGCCGCCACTGGTGCCGCCGCGCGATCGTCAGGCGTTTCGCTGGCCGCGCTGTCGGGCACCTACAACATGGCGCATCCTGACAAGGCTGCGCGCGACGACGGACTGAGGCGCCTGGCGGTGGTCATCGACACTGCAGCCAAGCTCGACATCCCACTGGTGACGCTCTGCACCGGCTCGCGCAACGCAGCCGACCAATGGGCATACCATCCCGACAATGCCGATCCGTCGGCCTGGTTCGACATGGCCGTCGAAATGGCGAAGGCACTGGCGCTGGCCGAGGAGGCCGGCATCGATCTCGGTATCGAGCCCGAGCAGGCCAACATCGTCACCTCGGCCATGGATGCGACCCGGCTGATCGCCGAGATGGGTTCGAAGCATCTGAAGATCGTGCTCGACCCCGCCAACCTGTTCGAGCATGCAAAGCCCGATGAAGCGAGAGCCATCGTCGCCGCCGCGATCGATGAGGCCGCTGGCCACATCGCCATGGCGCACGCCAAGGATCGTTTTGCCGACGGCCGCTTCGCCACATCAGGCCAGGGTGTCGTCGACTTCCCGGATTTCGTCGCGCGGCTGAAGGGGGTGGGTTTCGATGGCGCGCTCGTCACCCACGGCTTGTCCGCCGACGAGGCTCCTGGCGTCGCAACCATCCTGCGGGGGCTGCTCTGATGGGTGCCGCGCCGACGATCATGCTGCGCGACGACGCTGCGCTCCACGTCTTCGACACGGGGCAGGGGCTTCCCATCGTCTTCCAGCATGGCCTCGGCGGCGATGCCGCGCAGGTGGCGCTGAACTTTCCCGACAGTCCGTCGCGCCGCCGGCTGACTGTGGAATGCCGCGCGCAGGGCGGCTCAGGTGCCGGCGGCAAGCGTCCGTTTTCGATCGGGATGTTCGCCAACGATGTGCTCGCCGCTGCCGATGCAGCTGGCATTGAGCGCTTCGTTGCCGGTGGCATCTCGATGGGCGCCGCCATTGCACTGCACCTGGCGGCCCGCCACCCGGCTCGCGTCACCGCTCTTGTGCTGGTGCGCCCGGCCTGGACCTTCGACGCGGCCCCGCAAAACATGCGCCCTTACGTCGAAGTGGCGGAACTCATCCGCGACCACCCGCTGGAAGAGGCGCGCGACATCTTCGCGGCTTCGGCAACGGCGGCCCGCTTTCGCAGCGAGGCGCCGGACAATCTCGCCTCGTTGCTCGGCTTCTTCGCGCGTGACAACGCGAGCGTTTTTGCCGAGGTGATGCAGGCGATCGCCAATGACGGGCCTGGCGTGACGCGGGCGATGGCGACCGGCCTCGCAATCCCGACGCTCGTCGTCGGCAGCGGCATAGACCTCGTCCATCCCCTGGCGACCGCCCGCGAACTGGCTGAGACCATCCCCGGCGCCGCCCTCACCGAGGTGACGCCGAAAGCCCTCGACAAGGATCGCCATTTCACCGAAATCCGCGCCGCCATCGGCGGCTTTCTCGATAGAAATTTCAACAACCAGGACCAATCATGATCTCGAAACCTTTGTCAGGCCCGGCCGCCATTGCCGCACTGCCGCGCGACCGTCTGATCGCCGAATTCTCATCGTGGTCGGCCAATCTCGCCAATTTCGAGAGCGACTTGCAGCGCATCGAACCCTATGCCGATATGCACCACATCGACGTCGCGGACGGCCATTTCGCGCCGTCCTTCCTGTTCTTCCCCGATCTCGTCGCCCGTATCGCCAAACTGACGGCCAGGCCCATCCACGTCCATCTGATGGTCGACCAAGCAATCGTCGAAGAACAGACGCGCCAGTTCATCGAGGCCGGCGCCGACATGATCAGCGTCCATGCCGAGAACGGCGAGGCGGGTCTGCGCGCGGTGCGGCTGGCGCATGAACTCGGCGCCGAGGCCGGCGTCGTGCTGAGGCTGGAGACCCCTGTAGAGGCGATGAAGCCTTTCGTCTCCGAAGTGGCGTTCGTCACGCTTCTTGGAACCGCGATCGGCGTCAAGGGCCAGGGCCTGTCGGAGAAGGCCTGTGACAGGCTGGGCGAAGCCCGCGCCATCCTGAGGAACGCTGGTCGTGAGTCGGCCGTGGTGCTCGCCGCCGATGGCGGCATCCGCCACGAAACCGTGCCGCTGCTGCGCGCCGCCGGCGCCGAGACCGTGGTGCTCGGTTCGCTCGCTTTCGGCGACAAGGATCTCGCCGGCCGCATCGGCTGGTTGCGTGGTCTGAAGGTCGCGGCCTGATGAGCATTGAAGTCGCCCTCGCGATCGATCTTGGCGGCACCGAGCTTCGTGCCGCCCTGGTCGACCGTGACGGCAAGATCCTGGCCTTCGCGGCTGTGCCGACGCAGGCGCAGGCCGGCCCCGACGTGGTGATCGGCCAGATCGAGGCGCTGGCCGCGACCATTCATGCCGAAGCGCCGGGGCTGTCGATCCTCGGCGTCGGCGTCGGCGCGCCGGGCCCGCTCGATCCGCTGGCCGGCATCGCCGTCGGACCGCCGACGCTGGCCGGCTGGCAGGACGTGCCGCTGGCCGACATCCTCGAGCGGCGGCTCGGCCTGCCGGTGCGGCTGGAGAACGACGCCAATGCGGCAGCGCTCGGCGAATGGCGCTTCGGCGCCGGCCACGGTGCGCGCTCCCTGGTCTTCGTCACCGTCTCGACCGGGATCGGCGGTGGCGTCGTCGCCGACGGACGCATCCTGCACGGCCGTCGCGGTCTTGCCGCGGAGATCGGCCACATGACCATCACCAACGAAGGCGAGCGCTGCGTGTGCGGCGTCGTCGGCTGCTTCGAGGCGATCGCTTCGGGAACCGCGCTCGGCCGCCGCGCCAATGCCGCAACGTCTCCTTTGGACGGTTCGACGCTGCGCCGCCTCTCGGCCAACGCCGAGGTCACGGGTCGCCACGTGGTCGAGGCCGCAGGGCTGCAGGACGACCTCGCTCTGGCTCTGCTCGAGGAGGAGGCGCGCTGGCTGGGCGTCGGCTTCACCAACCTTTTGCACCTCTATTCGCCCGACGTGCTGGTCGTTGGCGGCGGCATCGCCAATGGCCTCGACCTGATGGCGCCCGTCATCGGGGCGACCATCCGCCAGCGCGCCATGCGCGCCTATCGCGACGTGCCGGTCGTCCAGGCCCAGCTCGGCCGCCACGCCGGGCTGGTCGGCGCGGCGAGCCTCGTCCTGTCCGATGATTTGGGCACGTTGGCGGCTCCCATGCCGGTCGGCCCAAGCACATATCCGGACACGCGGAAGGACTTCAACGGCTGAGCTCAAGCTTGCGCGGCCCTGTCTCGCCGCAAGCCGGTCCGTCGCGCTGCGACCCCTTCGCGGGGGGTGGCAAGGCCGTGCCACCGCTGCGCAAAGCCGTCTGATAGCGATGAAACATGACCATGGCCGCAAGCGGCGTGCTTGCGGCCATTATCCGTCGTATGAAACGGTGGATCACTCGGCGGGAACGATGTCCGCCGGCAGGCTGTCGTCGGCGCTCCCAGCCAGCGCTCTCGCCAGCTTGGCCTCATCGAGTTCGCCTTCCCAGCGCGCCACGACCAGCGTCGCCACCGCATTGCCGACGAAGTTGGTCAGCGCCCGGCATTCCGACATGAAGCGGTCGACGCCGAGGATCAGTGCCATGCCGGCGACCGGCACCGAGGGAACCACCGAAAGCGTGGCGGCCAAGGTGATGAAGCCTGCCCCGGTGATGCCGGCGGCACCCTTGGACGACAGCATCGCCACCAGCAGCAGCAGGATCTGGTCTGATATCGACAGATGGATGTTCGTCGCCTGGGCGATGAACAGAGCGGCAAGCGTCATGTAGATGTTGGTGCCGTCGAGATTGAAGGAATAGCCGGTCGGGATGACCAGTCCGACCACCGAGCGCTTGGCGCCGGCCTTCTCCATCTTCTCCATCAGCGAGGGCAGGGCTGCTTCCGACGACGAGGTGCCCAGTACCAGAAGCAGCTCCTCCTTGATGTAGCGGATCAGCGACAGGATCGAGAAGCCGTTGTAGCGGCAGACGGCACCGAGCACGACGAACACGAACAGGAACGAGGTCGCGTAGAAGGTTCCGACCAGCATGGCGAGGTTGATGACCGAGCCGATGCCGTATTTGCCGATGGTGAAGGCCATCGCACCGAACGCGCCGATCGGGGCTGCCTTCATCAGCACGCTGACCAGCTTGAACATCGGCGCCATCAGCGCCTGCAGGAAATTGAGCACCGGCGTGCCCTTGTCGCCGACCAGCGCCAGCGCGATGCCGAACAGGACCGAGAAGAACAGCACCTGCAGGATGTCGCCGTCGGCGAAGGCGCCGACGATCGTGCCGGGAATGATGTTCATCAGGAAGCCGGTGACCGACTGGTCATGTGCCTTGGCCGCGTAAGTGTTGACCGTCGAGGCGTCGAGCGTCGCCGGATCGATGTTGAAGCCGGCGCCTGGCTGCACGACATTGGCCACGACAAGGCCGATGATCAGCGCCAGCGTCGAGAAGGTGAGGAAATAGAGCATCGCCTTGCCGGCGACGCGGCCGACCTTCTGCAGGTCGCTCATGCCGGCGATACCGGTTGCGACCGTCAGGAAGATGACCGGGGCGATGATCATCTTGACCAGCTTGATGAAGGCGTCGCCGAGCGGCTTCATGCTCTCGCCGATCGACGGATAGTAATGGCCGAGCAGGATGCCGACGGTGATCGCCACCAGCACTTGCACGTAGAGCTGGGCATAGAGGGGCTTGCGCTGCGCGGCGGGCGCGGCGGATTGGTCTGCGATATGCATCGAACTCTCCCTGGCCGGATGGACGGAACCCGCCCTGCGTAACTTCTCCCATCGCGGCGTTCCGGTCGCCCGCCGCTGCACGGATGTTTGCAAACGCTGTGCCAGATGCCGGACAGGCCGGAATCCCTGGGTTCAGCCGTTCCTGCCTTGCCTTTGACGGAGAGTTGTGCGGATTTCCGCACAGGTCTTATTTGCCTGGGCGGAATTTCGCATTAGACTGGGGGCAAAGCCGGGGAGCAAAGGGAGAGGGCCGACGCCACAACAGCGCATCGATAGCGGATCCCCGGGGTTTGCCGGCCGCGACCTGCTGCGCGAAGCGGTAGCGCGCCTGCGCGGCCGTTGGCTGTTTGCGGCAATAGCGCTCGCTCTGCTTGCCGGCGCGGTTGCCACCGCCGGGCGCATCGCCGAGGGTCAGGCCGCCGATGACCTGCGCGACGGGGCATTGGCCGCCTTGCCGCTGGCGGCCGGAACCCTGACCGGCGAAATCGAAAAGCAACGTCTCGTGCCGCTGGTGCTGGCGCGCGACGATGCGGTGCGTGATGCGCTGCGCCGTGCCGGGAAAGTCGAGGAAACAGCGCTCGACGCCAAGCTGAAGGCCATAGCCGGCGATGCGTCGGCCTCGGCCATCTATGTCATCGATACGGCGGGCATGGCGATATCGGCCAGCAATGCCGGCCAGCCGGACAGCTTTGTCGGCATCGATTATAATTTTCGCCACTATTTCACCGATGCGATGGCCAAGGGCGCGGCCAGCCAGTATGGCCTCGGCACGATCAGCGGCAAGCCGGGACTCTACCTTGCCGGCCGTGTCGACGACGGTGGCAAACCGCTTGGCGTCGCGGTTCTGAAGGTCGAACTCGGCGGTGTCGAAGCCAATTGGCGGGCGAGCGGCTTTCTCGTTTTCGTCACCGACGAGCGCGGCGTCGTTCTGGCCACCAGCCAGCCCGACTGGCGGTTCCATGCGCTGGCGCCGCTCTCCGCCGCGGATGCCGCCGCGGCGCATGACCAGCTTCAACTGGTCGACGCCGCCTTCGAGCCGCTGCCGATACGGCGTGGCGCCGGTGACGGCCTGGCGACGATCGAAGAAGCCGGAAAATCGCGCCGGTTCGTCGAGGTGGTGCAGGACTTGCCCGGTGCCGTCCCCGGCTGGCGCCTGTGGCTGCTGACGCCCGCCGATGCCGCCTTGACCGCCGCCGCCAACACGGCGCGCCTGACGACACTGCTCGGGCTGCTGCTGATGGGGCTGCTTGCCTATGTGTTCACCCGGCGCCGGCGCACACGCCGGCTGCGGCAGGAGGCGCTGGCGCGCATGAATGCCGAACTCGAAAGCCGGGTCAGTTCCCGGACCGCCGAACTGACGCGATCGAACACGGCCCTTGCCGGCGAAATCGCCGAGCGCGAAAACGCCGAGGCCAAGGTCCGCCGGCTGCGCGACGATCTTGCCCAGGCCAACCGGCTCTCCATCCTCGGCCAGATCGCCGCCGGCGTGGCGCATGAGATCAATCAGCCGGTCGCCGCCATCCGCACCTATGCCGAGAATGCCCGCCGCTTTCTCGAGGCCGGCAAGACCGAACCGGCAAGCGGCAACCTGACCTCGATCGTCTCGATGACCGAGCGCATCGGCGCGATCACCAGCACGCTGCGCACCTTTGCGCGACGGCCTGGCGTCGCTGCCTCGCCCTTGCCGGTACGCGAGGCGATCGAGGGCGCGCTGTCGCTGCTGTCCGGCCGCATCCGCGATTCCGGCGTCACCATCGTCAAGCCGCGCGGCACCGCATCGCCATTGGTGATGGCAAGCCGCATCCGGCTGGAGCAGATCCTCGTGAACCTGTTGCAGAACGCGCTGGACGCCATGAAGGACCGGCCTGATCCCCGCATTGAGATCGACCTCGCCGAACGCGGCGACCGCGTGCTGATTTCGGTGCGCGACAATGGGCCCGGCCTCCAGCCGGACGCGGCCGCCAATCTGTTCATGCCGTTCCAGACCACCAAGGAGAAGGGGCTTGGCCTTGGCCTGGTGATCTCGCAGGAGATCGCCCAAGAATTGGGCGGCACGCTGCGGCTCGACCCCGACACCGCCAGCGGCGCATCCTTCACCATCGACTTGAGGCGGATCGAATGACGCAGGGATCGGGGCTGGTCGCGCTTGTCGACGACGATGCGGATCTGCTGCATGCCACCACGCAACTGCTCGAACTTGCCGGCTTCACGGTGATCGGGCTCGACGCCGCCGAGGCAGCGCTTGGTGTCGTCGACAGGGACTTCGAGGGTGTGGTCGTCAGCGACATCCGCATGCCCGGCATGAATGGGCTGCAACTCTTCGACCGCGTCAAGGCTGTTGATCCCGACTTGCCGGTGATCCTGGTCACCGGGCATGGCGATGTCGATCTTGCGGTCGCCGCGCTCAAGGATGGGGTCTATGATTTCATCCCGAAACCCTATGCGGGGGAGCGTCTGGTGGAGGCGCTGAAGCGTGCATCGGAGAAGCGGCGGCTGGTGATGGAAAACCGGCGGCTCCGCGAAGCCGCCGCACTTGCCGCGGACGGCATGCCGTTGATCGGCGAAGCGCCGGCCATAAGGCGGCTGCGCGAGACCTTGCGCCAGATCGCCGACATGGACGTCGACGTGCTGGTGGAGGGCGAGACCGGAACCGGCAAGGAAGTGGTGGCCGACCTCCTGCACCGGTGGGGCCGGCGGCGTGCAAAGCCGTTCGTGGCACTGAACTGCGGCGCTCTGCCCGAGACCGTCATCGAAAGCGAGCTGTTCGGCCACGAGGCCGGCGCGTTTACCGGGGCGCAGCGACGGCGGATCGGCAGCATAGAGCATTCCAGCGGCGGCACGCTGTTCCTCGACGAGATCGAATCCATGCCGCCGGCCCTGCAGGTCAAGTTGTTGCGGGTGCTGGAGACGCGCAGCCTCACCCCGCTCGGCTCGAACGAAACAAGGCGCCTCGATCTCCGGGTCGTCGCGGCGACCAAGGTCGATCTCAGCCGGCAGGACCAGCGCGGCGATTTTCGCGAGGATCTCTATTTCCGCCTCAACGTGGTGACGCTGCGCATTCCGCCGCTGCGCGAGCGGCGCGGCGATATCGAGATGCTGTTCGGCCACTTCCTTGGCAAGGCGGCGAAACGGTTTGGCCGGCCAGTCGCCAAGGTGAACGCCGCCGTGAGCCATCATCTCCAGTCGCACGACTGGCCGGGCAATGTGCGCGAACTCGCCCATTTCGCCGATCGCGTCGCGCTCGGTCTTGGTCCCGATGACGAAACCAGGTTCTCGCCCGCACGATTGCCAGTGCCTGCCGCCGCACTGCCGGAGCGGGTCGGGCATTACGAGGCGCAGCTCATCCGCGACGCGCTGCGCGACCATGGCGGCGACGTGCGCGGCGCCATCGACGCGCTCGGCGTGCCGCGCAAGACGTTCTACGACAAGCTCAAGCGCTATGGCATCGCCGCATCTGATTTCCGTCCCTCTTGATCTTTCCAAGCGAGTATCGCGAAAGCCATGAACACGACACTTGAAACGACCGCCGATCCCCTGCCGGAAGAACTCGCCTTTCTCAGTGAGCGGCTGACGGCGTTCAACGACGGCGATGTCGGCGCGTCCGAAAAGAAGGCGCTGGCGGTGTTCGTGCGCGACGAAATCGGGGCGATCGTCGCCGGCATTTCAGGCTACACCGCCTGGGGCTGGCTCTACGTGCAGTGGCTGTGGGTCGACGAAAGGCTGCGCGGCCAGCACATGGCAGGCCGGATGCTCGACGCGGCCGAACGCGAAGCCGTGGCGCGCGGCTGCCAAAACGCCTGGATCGACACATTCAATCCCAACGCCGCCAAGGTCTATCAGAGGCAAGGCTACCAGCCTTTCGGGACGCTGGCCGATTTCCCTGTCGGCCGCAGCCGCATCTTCCTGCGGAAGAAACTGGTCGACTGATCAGCCAGCCAGCTTTCCGCCGCGCATCGGCCGCGGCGCGCCCGTCGTGCTCGGGAAACTGATCGGCAGGCCGCGCAGCACGCGAACCGCGAGGAAGGCAAAACACTCCGCCTCCACCGCGTCGCCGCTCCAGCCGAGGCTTTCGGCCAGTACGACCTCGACCCCGGCGCGGCTGGCGAGCATCGCCATCATTGTCGGGTTGTGGCGACCGCCACCGCTGACCACCAGCTTCTTCGGCCGGCTGGGCAGAAGGTCGAGCGCCTTGCCGACAGCGGACGCGGTGAAGGCGGTGAGCAGGGCCGCGCCATCCTCGGCGCTCAGGCCGTCGGCCATGGCCGCGCCGAAATCGAAACGGTCGAGTGATTTCGGATAGGCCTTGGTCAGATAGGGATGCTGCAACAGCTTGGCGAGCCGGGCTTCGTCCACCTTTCCCGCGCCGCCAAGCGCGCCGTCGCGGTCCATTTCGCCGAGCCCCTTCGATTTGATGAAGTCATTGAGCGGCGCGTTGGCGGGGCCGGTGTCGAAGGCGATGACATTGTCGGCGCCGTCCCACCAGGTGATGTTGGCGACGCCGCCGAGATTGAGTACCGCCACCTCGCCACTGGCGCCGGCGCCGCGCATCAGCGCGGTGTGATAGGCAGCGGCCAAAGGCGCGCCCTGTCCGCCGGCGCGCATGTCGGCCGAGCGGAAATCATAGGCGACCTTGGTGCCGAGGATGGCATGCATGAGCTCGCCGTCGCCGAGCTGCCGGGTCTGGCCGAGCCGTCCGACCTGCGGCGCGCGATGCAGCACTGTCTGGCCGTGAAAGCCGACGACCCCGATCTCGGCCATCGTCATGCCGTAACCTTTCACGAGTTCCTTCACCGCCGCCGACTGCGCGCGCGTCAGCGCCTCTTCGGCCTTGCGGAAAATCGCAGGTTCCGGCCCAGTGAAATTCCAGGCCCGCGCCGCCGCCAGCGTCTCTTCCAGCAGCGACCGGATCGACGCGGGATAAGGCATCAGCCGGTAAGTGCCGAAATCGTCTATCCGCTCGCCATCGGTCTTGATCAGGGCGACATCGATGTTGCCGTCAAGCACCGTGCCGGTCATCAGGCCGACGGCCCAGATTGGTTCCATCATTGAGCTCCATTGATGAGGTCGCCGACCGCTTGCCGAAGCTGAACGATGCCGCTGTCGAAATGACGTGTCGGATGGATCCGGTTGGTAAGCAAGGTCCACGCCTTGCCCTTGTCGAAGTCGATCCACAATCCTGTGCCGGTGAAGCCGGTGTGGCCGATCGTTCCCGGACCGCACAGCGCACCGCCGGACCAGCCTTGGTAAGGGCGCTCCCAGCCATGGGTGCGGGTGGCCGACAGGGGCTCGCGCATCAGCGCGATCAACCGTTCGGATGCGCCGGTTCCGTCCAGCAATCCCCAGGCGAAATCGAGCACCGAAGCAGCTGTGCCGAACAGGCCGGCATGACCCGCACCCTGCAGCGCCGAGCAATTGTCGTCGTGGACCTCGCCGGACAGCACGCGATGGCGCCAGGTGCAGTCCTCGGTCGCCGCGGCGGCATCGGGTTCCGCGAACCAGGCAAAGCCTGGGCCGGGTTCCATGGCGCGGATGCTCTTGCCCGACAGCCGCTCCATCGCAAAGCCGAGCAGGATGAAATTGATGTCGGAATAGACAGGGTCGCGCGCCCGCCATTCCCGCTGCAGGATGAAGGCGCGCAGCAGTTCGCGGTCGCGCCCATAGGTGTAGATCGGCTCGACGGCCGGGAAGGGCGTCTGGTGGCCCAGGCACTGGCGAAAGGTCACCTTCCGCTCCCATGCGTTCGCGTCATACTGGCGAAGGTCGGGAAGCAGGGAAATCAGCGACGCGTCGAGATCGATGATGCCGTCCTGCGCCAGCGCCAGGATACGCGGCGTGGTAAAGATCACCTTGGTCAGCGACGCCAGGTCGAACCAGGTCTCAACAGTCATCGGCCTGACCTTAGGCACAAGCTGCGCGGAGCCGATCGCTCTGGTGATGCGCTCGCCATTTCCACCGACGAGGCCGAGCACGCCGCCGGGAATGCGCTTGGCCGCCACTGCCGCTGCGAGCGGTTGGAACGCGCGATCGAAGAGCTGGGCAAGGGGGCTCAATGCCGGCCACCGCACGTGGGCATGTCGTCAAACGGAAAAGTCGGCGATCCTTCGCACCCCCCTCTGTCCTGCCGGACATCTCCCCCGCAAGGGGGGAGATTGGCCGTAATAGCGGCTTTCGCCAATCGCCGACGTCGCAGGAAGGGGCGGGATGCCGAAGCTGCTAATCTCCCCCCTTGCGGGGGAGATGGCCGGCAGGCCAGAGGGGGGTGCTGTCCCGCCGACCTTGCATATCCCAGTGCACCGTCCATCACACCTCCACCCTCGCCATGTGATCCCCGCCAAACCGCTCCCACTTCGCCGGCGCCGGCTCGAACCCTGGCGGGCGCACCAGCGAAGGCACCTGGCGTGTGTCGATCTCGAAATGCTCGCGCCGACGGTCGATAGCCGGAACGGCTGATATGAGCTTCTTCGTATAGGAATGTCTCGGCTTCGACAGCACGGACTGTGCGTCGCCGATCTCGACGATCTGGCCGGCATAGATGACGGCGATGCGGTGCGCGATCCGCTCGACCACCGCCATGTCATGCGAGATGAACAGATAGGCCAGCCCAAACTCGCGCTGCAGGTCGACCAGCAACTCCAGCACCTTGGCCTGCACCGACACATCGAGCGCCGACACTGCTTCATCGAGGACCACGACGGACGGGTTGAGCATCAGCGCGCGCGCAATGCACAGCCTTTGCCGCTGGCCACCGGAGAATTCATGCGGATAGCGCTCGAGGCTGTTCTTGGGCAGGCCGACGCGTTCCAGCAGGCGCGCCATTCTGGCCCGCGTTTCGGCATCCACCCGGCCGCCGGTGGCGATCACGGGTTCCGCCAGAATGCTCTCGATCGTCAGCCTTGGATTGAGAGAGGCATAAGGGTTCTGGAACACCATCTGTATGGGCCTGGCGCTGCGCCTCGGCGAGGCCGCTCGGGCGCCGACCGAGAAGCCGCCGCGCGCCGGCCGCACAAGCCCTAGCACCGCCTTGGCGGCAGTGGATTTGCCCGAACCGCTCTCGCCGACGATGGCCAGCGTCTCGCCGTGCATCAGGTCGAAATCGACGCCGTCGACGGCATGCACCGCGCCGGTGGCGCGGCTGAAGAAACTGCTCTTGAGGGGAAACCGAACCAGGAGGCCATCGACCTTCAAGGCCGGTTCGGCGCTCGCGCCGTTGTCGCGTTGCCCATCCGAGCGCGTCGCGCGACCGCTGGCGAAATGCGGCACGGCGTGCAGCAGATGCTGGGTGTAGGGATGCTGGGGGCTGTCGAGGATCCGGTTGAGCTCACCCTGTTCGACGGCCTGCCCGTTCTGCATCACCATCACCTTGTCGGCGATGCCGGCAACCAGGCCGATATCGTGGGTGATGAAGATGACGGACATGCCGCTTTCGCGCTTCAGCTCGGCAAGCAGCGCCATGATCTGTGCCTGCACGGTAACGTCGAGCGCCGTCGTCGGCTCGTCGGCGATCAGCAGGCGCGGGTTGCAGGCCAGTGCAATGGCGATCATCACCCGCTGCAGCATGCCGCCGGACAGCTGGTTGGGCGTGTATTTCAGCCGCCTTGCGGCATCGGGAATGCGCACGCGGTCGAGTGCGTCCTTGGCTGCCGCAGTAGCCTGCCGGCCGGTCAGGCCGCGATGCAGGCGGAACGATTCCTCGATCTGGGTGCCGATGGTCAGCACCGGGTTGAGCGAGGTCATCGGTTCCTGAAAAATCATGCCGATCTCGGCGCCGCGAATGCCGGTCAGTTGCGGTTCGGTCGCGGTCGTCAACTCGAAGACGGTCCCATTGGCCCGCTTGAGCTTCATCGAGCCGCCAGTGATGCGGCCGCCACCGAAATCGACGAGCCGGTTGATCGACAGCGCCGTCACCGACTTGCCCGAGCCGCTTTCGCCGACAATGGCCAGCGTCTCGCCATCGGCGATATCGAAACCGACGCCGCGCACCACCTCGTTGGCCCGGGGGTCGCGGCCGAAGCCGACGCGCAGGTCCGAGACTGACAAGAGCGGGGTCATGCGAACGCGCTCCGCATCCTCGGGTCGAGGATGTCGCGCAAGGCGTCGCCCAGAAGGTTGAAGCCGAGAATGCTGATCATGATCGCCAGGCCCGGGAAGATCATCAGCCAGGGTGCCGTCTCCATCAGGTTGCGGCTGTCGCTCAGCATCAGTCCGAGCGACGCGGCGGGCGGCTGCGTGCCGAGGCCGAGAAAACTCAAGCCGGCTTCGGTCAGCAGCGCCCAGGCCAGTGCCAGCGTCACCTGTACGGTCAGCGGCGCCACCAGGTTGAGCAGCAGGTGGCGCGTGACGATGTAGCTTGAGCTGCTGCCGAAGGTGCGCGCGGCATCGACGAATTCGCGTGTCTTGAGCGACAGCGCGGGGCCGCGCACCACGCGGGTGAAGATCGGCGTGTAGACGATGCCGATGGCAACGACGCTGGTCCAGGTGCCGGGGCCGGCAACGGTGACGATGAGCAGCGCCAGGAGGATCGCCGGGAAGGCCAGCAGCACGTCCATGATCCGCATCACGACGCCGTCCCAGCGGCGCCCGAGCCAGGCGGCGGCCAACCCCAGGATCGTTCCGGCAAGCGCCGCGAAGGCCACCGAGAAGAAGGCGACGGTAAAAGACTGGCCGATGCCCGCCATCAGGCGGCTGGCGACGTCGCGGCCGAACAGGTCGGTGCCCATCCAGTAGGCGGCGCTGGGCGCATGCAGGCGGTCGATACGGTACTGCGTGATCGGATTGTGCGGCGTCAGCCCGAGCAGGCCGAGGATGGCAAGCAGCAGATAGACGCACACGATGACGCCGCCAATGCGGCCGCTGCCATGGCCGAAGATGGCACGCAGGATGTGCATCACTGTTCCCCCAGCCGGATGCGCGGATCGAGCGCGACATAGGCGAGGTCGACCAGGAGATTGACGATCATGAAGTTGAAGGCGATGAACAGCACGCTGCCCTGCACCAGCGCGTAATCGCGCTGCAGGATCGCGTCGAGCACCATGCGTCCGAGGCCGGGCAGGGCGTAGATCTGCTCGACGATGACGGCGCCGCCCAGGAGGTAGCCGAATTCTATGCCGCTCAGCGTCACCACCGGGATCAGTGCATTGGGAAGCGCATGCCGCCAGATGACGCTGCGCGCCGAAGCGCCCTTGCTGCGCGCGGTGCGCACATAATCGTCGCTCAACACGTCGAGCATTGCCGAGCGCGCAATGCGGGTGACCGATGCCGCGAAGGCAAAGCCGAGCGTGATGGCGGGCAGGATCAACTGGCTGAGATTGCGCAAGGGATCCTGCCAGAGCGGCACGAATTCGCCCATCGCCGGCAGCACGCCGAAGCCCGCCGACAGCGTGTAGATGATCAACAGGCCAAGCACGAAGCTCGGCGTCGACTGGCCGATCATGGCGACGACGCGCACACCGAGGTCGGACAGCTTCTCGCTGTGGGTGGCGGCGTAGATTCCCGCCGGCATGCCGACCAGGAGCGCGATGATCATAGAGAGGAGCGCCAGCTCCAAGGTCAGCGGGAAGCGCTCGAGGATGACGTCGAGAACCGGCCTGCCATAGGTGACGGATATGCCGAAGTTGCCGTGCAGGATGCCGCCGATCCAGCGCCAGTACTGGACGAACCAGGGCTGGTCGATGCCGAAATAGGCGGCGAGCGCATCGCGCTGCGCCGGCGTCAGCAGGCCGGCCTCGGTTCCCAGCATCGCCGTGATCGAATCGCCAGGCACCATCCGGATCGCGACGAAGACCAGGATGGACACGCCAAGCAGCACGAGAGGAAACGTCGCCAGCCGTCGCAGGAGATAGTTCACGCCAGGAAGACCTCTCGTCCCGTTGCCGAAGCTACTGGATCGTCACCTTGCTCAGGCTGAACAGCGTGCCGGTCGGCGTCGGCACGAACCCGGATATGTTCTTCTGTTGCGCCGTATAGCTATAGGAGGTGTAGAGCCAGATCCACGGCGACATTTCGGCGAGGTGCTTCTCGAATTCGGCGAAGATCGCTTTGCGTTTGGCCGGATCGGTCTCTGCGCGGCCCTGCTGCATCAGGCTGTCGAGCGTGTCGTCAATGTAGTTCGCCACCTTTTGCAGATTGCCTGATTTGGTCCAGTAGCGGTTGTACATGGTATAGGGGTCGGCCCGGCCGCCATTGAGCGCGATCGCCATGTCGAAATCGCCCTTCAGCCAGGCGTCGACATAGACGTTGAGCTCCATCATCTTGATATCGAGTTTGACGCCGATTTCGGCGAGCTGCGACTGGATGACCTGGGCTTCGGCCGCTGCCGTCGGCGGCTCGCCCGTGGCGCCGATCACGGTCGCCGAAAAGCCGTCGGCAAAGCCGGCCTCGGCCATCAGCTTCTTGGCCCTTTCGACATCGCGCTTGTAGCAGAACAACTGGCTGGGATCGGTGGCCAGCGCCGGGATGGTCAGCGGTCCGGTGACCTTGCCTTCGCCCAGCGCGGCGGTGTCCAGCACCTCCTGCCGGTCGATAGCGCAGGAGATCGCCTGGCGCACCTTGAGCTCGGTCATCGGCTTCCGCGACGGGTTGAGCTGCAGCACGTTGTAAGCCAGCACCGGCACGCGGTTCAATTGCAAGTTGGCTTCCTTCGGCACCAGCGTGGCGACGAGCGGATCGTTGAGCAAGGCGAAATCGATCTGCTTGGTGCGCATGGCGGCGAGGATCGCCGCCTCGTCGGGCAGCACACTGATCTCGATGCCGTCGACGCCGGTCGCGCCGCCGGCCCAGTTCTTGTTGGCGCTCAAGACTTCCTTGGCGTTGGGATCCCACTTGTCGAGCTTGAACGGCCCCGAACCGACCGTCCTGGTGCCGATCGAGCCGGCCTTGATCTCGGCCACCGGAACGATGGCCGCGTTGACGTCGCTCATCGCCGTCAGGATCGGCGCGTCGGCCTGCGACAGGTGGAACACGACGGTCGCCGCATCCGGCGTGTCGATGCTGGCGATCGACAGGAAGTTGGCGCGGGCGGCGGCACCGGTCTTCTCGTCGAGAATGCGCTCGAACGACGCCTTGACGTCGGCGGATGTCACGGCGGTGCCGTCCTGGAATTTCGCCTTGGGATCGAGCTTGAAGGTCAGCCCCTTGCCGTCCTTCGAAAACTCCCAGGAGGAGGCGATGGCGGGAATGATCCGCAGGCTGGCGTCGACGCGCACCAGCGGCTCATAGATCAGCTCCAAAAGCCGCAGCGAGGAAAAGGCCGTCTGCTTGTGCGGATCAAGCCCGGTGGCGTCCTGGGACCAGGCCATGTGCAGCGTCGCCGCCTGCGCCGAAACCGTCGCGATGCCGAGCATCGCGGCAAGGGTGATGCCCGAAAGCAGCCTTCTTGTAAGATGAACCATTCTCGTCTCCCATTATTGAACTCGGTGCCTTGCAGTTTCCGAG
The DNA here is from genome assembly GCF_000230995.2 of Mesorhizobium australicum WSM2073. NCBI lineage: Bacteria > Pseudomonadati > Pseudomonadota > Alphaproteobacteria > Hyphomicrobiales > Phyllobacteriaceae > Mesorhizobium > Mesorhizobium australicum. The sequence goes on along the minus strand of NC_019973.1, from coordinate 5,369,410 downwards.
GACCGCTTCCAAGGCACACATGCTATGGAGTGTCGGCCCAGTCTATGCGGCTTGACGCCGTCTTGTCTAAAGTGGCTTCAGGTTGCTTCGTCGCCGATCGCCTTTCGCAGGAACCCTCCGGCCCTGGACAAAGCGGCCCGCGCCGCGTCCACGTCGAGGCCGGTGATGGTCACCAGGATCGCCAACTTGACGTCCTTGCCGGTCCGGTCGAGCGCCTGCCGCGCCTGCGGCGCGGTACAGCCGGTCGTCTGCATGACCATCCTGATCGCCCGGGCCACCAGCTTCCTGTTCGATGGGTTCAGGTCGACCATCAGATTCTGGTAGCTCTTGCCGATCCGGATCATCGAGGCCGTGGTCAGCATGTTGAGCACCAGCTTCTGCGCGGTTCCCGATTTCAGCCGGGTCGAGCCGGTGAGCACTTCGGGGCCGACGACGGGCGAGATCGCGATGTCGGCGATACCGGCAATGGTGGATGCCGGATTGCAGGAGAGGGCGACCGTCGTTGCGCCGATCTGCCTGGCATGGGTCAGCCCGCCGATGACATAGGGCGTGCGTCCGCTGACCGCGATGCCGACCACCACGTCGTCGGGTGTGAGTCCGATCCCCTGCAAGGCCTTGGCGCCCGTCTTCGGGTCATCCTCGGCGCCTTCGAGCGAGCGCACCAGCGCGTCGGACCCGCCGGCAATCAGGCCGACCACCATGCCTTCGGGCACGCCGAATGTCGGCTGGCATTCCGAAGCGTCGAGCACGCCAAGCCGACCGCTGGTGCCGGCGCCCATGTAGATGAGGCGTGCGCCCCTCTCGAAGGCAAGCACGATCCGGTCCACCGCGGCGGCAATCTCGGGCAGCACCTTTTCGACGGCCGCTGGGACGATCTTGTCCTCGTCATTGATCCTGCGCAGCACGTCGAGGGTCGGCAGCAGATCGATGTCGACGGTCCTTGGGTTCCGACCCTCGGAAACCAAGCGATCCAGCTCAGACATCAACCCTTGCTCGGTCATCCCAGCGCTTTCAAAAGTTCTGCCACACGGCGCCCGGCATCGCTCGACTGGCAACCAGTGCAGACGGACCTTGGGTCTGTCATCGCAGTTTTTCTTTGTTAACTTTTTAGAATTTGATATTCACATCGTCAACAGAGATTTGGAATATTTTATTCCTGCCCGTGCTGGCTATCCCTTGCAAACCGAACGCTTGGCAAGAATGATCGCGCCGGATACGGCGTCGCCGTCGGCGGGCTTCAGGCGGCGGCGCACATCGGGAGAAAGCCAGGGCTCCAGCGGGCTGGCGAGGCCGCCCAGCAACGTCACGCGCAGCGCGCCTTTTTCGAACAATACCCGCACCAGCGTGTCGATCTGTTCGGCGGCACCTTGCACGATGCGGCGCCCAACGGGATCCCCCTGGTCGGCATGGCGCATCACCATGGGTGCAAGCGCGGCATAGTCCGTGGCGCTGGCGCGGTCCATCCAGGCGACAGCCTCCATGGGGTCGCCCGCGAAGCGCTGCATGACCTCCGCCAGCAGCGCCGTGCGCTCGTGGCGGCCGTCATGGGCGCGCAATGCCAGTTGCACGGCTTTCAATCCAAGGTCGGCGCCGCTGCCCTCGTCGGAGATCGGAAACCCGTAGCCGCCGGCGCGCAGGTCGCGGCCCTCGACGAAGCCGAGGCCGATCGAGCCGGTCCCGGCGATGACGATGGCGCCGTCCCGGCCGGAATGCGCGCCAAGGCAGGCACCGATGCCGTCGCTGACGAAGTCGATGCTGGCAAAGGGATGCGCGATTGCCCGCAACGCCTCAAGCGCGCCTTTGCGGCCGATGCCGGCAAGGCCGATGCCGGCATGGATCTTGGCGGTTTCGGCTGGCGCGAAACCTGCTTCCTCGATCGCCGCGCCGAAAGCTTTCGCGATGGAGGTCCAGGCTGCCTCGATGCCGAGCCGCGTCGTCGCCGGCCCCGACAGGCCCTGTCCCAGCACCGTGCCTTGCGCGTCCTCGAGACGGGCGCGGCAACCGGTGCCGCCGCCGTCGACGCCGAGAAAATAATCCGCTTCGGTATTCATGCGCCCAGCCGCTCGATATCGGCGCCGCACAGGCGCAGCTTGCGGTCCAGCTGCTCGTAGCCGCGGTCGAGGTGATAGACGCGGTTGATTGTCGTCTCGCCTTCACAGACCAGCGCCGCCAGCACCAGCGACACCGAAGCCCGCAGATCGGTGGCCATCACCTGCGCGCCGTGCAATTTCTCGCCGCCGCGCACCAGCGCCATGGTGCCTTGCAGCTTGATGTTGGCGCCGAGCCGCATCAGTTCGGGCACATGCATGAAGCGGTTCTCGAAGATGGTTTCGCGCAGCAGCGACGCACCCTGGGCGCAGCACATCAGCGCCATGAATTGCGCCTGCAGGTCGGTCGGAAAGCCCGGATAGGGTTCCGTCGTCAGATCCGCGGCCTTGAGCGGCCGGTCGCGCGAGACGATCAGACCGCGGTCGCCTGGCCAGACGCTGACGCCGGTCGCCTCCAGCAATTGCACCACCGAGGCCATGTGCTCGAGCCGGGCGTGCGTCAGTTCGAGCTGGCCGCCGGTGATGGCGGCCGCGATGGCATAAGTGCCGGCCTCGATGCGGTCGGGGATGATGTCGTGCCTGGCGGCGTGCCAGCCGGTGTCGCCCGCGATCAGGATACGGTGCGTGCCGGCGCCTTCGATGCGCGCGCCCATGGCAACGAGGCAGGCGGCGAGATCGGCCACTTCCGGCTCGCGCGCCGCGTTCAGGATCTCGGTTTCGCCCTTGGCCGCGGTCGCCGCCATCATGGCGGTTTCCGTCGCCCCGACCGATGGCGAGGGGAGCACGATGCGCGTGCCGGTCAGCCCGTTCGGGGCCGAGGCGACGATCAGGCCGTTCTCGACGGCGATCCTGGCGCCAAGCGCGGCGAGTGCGGCGACATGCATGTCGACCGGCCGCGCGCCGATCGCGCAGCCGCCCGGCAGCGAAACCCGGGCATGGCCGAACCGCGCCAGCAACGGCGCCAGGACGAGCACCGTCGCCCGCATTTTCCGTACCGTGTCGTAGGAGGTCTCCTTGGAAACGGCGGTACTTGTGTCGATTGTGGCGGCATGGGCGGACCGGGTGATTTCGGCGCCGTGAAGTCGCACCACGCCGAGCATGTTTTCGACGTCGGTCACATCGGGCAGGTTGGTCAGTTCCAGCGGGTAGGGGCTGAGAAGAGCGGCCGCGATCTGCGGCAAAGCGGCATTCTTGGCGCCCGATATGGTGACCGCGCCTTCCAGTCTCTGTCCGCCGACGATCCGCAATCTGTCCATGGCTGAAACCTTGACGGCCACGTCCGGTGACCTGCCCGGGATCCCGAGCGATGACCTCGGGTCGGTCGAGAATTAATTCTGCGTTCTTGGCTGTCAATCAAAATTGGAATAATTTATTCCTCGTCTTGCAGTGAAGAGCGAGGGGTTTCCGTGTCCGTCTTAAGCAGGATCAGTGCCGAGCTCGACGGCATGGCGCCCGGCGATCGCGAGATCGGCCGTTATATCATCGACAATCCCGACCAGATGCTGCGGCTGTCGACGGCCGCGCTTGCGGCCGAGATCGGCCGCAGCCAGTCTAGCGTCGTCAAGTTCAGCCAGAAGCTCGGCTATGACAGCTATCAGGAGCTCAAGCTCGCCGTCAGCGAGGCCAAGGCGCAGGATTGGCAGGTGCCGGCCGGCGTCATCCACGGCTCCATCGAGGTGGGTGACGGTTTTCCGGTCATCCTGAAGAAGCTGATCGGCAGCAAGCTGCTGTCGATGCAGCAGACCGTCGCCGCCAACAGCGAGCGCATCCTTTCCAGGACGCTGGACCTGCTGGATGGCGCGCGGCGCATCCATCTGGTCGGCGTCGGCGCCTCCTCGCTGGTGGCGCGCGATTTTTCATACAAGCTGATGAAGCTCGGCCGCAATGTGCTGCATGACAGCGACAGCCACATCCAGATGGCCAACGCCTCGACGCTCGGGCCTGACGATGTGCTGTTCGCGCTGTCCTATTCCGGCGCCAGCATCGAAACCTTGCGTATCGCGGAGCTTGCCAGCAAGCGTGGCACGACGGTGATCGCCGTCACCGGCCTGCACGACAATCCGCTGAGCCGCGTCGCCGACATCCGCCTCTACACCCTCGCCGACGAGGAACGCGCGCGCTCTTCCTCCATCACCGCGCGCGACGCGCAGCTGACGCTGACCGACCTTCTGTTCATCCTGCTGGTACAGAAGCAGCCCGACGCCAACGACTACGTTCACAACAGCGAGGCGGCGGTCACGGTGCTGAAGGCCGAGCGCTCGTCGTAAAGGCCTCAGACGCTTTCGAGATAGGTCTCGATCTCGAAATCGCTGACGTTGAGGGCAAACGTATTCAATTCCTGGCGTTTGCAGGCGACGAAGGAGTCGCGCAGGATCGCCGGGAAGATCTCCGCCACATGCGTCCCGCCTTCAAAGGTTGCGATCGCCGACGCCCAGTCCGGCGGCAATTTGGCCGGGGCAACGCCTTGCCCGTCATTCCCCGCCGGGTCGCCCGGCGACATCTGCTTCTCGATGCCGATCAGCGCGGCGCCCAGTATGGCGGCAAGCACGAGATAGGGGTTGGCGTCGGCTCCCGAGACGCGATGTTCGATGCGGCGCGCGCCGGTCGGGCCGCCGGGGATGCGGATCGCGACCATGCGGTTCTCGTAACCCCAGGCGACCGCGGTCGGCGCGTAGGATCTCGGGCGCAGCCTGCGGTAGGAATTGAAGTGCGGCGCGAACACCAGCGTGCTTTCGGCCATCGCCGCCAGCAGCCCGCCGACCGCGTGTCGCATGGTGTCGGAACCCTGGTCGGTGCCGTCGTCGAACACGTTGCGCCCATCGGCGTCGACCAGGCTGAAATGGACATGGAAGCCGTTGCCGGCGCGGTCGCCATAGGGCTTGGCCATGAAGCAGGCGGCAAAGCCGTGCTTGCGGGCAATGCCCTTCACCGTGCGCTTGAACAACACCGCATCGTCGGCGGCCCGCAAGGCGTCGGCGACATGGTTCAGGTTGATCTCGAACTGGCCGACGCCGTTTTCGGCGATTGCCGTATCGACGGGAATGCCTTGCGCGCGGCAGGCTTCATAGATGTCGTGGATGAAGGCTTCGAAATCGTCGATCTCGTCGATCGACAGCGCCGCGTCGGAATCGAGGCGCCGCCCGGTGACCGGCGAGACCGGCCCGACCGGCCGCTGCGATTGCGGATCGACCAGGTAGAATTCGAGTTCGGTCGCCGCGACAGGCGTCAGGCCGAGCGCCTTGTAGCGATCGAGGATGCGGGCCAGTGCCCGCCGGGGGTCGCCGAGATAGGGCGCTCCGCTCTCATCGGCGAGCCAGAGCGGGACGAGCGCCGTCGGATGCGCCGTCCATTCCACCGGCAGAATGCCGCGACCCGTCCATTGGCAAAGGCCATCGGCATCGCCGGTCGAGAAGACCAGGCTGTTGCCTTCGATGTCCTCGCCCCAGACGTCGAGCCCGATCAGCGAGTAGGGCATGCGCAGCTTGCCCTCCAGCGCCTTGCGGGCCTGCTCGACGGGGATGCGTTTTCCCCGCATGATGCCGTTGAGGTCGCACACCGCGGCCCTCAGGCTCTGGATGTCGCTTCGGCTTTCAAGCCAGTTCAAAACGTCCGCAATTGCATCGCCCAATTTCAAACCTCTGGTTCCCTGCGGTGTCGCGTCTGAGGCGAGCACCCTATTTCTACGACAAAGCAGCTGATGAGTTCATGAAGGCACCTCCGACATCGGTCGGAAAAGTTTCCTTCATTTTTTCAAGCAGTTAGCCGGTATGTCGGGAGGCATTTCAGGAACCAATTGCGCGATCTGCGATCGCAACATAGCGACAAGGCAAGGGAAAGCCAAGCGGCATCTGGGGTGCAGGAGACACCGGCCTAGCTCCTCGCTTCCGGGAATCTGACCTGCCGCAGGATGTGGGCAGCACCCTCGTCGATGTCGCGAACGATGGCCGCCCGCGCTCGCGCACCGTCCTGCGCCTCGATCGCGGCAACGACTTCCTCGTGATAGTCGATGTCCAGGATGGAGGAGAGGTCGTCCTCGAACCCCACGGCGAGGTTTCTGAGAAACGGGCCGACCTGCATCCACACCGTCTCGATCAGGAAGATCATCTGCTCGTTGCCGCAATGGCGATAGATCGAGAACTTAAAATCGTGGTTCTTCCTGAGATAGTCGCCGATATCGCCTTTGCGGGCCGTCAGGGTCAGTTCCGTGCAATGGCGTCGGATCGCCCGCAGATTGTTGCCGTTGATCAGTTTCGTCGCAAGCTCGGTCGCCGGGCCTTCGAGCAGTGTGCGCACGGCGGTCAATTGCGAGAATCGCTCGGCCGAGATCACCGGCACCTCGACGCTGCCATTCGGCATCGGGCTCAGTGCACGCAATGCCTGCAGCCGCATGAAGGCACTGCGCACCGGCATGTCGCTGGTGCCGAGTTCCCTGGCGAGCTTGCGCGAGGTCAGCTTCTGGCCGGGCAGGAATTGGCCCGACATCAGGGCTCGCACAAGCTCCAGATAGACCTTCTCGTGCAAGGGCACGGTGTCGACGGCGGTCAAACCGAAATGTGTTCTGCCGGCCATTGGCGGGGCGCACCTTCATCCGTTCTGAAAATGACCTGACGACACGCGCCGCGGACAAAGCTTAGGCCCGGCACGGCGGGAACACCCAAGCCGCCGATTGACCAGGCATGATAGACGCTTCGATCGTTGCGCGGCAAGCCAACCGCCGGAGCCGGCGCGGTGCGGCGGGCTGCCTTCCTTTCCGGCTATCGATCCGGAGCCGGCCCGCTCTTTTCCTGCGCCAGATGCGTCAGCAAATTCCTGGTGATCCGGCCGACGTCGTTCATGGCATCGCCCGCGGGCAAGGCGCCGCACCAGGCGACCGAACTCGCGCAGAAGATCAGACCGCCCGAGGGCAGATGGCGCAGCGTCATCTCCGCGCAGCGGCGCTCGTCGCGCTCTCTGTCACCTCCTTCGTACCAGCGCGTCGCGTCATGGACGAAGCTGTCCGGGAATCCGGTCGCGCGGGCAATGACCATGGTGTCGGGGGATGTGCCCAGATGCGGGTCGGTGGCATCGACCTCGTAGCCGGCGGCGCCTCCAAGCACGATGCCCTCGTCGCCGAAGGTCTCGCTGGTGACGCCGTCGAACAACCACGCGGCCGAGGGCTGACGGCTTTCCGGCGTACGCGTGAAAGGCCGCGCGCCATCGAAACCCATCAGCGAGATGGCGACGCCGGTCAGCGAGAACTCGCCGCGCCCGCTGGCGCGCAGGTAGCCTCCCGACTGGTTGGTAATCGACAGTGACTGTTCGGCGATGGGGCCGTCCCAGGTCCGGCCCGCCTCGAGCGGCGAGCGGCGCAATTCCATCAGATCGTCCTGGAACGCCACCTTGCCGGCAAAGCCATTGCCGCCGAGATAGGCGATGCTGCCGCCCGCCGCCGCGAATTGGCGCAGCGCATGCTCCATCTCGACCGACATGTATTCGGGATGGCTACCGGTGATGACCGCCTGATACTCCTGCAGGCCGGCAAGACCCAGTTCGTGCAGGTCGCGGTCGGTGATGAGATCGAAGGCGATATCATTGTTGTGGCAGAAGCGTAGAAAATGCAGGTCGACCGGCAGATTGTGCGGGCAGCCGCAGAGCGGATACTTGTAGTCGTCACGCAGCGTCGCCTTGGGCTTCCTGGTGGAACAGATCGACACGCCGCTGAGGTCGCTGTGATAGTCGTAGAGCGACTTCAGATTGTTATCGATCGCGAAGCGATGGCCGCGATCTTCGCACATCCATTCGTAGAGATGCGCCGGCAGGAATTCGTCCGCGTAAGCGAGATAGGTGGCCGTCGGCACCAGGAACAACAACGGCGCCCGGCGCTCCGACGAAGTGATGAAGAAGACGATACGCTCCGATCCTTCATCGTGACCGACCTCGAAGGCATAGACCCCGGCGGGCGCCTCGGCGGGAACCTGCAATTGGTATGAGGCCGGCCACTGCAACGCCTCCATGTCGTCGTCGTGGCAATGCACGGCGTCGTAATGCGACGGCACCAGCCGGGGGTCGAAACTCGACCCGTCCCAGCGGCGCGAGGTCATGCAGAAGGCGGGCTGGTTGACCGTTTCCAGGAAGAGGACGCGATCGGTGCCTGTCGAGGCGAGCGGGCCTCTCGGCAGCAGGGTCGGAAACGTCCAGGCGATACGGCCAGCCGCGGTTTGCAGCGAGATCGTCGAGAATTTCGCGTTGAGCGACCTGACATCGTTTGCCGTGCTGGTGCCGAAGACCATGTCACCGGTCAGGAGCCGCCACGGCAGGTCGAATCGACGATCCAGGCGAAACGGCGACAGGAGATCGTCCGAATCGATCCGCAGCACGGTCGCACCGTCGTTCGACGAAATCTCGACCTTGAGCCAGGTGTTTGCCGGCAAGACCACGTCGCTATCGGGCGAGTTGCCGTCCTCGCCTGATATCAGCCGCCCGTCCTGCAAGCCGAGGCGCAGGTTTCCGCTCTCGAACAGCACGCGGGCGCCATCGTTGCGGGTCAAGTATACTTCGAAGGCGACGCCTTCGATCTCGGTGGCCTTGGCAAGTTCCGCCGCCGCGACCCTGAGGAAGGATCCGTGATCGAAATCGCGACGGGACACGGCATTTCCCGTCGGCTCGACGCGCCAGCCCATCGGCTCGGCCGCTTGCGTGTCGAGCCGCACGACGTGCACGTCGCGTACCGGCCGCGACGACGAGACATGGAGGGCGATTGGCGTTCCGGCCGCTGTATGCCAAGGAACGGTATAGCCTGAGACGGCCATGGCGCCGTGGTCGACGGGGCGTTTCATCGCCGCAAAAATCCGCGTCGCGATCCCGGCTGTCGCACTCTCCCCGGCTGTCGCACTCTCATTGATGGCAAACTGGACAATTCTTTCATACCTTTGGGTCTGGAGGGCGTATATCCCCCTCGGCCTTGCTTGCTGACGAAGTCCGTAGAAATCTCGCTCAGCCATCGATGGCCATCGGCAAATGCGAGTTCTGGGCATCCATCGCAGGCATCCGCTTGGTGCCTGATCCACGACGACATTATCGCGATCGTCCGAAACCGGACAGTCGTTCTCGAAGGTCGGCCTCTTCATCACAAAACTTGACCTTCACGCACTTGCACGTCCGGCCGCTCTCTGGCTTTTTGGGGTACCCATCCGAACGGACTGATTCGCGTCATGCCGCTCGATTGCAATGTCTTGCAGGCAGTCTGCTTGTGGGTCGTGAAGCGCACGCAATTGGCGAAGGAGAAGCAGGCATGGCCGAGTTCAAGAAGCCGGAAATCTCCGAGATGAGACCCAAGATCACCGTGATCGGCGTCGGCGGCGGCGGCGGCAACGCGATCAACAACATGATCGTGGAACAGCTTCAGGGAACCGAGTTCATTGCCGCCAACACCGATGCCCAGGCGCTGACCATGTCGAAGGCGACGCGGCTGATCCAGCTTGGCGCGCACGTCACGGAAGGCCTTGGCGCCGGCTCGTTGCCCGAGATCGGCCGTGCCGCGGCCGAAGAATCGCTCGACGAGATCATGGATCATCTGGCCGGCACCCACATGTGTTTCGTCACTGCCGGCATGGGCGGCGGCACCGGAACCGGTGCGGCCCCGATCATCGCCCAGGCGGCGCGCAAGGCCGGCATCCTGACGGTCGGCGTCGTCACCAAGCCGTTCACCTTCGAGGGCAGGCGCCGCATGCAGATGGCGGAAGAGGGCATCGAGCGGCTGCGCGAGGCCGCCGACACCGTGATCGTGATTCCCAACCAGAACCTGTTCCGGATCGCCGATGCCAAGACCACTTTTGCCGATGCCTTCGTCATCGCCGACAGGGTGCTTTATTCCGGCGTCAGCTGCATCACCGACCTCATCGTCAAGGAAGGCCTGATCAATCTCGACTTCGCCGACGTCAAATCGGTGATGCGCGGCATGGGCCGCGCCATGATGGGAACCGGCGAGGCTTCGGGCGACGGCCGGGCGATGAAAGCGGCGGAAGCCGCGATCGCCAATCCGCTGCTCGACGAAATGTCGATGAAGGGCGCCAAGGGCGTGCTGGTGTCGATTTCGGGCGGCCGGGACATGACCCTGTTCGAGGTCGACGAGGCGGCCACGCGCATCCGTGAAGAGGTCTATGAGGACGCCGACATCATCGTCGGCGCCATCTTCGACAAGAGCATGGAAGGCCGCTTCAGGGTCTCGGTGGTGGCGACGGGCCTCGATCGTTCGCTCAGCGAGGGTGATGCCGATGCCGGCATGGCACATGGCCATTCCGTGCCGTCCGCCGCACGGACCTTGCAGTAACCTTTCTCTTCGATTGACCTCCCGGGCAGGCGACCCGCGGTATCTGCCGCGTCCCCGGGGCGGAAAAATTGCTCTTCAGGACGCCTTCTCGCCGATGAACTCGAATCGCTCGATCTCGCATTCGCGCGCGACCAGCGCCAGGATTTCCGTCGAGGGTTCGGCGGCGTCGGACTGCCTCCATTCGAGATTGAACGAGTACACGAAGCGGTCGCGGCCGGGATCATGCTCGATCTTGGCAAGGCGCGCGCCGTAGCCGAGCGGCCGCACCATCTCCGGAAGGTCAGGTGGGGATTCTTTTGCCCAGGAAACCGACAGGATCGCATGGTGATCGCGCGGCAACTTGAGGTCGACCCATTTCAACACCTGAAGTGTCAGTAGCGTCAGCACGGTCGCAATTGCCGCAAGACCAAACTGGCCGCCGCCAACGGCAAGTCCGATCATCGTCATGATCCACATGGTGGCCGCGGTGGTGATTCCAGTCACGAGATCGCCGCGCCGAAGGATGGCGCCGCCGCCGATGAAGCCGACGCCGGTCAGCACGCCAAGCGGCAGACGCAGCACGTCCATGCTGGCGAAGAAGTCCATTCCCTTGCCCGTGGTATCAAGCAGTATGTTGGCCTGGATCATGGCCACAGCGGCCGCCAGGGCGACCAGGATGGTCGTGCGAAGCCCGGCGGTGTGGCCGCGCGCTTCCCTGTTCAGGCCGATGAGGAAACCAGCCAGCAGCGCAAGCAGCAACCGGGCGACAAGATCGGGCCATGTCGGATGAAGTGGCATATCGCAGCAAAGCGGCTCGAACATCGCCCTGTCAGGGCGGCGCTGGTGCTCCGCCCTCCATTTTTCTCAGGATTTCGGCGCCCTCGCTGACGACGTTGCTTGCGGCTGGCCGGTACGTCGCGACCTCGGGCTGTCGATGTAAGAACCTTTTTGCCTTCCTGAGGTTCCCGGCGAACCGTCGCGCGGCAGCCGACCAAACGCCATGCAATTTGAAGGTGGCGCTTGACTTCGTCCGACCTGTGTGAAAAATTTTGCAGCAACTGATAAAAATATCAGCGGGATGGAAACGTGGTTGGTTTTGGAAACGGCCTTTTGCGGGACGATGATGCCAGCATGGCGGCGCGGGCCGCGTGGCTTCATTACGCCGGCGGCCTGACCCAGTCCGAGGTCGCCAAGCGGCTGGGGCTGACCAGCCTCAAGGCGCACCGCCTCATCACCAAGGCCAACCAGGAAGGCCTGGTGAAGGTCTATATCGACGGCGAAGTGTCGGAATGCGTCGAGCTCGAGGACGAATTGTCCCGCCGCTACGGCCTCGACTATTGCGAGGTGGTTCCGGATTTCGATTCCGAGGATCTGCCGCTCAAGGCGCTCGGCATCGCCGGCGCGCAGTTCCTCAAGCGCGAGATCGAGCGCGGCGAGCAGGCGCTGATCGGCGTCGGCCATGGCCGCACGCTCGCGGCCTGCGTGGAATATCTGCCGCGCACCACCACCGACCGCATCCGTTTCGTCTCGCTGCTTGGTGGCCTGACGCGGAAATTCTCGGCCAACCCGCATGATGTCATCCACCGTCTCGCCGAACGCACCGGTGCCGAAGCCTATGTGATGCCGGTGCCGATGTTCGCCAACACGGCGGAGGACCGCATCGTGCTGCTGGGCCAGAAGGGCATCAGCGAGGTCTTCGATCTCGCCAGATCCGCCGACCTGTTGTTTGCGGGCATCGGCACCGCCGAACGCGAGGCTTCGCTTGTCGCCACCGGCATGATCGAGAAGGGCGAGATGGAGGAGATCCGTCGCAATGGCGGTGTCGGCGAATTGCTCGGCCATTTCTTTGACGAGGCCGGCAAGGCAGTGGCGACGACCGTTTCCAACCGGGCGCTGGCACTGGCGCGCGAGGATATCGCCAGCCGCCGGATTGTCGCCGTCGCCGGCGGCAGGATTAAGGTTCGCGCAATCAAGTCGGTGCTGGAGGGGCGCTATCTCAAGGGCCTGATAACGGACGAGCGCACGGCGCGATCGCTCGTGGAAGAGACGCCGGTCGGGTAGCCGGCAACAGTCCAGTTGAAACTACCCTGTGGAGGAGAAGACGAAATGCATGAGAAAGAGAAAGACCTGATAGATGCCTTCCTGCGCGGACAAGTCGACCGCCGTGGACTGATCAAGGGCCTGGGCGCCATGGGTCTCGCCGCCGGCACCGCCGGCACGCTGCTCAACCTCGGCCAGACCCGCGCGCTCGCCGCCGACTTCGATTGGCAGGCGCATAAGGGCAAGACCATCAAGCTGCTGCTCAACAAGCATCCCTATGCCGATGCGATGATCGCCGACCTCGAGAACTTCAAGAAGCTGACCGGCATGAACGTCGTCTATGACGTCTTCCCGGAAGATGTCTATTTCGACAAGGTGACGGCGGCGCTGTCGGCGAGCTCGCCCGAATACGACGCCTTCATGACCGGCGCCTACATGACTTGGACCTATGGCCCAGCCGGCTGGATCACCGATCTCAACGAATGGATCAAGGACCCGGCCAAAACCAACCCGAACTATGCCTGGGACGATATGCTGCCGGGCGTGAAATCGTCGTGCGCCTGGAACGGCAAGCCGGGCGGCGCGCTGGGCTCCGAGGACGCCAAGCAGTGGTGCATTCCATGGGCCTTCGAGCAGAACAACATCACCTACAACAAGGGCATGTTCGACAAGGCCGGCGTCGGCGTTCCCGGCAATCTTGACGAGATGATCACGACGGCGGCCAAGCTGCAGAAGGATATTGGCGGCGGCGTCTACGGCATTGGCGTTCGCGGCTCGCGTTCCTGGGCGACGATCCATCCGGGCTTCCTGTCGGCCTACTCGAACTTCAACGAGAAGGACCTGACCGTTTCCGCCGATGGCAAGCTCGCGGCGGCGATGAACACCGCCGGCTCCAAGGCCTTCCATGCCAAATGGGTGCAGATGATCCAGGAGAGCGGCCCCAAGGACTGGTCGACCTACACCTGGTATCAGGTCGGCACCGATCTCGGCGCCGGCGCCTCGGCGATGATCTTCGACGCCGACTGCCTCGGTTACTTCATGAATGGCGGCGACAACAAGATGGCCGGCAAGCTCGCCTATGCCGCCTTCACCGCCAATCCGGAAGCCAAGGCCTCGACGCCCAACATCTGGATCTGGTCGCTGGCGATGTCCAACTTCTCCAAGGACAAGGACGCGACCTGGTATTTCCTGCAATGGGCCTCCGGCCCCGAGCACGGCCTGTTCGGCGCCACCAAGATGGACTTCGTCGATCCGGTCCGCCAGTCGGTGTGGAAAGACGAGATGTTCCGCGAGAAGCTGAACAAGAGCTACCCTGGCTATGTCGAGATGTTCGACGCTTCGGCACCCGGCGCCTCGATCAAGTTCACGGCGCAGCCGCTGTTCTTCGACCTCACCACCGAATGGGCGGCGACATTGCAAAAGATGGTGGCCAAGGAAGTGCCGGTCGACGAGGGCCTCGACAAGCTCGCCGAGAGCATCAACGGCCAGCTCAAGGAAGCCGGCCTCGGTTAAGTCGCAACGAGGGCCGGCTGCTTGACGGTCCGGCCCTCGCCACATCTTTCATGTTTGCGATGCGGTGCCGAAAGGTGACCGCCATTTCGCCCCACCGGCCGCCTTGCTCCCTTGGGCGGCCGGCAGGGCGAAGCGACAGCAACAACGGAGCAGCTCGATGACTGCGGTGGTATCGCAAAGGCTCAAGCCATCCGGCTTCAGGATCAGCAAGCGGGTGCTGCCCTATGTGCTCAGCCTGCCGGCCTTGCTGGTCTGCATAGGCATCCTGATCCCGTTCCTGACCTCGGTCGTTTACTCGTTCCAACGCTATCGTCTGAGCCAGCCCTGGGCGCGCCAGTTCAACTGGGGCGACAACTACATTTCCTTCTTCACCGACCCGAAATTCTGGAACACGTTGAAAGTGTCGCTGCTCTATGCCGGCACCACGGTCGTGCTGGAACTGCTTCTCGGTCTCGCCATCGCGCTGCTGCTGCAGAAGCGCTCGACGCTCAACAACTTCATCTCGATCATGCTGTTGATGCCGCTGATGACGGCGCCCGCACTGGCAGCGCTGATGTGGAAGCTGATGACCAATCCGGGCTTCGGCGTGCTGAGCTATCTCGCCAGCCTCATCGGGCTGCAGGATTTTCGCTGGGCGTCGTCGCCGTCGACGGCGCTGTTCACCGTCGTGCTGGTCGACATCTGGGTCTACACGCCCTTCATCATGATCCTCCTGCTTGCCGGCCTGCGCAGCCTGCCGACGCAGCCCTTCGAGGCCGCCGCGCTCGACGGCGTGCCGAGGAGCTTCGTCTTTTTCCGCATCACGCTGCCGATGCTGACGCCCTACATCCTGACGGCGACCTTGTTTCGCCTGCTCGATTCCATCCAGCAGTTCGACATCATTTACGCGATGACGCAAGGCGGGCCGGGCGACACGCTGACCGTCTTCCAGGTCGAGGCCTATCTCAACTTCTTCCAGTCGACCAATGTCGGTCGCTCGGCGGCGCTGATGATCATTCTGTGGGCGATCACCTATTTCCTCTCCAACATCTTCATCAAGAACTGGCTCAGGCTGCGCGAACGCGCCCGCGGCCAGGCATAGGAGGCGGCGATGGAACATACCTCGCTTCTCGAACGCATCCTGCGCGGCGCGGCACTGACGCTGGTCGTGATCTTCTTCATGTTCCCGATCCTGTGGATCTTCATGATGTCGTTCCAGACCAACGAGACCATTCTGCGCATCCCGCCGCAGCTCATCTTCGAACCGACGCTCGCCAACTACACGGCGTTGATCACCGGCAAGCTGATGACCGCCGCCGGCACGCTCGACATCGCCTTCATGCGCAACCTCTGGAACTCGGTGTTCCTGTCGGTGACTTCGGTGGCGGTCTCGCTGCTGCTCGGCGTGCCGGCGGCCTACGCCTTCGCACGTCACAAATTCCGGGGTTCGGAGGATATCGCCTTCACGCTGCTGTCGTTCAAGTTCGCGCCGGCACTTCTGGTGCTGCTGCCGCTGACCCTCTATTTCCAGAAGCTCGGCCTGGCCAACACCTATATCGGGCTGATCTGGGTCTACCAGTTGATCTGCCTGCCGCTGATCCTGTGGATCGTGCGCGGCTATTTCGAGGATATTCCGGCCGACATCGAATATGCCTACCGCATCGGCGGCCATTCCTGGTTCGCCACCTTTCGCAAGATCGCGCTGCCGCTCGCCGGCCCTGGCATCGCGGCGGCCGGCCTGCTTGCCTTCATCTTCGCCTGGAACAATTTTGTCTTCGCGCTGGTGTTGGCTTCGGCCGACAAGCAGCCGGTGACGGTCGGCGCGTTGGCCTTCATCACTTCATCGGGCATCCAGTACGGCCAGATTTCGGCGGCCATAGTCTTGTCGATCACGCCGACGCTGGCGCTCGCCCTTTACGCACAGCGCTATCTGGTCGAGGGCCTGTCGCTCGGCGCGGTGAAAGGATAGAAATGGCCAGCCTCGAACTCAGAAACGTCGTCAAGCGCTACAAGAGCCAGACCGTCCTCGACAATCTGTCGCTGACCGTCGCCGATGGCGAAACGCTGGTGCTGTTTGGTCCCTCGGGCGCCGGCAAGACGGTGCTGTTGCGGCTGGTCGCCGGCGTCATCGATCCGGACGAAGGCAAGATCCTGATCGGCGGCGAGGACATGACCGATGTCGACGCGGAATTCCGCGGCGTCGGGATGGCGTTCCAGAATTTCGCGCTGTTTCCGCATATGAGCGCTTTCGACAATATCGCGACGCCGCTGGCGGCCAAGCGCTCGTCGCAGAGCGCGATCAAGGCCGGTGTCGAGAGCGTCGCCAAATTGTTGAAGATCGGCCATGTGCTGAGCCACAAGCCGCGCGCGCTCTCAAACGGCCAGAAGCAGCGCACGGCCCTTGCCCGCGCTTTGGTCGGTTCGCCGCCGCTGCTTCTGCTCGACGATCCCTTGCGCAATGTCGACGCCAAGCTGCGTTTCGAGATGCGGCTCGAACTGCCGCGGCTGCTCGCCGATCGCGGCGCCACCGTCGTTTACGTTACCCAGGACTACAAGGAAGCCATGGCGCTCGGCGACCGCATCGCGGTGATGTCGCAAGGCGTCATCAGGCAGCTTGGCACGCCCGAGCAGATCTATCGTGAGCCGGCCAACGTCGAGATCGCGCGGCTGTTCGGCGATCCGACCATCAACCTGCTCGACGTCAAGCCCGCGCGCGATGCCCGGGGGGGCTATGTCGGCCTGTCCAATGTGCAGGTCCATCTCGCCGATGCTCCCGAGGCCGCCATCGGCCGCGACTGCATCATCGGGCTGAGACCCGAGGCCCTGCATTTCGTCGGCGAAAACGAACCCGGCGCCGTTCCGGTGACCGTCGAGGCGGAGACGCCGCTCAACGAAAAGATCGTTACCCTGGTGCGCACCGTGCGCGGCCGTGAAATCCTGGTCTCGCGCCCGGCCGGAACCCCGGGGCGCAGCGAAGGCAAGGCGCATATCGCCGTCGACGGCGAGAGCGCCCTGCTGTTCGATCGGGCGAGCGGCGAGCGCATCGGCGCCAGGAATGTCGTCAAACTGCGCAACGGAGAAGCGGCATGAGCCCGAGCGCGCTCACCATATCAGGCGTCGACAAGTTCTATGGCCCGATCGACAGGGGCGTTCACGCCGTCAAGAACCTGACGATGGAGATCGGCGAGGGCGAGATCGTGGCGCTGCTCGGGTCGTCGGGCTGCGGCAAGACCTCGACCTTGCGAATGATCGCTGGCTTCGAGGAGGTGTCGCGTGGCGCGATCGCGGTCGCCGGCCGCACGGTACACACCTTGCCGCCGGTCAAACGCAATGTGGCGATGGCCTTCGAGGGCTATTCGCTCTATCCGCCGCTCACCGTGCGCGAGAACATGGCCTTTGCCCTCAAGGCCGCAAGGCTGCCCAGGAGCGAGGTCGACGCCAAGGTCGCCAGCATCGCAAAGCTGCTGGAGATCGAGGACATATTGGAGCGCTATCCCAGCTCCATTTCGGGTGGCCAGCAGCAGCGCGCCAGCCTCGGCCGGGCGCTGATCCGCGAGGCCGACCTGCATCTGCTGGACGAGCCGATGGGCCAGCTCGAGCCGCAGCTTCGCGCCGTGCTGCGCGGCCGCATCAAGCACTTCATCAAGGAACGCGGCCTGACCGCGATCCTGGTCACCCACGACCAGACCGAGGCGAATGCGCTGGCCGACCGCATCGCGGTGATGGAGGGCGGCGTGCTGCAGCAGTTCGATACGCCGGACCGGATCAAGGAGCGCCCGGCGAACCTGTTCACCGGCACCTTCGTCGGCGAGCCGCCGATGAACGTCTTCGAGGCCTTTGTCGGCACGACCGCCGGCCGCATCAGTCTCAAGCTGCCCGACGGGCTGTCGCTCGACTATGACAAGGACGCCTTCAGCACTCCGGTTCGCGACCAGCTGCTCAGCCGCGAGCGGGTGGTCATCGGCATCAGGCCCTATGCGGTCAGGCGCTCGAAGGAGGGTGTTCCGGCCAGGGTCTCGGCCAACCAATGGCTCGGCGACCAGACCCACATCGCCGCCGACTTCGCCGGCGGCTCGCTGGTCCTGGTGGAGCATGACCGCACCCGGCTCGACCTCGGCGCGCCCATCAATGTCAGCATCGATCCGAAGAACCTGCACGTCTTCGACCAGGCGAGCGGCAAGGCGATCTCGCACGGCATGGAGCTCGCATGATGCGCGATCTATTAATAGGCATCGATGCCGGCACTTCCGTCATCAAGTCCATCGCTTTCGACACGAAGGGCCGCCAGATCGCGGCCGCGGCAACGCCGAACCATTACGAGACGCTGCCGGGCGGCGGCGCCGAACAGGATCTGGCCCGCACATGGGCCGATGCCGCCACGACCTTGCGCCAGCTTGCCGACAAGGTGCCCGATCTCGCCAGCCGGACCGTCGCCATCGCGGTGACCGGGCAGGGGGACGGCACCTGGCTGATCGACGGCAAGGGCGAGCCGGTGGCCAAGGGTTGGCTCTGGCTCGACGCGCGCGCCGCGGGCGTCGTCGAGGAAATCCGCGCGCGGCCCGATGACCGGCTGCGCTTCGAGAAGACCGGCAGCGGTCTTGCCGCCTGCCAGCAAGGCTCGCAGTTCGCCTTCATGAAGCGCACCATGCCCGAAATGCTCGGCAAGGCCGCGACCGCGTTCCACTGCAAGGATTGGCTCTATTTCAAGCTGACCGGCGAACGCGCCACCGATCCGTCCGAAGGGACCTTCACTTTCGGCGACTTCCGCACCCGTGACTACAGTGGGGACGTGCTCGACGTCCTCGGCGTCGCCGATCTCAGGCACCTGCTGCCGCCGATCGTCGACGGCACGAGCCACAGCGCCGGACTGTCGCCGGCCGCCGCCGAAGTCACCGGCATGCTTGCCGGCACACCCGTCGTGCTCGGTTATGTCGACGTCGTCTGCACCGCGCTCGGCGCCGGCCTCCTCGACCGCGAGCGCAAGCCCGGCTGCTCGATCATCGGTTCCACCGGCATGCACATGCGGCTGGCCGAGACCCCTGATGATGTGCAGCTCAACGAAGCGGCGACCGGCTATACGATGGCGATGCCGGCGCCGGGCGTCTTCGCGCAGATGCAGTCCAACATGGCGGCGACGCTCAACATCGACTGGGTGCTTGGCCTCGCTTCCGGCATCCTCGCCTCGCAAGGCATAACCCGCAGCAATGGCGAGATGATCGCGCTGGTCGATGCCTGGATCGCGGCCTCGCAGCCGGCTTCGCTGCTCTACCAGCCCTACGTGTCGGAAGCCGGCGAGCGCGGACCGTTCGTCGATGCCAATGCCAGGGCAGGCTTCGTCGGCATTTCGTCGCGTCACGGCTACGCCGATCTGGTGCGCGCCGTCTTCGAGGGCTTGGCCTTCGCGGCGCGCGATTGCTACGCCGCCATGGGCCCGCTGCCACGCGAAATTCGCCTGACCGGCGGCGCCGCCAGAAGCCCGGCGCTGCGCAAGATCCTGGGTGCGGCCATTGGTGCCGACACGCGCACGAGCGCGCGCGAGGAGGCCGGTGCGGCCGGTGCCGCAATGATCGCGGCGGTCTGCGTCGGTCAATACGCCTCCATGGACGAATGCGTCGGCGAATGGGTGACGCCGCTGCTCGGCGAGGCCGAGCCGAGCGACCCGGATCTCGCCGCGATCTACGACAGGATGACCCCGTCCTACATGCTGGCGCACCAGGCCCTGCGGCCGGTCTGGCGTGCCATGGCGACATCGCAGGAAAATTGAGAAGTCGAGTATGCTGAGGAAAATAGCGATCATTGGCGACAACTTCATGCTGCCGGAGGTGTTTCGCGCCAAAATCGAGAAGGTGGCCAGTGGCGACCTCGATATCAGGACATTGCAGACGGCCTGGCCCGACGAGCCGATGGAGTTCGGCAACGCCGCGCTCGGCCTCGACAGGGTCAAGGAATATTTCGGCCATCCCGACGAGGTCGTCGACTTCATCGGCGATGCCGAAATCGTCGTCACCCAGCTTGCGCCCCTGTCGGAAGGCATGATGCGGCGCCTGCCAGGGCTCAAGCTGGTCGCGGTGTCGCGCGGCGGCCCGATCAACATCGACATGGAAGCGGCCAGGGTGCACGGCATCACCGTGGTCAATGTGCCCGGCCGCAACGCCACTGCCGTGGCTGAGTTTACCATCGGCGCCATCCTGGCCGAGACGCGGCTGATCCGGGTCGGCCACGAGGCCTTGCGCAAGGGGGAATGGCGCGGCGATCTCTACCGCGCCGACCGCACCGGCCGCGAGCTCGGCGAAATGACCGTCGGCGTGGTCGGCTACGGCAATATCGGCACGAAGGTGGTGCGCCTGCTGCGCGCCTTCGGCTGCCACGTCCTGGTCAGCGATCCCTATGTGCAACTGAGCGCCGAGGATCGCAACGCTGGCGTCGAACTGGTTGCGCTCGACGACCTCCTGTCGCGCTCCGATGTGGTCACGCTGCATTCGCGGGTGACGCAGGAGACACGCGGTCTGATCGGCAAGGACACCATCGCGCGGATGAAGCCGGGCGTGATCTTCGTCAATACGGCGCGTGGCCCGCTGGTCGACTACGACGCACTCTACGAGCCGCTGGTTTCAGGGCAGATCGCCAGCGCCATGCTGGAAACCTTCGCGGTCGAACCGGTGCCGTCGGACTGGCCCTTGCTGCAGCTGCCCAATGTGACGCTGACGCCGCATATCGCCGGCGCTTCGGTGCGCACCGTGACCTATGCCGCCGAGCAGGCCGCCGAGGAAGTGCGCCGCTACCTGGCCGGCCTGCCTCCGGTCAATCCGTGCTGAGAGCGATGGCCATGATGCGAAAATCAGGCAGTGGGGCGACGGCAAGATGAGCGTCGGCCCTGACATAGTCGACCTCTTCGTCATTGGCGGCGGCGTCAACGGCGCCGGCATCGCGCGCGACGCCGCCGGCCGCGGGCTTTCCGTCATCCTGTGCGAAAAGGACGATCTCGCCGAAGGCACCAGCTCGCGCTCGGGCAAGCTCGTCCATGGCGGTCTGCGCTACCTCGAATATTACGAGTTCCGCCTGGTGCGCGAGGCGCTGATCGAGCGCGAGGTGCTGCTGGAATCGGCGCCGCACATCATCTGGCCGATGCGCTTCGTGCTGCCGCACAGCCCGGACGACCGGCCGGCATGGCTGGTGCGGCTCGGCCTCTTCCTCTACGACCACCTCGGCGGCCGCAAGCGGCTGCCCGCCACGCGGACGCTCGACCTGCGCACAGCGCCCGAGGGGGCGCCGATCAAGGACAGCTTCAAGCGCGGTTTCGAATATTCGGACTGCTGGGTCGACGATGCCCGCCTCGTCGTCATCAATGCGCTCGACGCCGCCGAACGGGGAGCGAAGGTCCTCACCCGCACCGCCTGCACCGCGGCCAGCCGCGAGGGCGGCCTCTGGGTTGTCGAGATGCGCGACGTCAGGACCGGCATCAAGACCAGTGTACGGGCCCGCGCGCTGATCAATGCCGCCGGCCCTTGGGTCAACGACATCGTCAACCGCGTTGCCGGCCAGAACTCCAGGCGCAACGTCCGCCTCGTCAAGGGCAGCCATATCGTCGTGCCCAAATTCTGGGAGGGAAGGCAGGCTTATCTCGTCCAGAACAACGACAAGCGCGTCATCTTCATCAATCCCTACCAGAACGATCTAGCCTTGATCGGAACCACCGACATCCCCTACGAGGGCCGGCCCGAGGATGTGAGGGCGGATGAGAGCGAGATCGATTACCTCATCAAAGTGGTCAATCGCTATTTCAAGCGCGGCCTTGCGCGGGGCGACGTGGTCCATTCGTTCTCCGGTGTCCGGCCGCTCTATGACGACAACGCCGACAATCCGAGCGCGGTGACGCGCGACTATATTTTCGAACTCGACGCGCCGGACGCGCAGGCGCCACTGCTTTCCGTCTTCGGCGGCAAGATCACCACCTTCCGCAAACTGGCCGAGCACGCGCTGGACAGGATCGCACCGTTCTTTCCCCGCATGGGCAAAGCCTGGACCGCGAAGGCGCATCTGCCCGGCGGCGACATCGCCAATGCCGACTTCGAACAGTTTCTTGGCAACCTCGCAGGCGAGTATCCATGGATGCCGGCATCGCTGCTCAAGCATTACGGCCGGCTCTACGGCACCAGGACGCGGTCCGTGGTCGGCGGCGCCCGATCGCTCGCCGCACTGGGGCGGTGCTTCGGCAAGGATTTCTTCGAGCGCGAGGCGAACTACCTCTTCGAACAGGAATGGGCGGAAGACGCGGCCGACATTCTCGAACGGCGCACCAAGCATGGCCTGCGTTTGTCCGCCGAGGAGAAGTCGGCCTTCGAGCATTGGTGCGCCAGCCGGCAGGCAAGGGCAGGCTGATGACGCTCATTGCCCCTGTTCGGCGCCGGCGTTGAAGGGATCGCGACCTTGGCTTTCACGCTCTCCCTCAACACCAATCCGCTGGTCAACCGCTTCGCCGAGCCGGACGACCTGATCGATACCGTTGCCTATGAAATCGGCATTCGCGACGTTCAGCTCACGCATGAATTCGTCAACCCAGGCTGGCCGGCGGCGACGATCGTCAAGTTCGTCCGCCTGTTCCGCAACGCCTTGGCTCGAACCGGCGTGCGCGTCACCTCCGGCATGACCGGCCCCTATGGCCGGCTGAACCATTTCGGCCATCCGGATGCCGATGTGCGCCGCTATTATGTCGACTGGTTCAAGACCTTCGCCGACATCTCGGCCGAGCTTGGCGCCAGCGGCATGGGCACGCAGTTCGCCATTTTCACGCATCGGGACTATGACGACCCCGCCCGTCGCGCCAGGCTGTTCGACATCGCGCTGGATTGCTGGCGCGAGGTCGCCGAGCACGCCCGGGCGGCAGGCCTGACCTATCTGTTCTGGGAGCCGATGTCGGTCGGTCGCGAATTCGGCCATACGATCGAGAATTGCCGGATGCTGCAGGACGCGATCGACGCGGCCGGCATGGCCATTCCGCTGGAGATGATGGTCGACATCGACCATGGCGACGTCACTTCCTCCAATCCGGCCGACATCGATCCCTATGCCTGGGCCGAAGCTTTTCCCCTGAAGTCGCCGATCATCCACATCAAGCAATCGTCGATGAACAAGGGCGGTCATTGGCCATTCACCGCGGCCCACAACAAGGACGGCCGCATCACGCCTGAGAAGCTGCTGGAGACGGTACGACGCGGCGGCGGCACCGACAACGAAATCTGCCTCGAACTATCCTTCCGCGAGCGCGAGCCGGTCGACCATCAGGTGGTCGCCATGATCCGCGAGTCGGTCGATTATTGGGCACCGTTCATCGACGCCGGCAGGGCGGGGATTTCGCCGAAGGCCGGATAGAAATCGGACAGGAGCCCTTGCGGCTCCTGTCCATGAAATGCAACCGGATCGAACTAGGCGAATTTCGGATCGAGGCTGCCCGACTTGTAGCGCTTGGCCATTTCCGAAACCGGCAGCGGCTTGATCTTCGGCGCATTGCCGGCGGTGCCGAACTGCTCGAAGCGCTCCTTGCAGAGCTTCCTCATCGCCGCCATCGCCGGCGTCAGATATTTGCGCGGATCGAACTCGCTGGGATTTTCGGTCAGCACCTTGCGGATCGCGCCGGTCAGCGCCATGCGGTTGTCGGTGTCGATGTTGATCTTGCGCACGCCATGCTTGATGCCGCGCTGGATCTCTTCCACCGGGACGCCCCAGGTCGGCTTCATCTGGCCGCCATATTTGTTGATGATCTCCTGCAGGTCCTCCGGCACCGAGGACGAGCCGTGCATGACCAGATGCATGTTCGGCAAGCGCCGGTGGATCTCCTCGATCACGTTCATCGCCAGCACCGCGCCGTCGGGCTTGCGCGAGAATTTATAGGCGCCGTGGCTGGTGCCCATGGCCACCGCCAGCGCATCGACATGGGTGTCGCGCACGAACTGTTCGGCCTGCACCGGATCGGTCAGGAGCTGGTCGTGACTGATCGCGCCTTCGACGCCGTGGCCGTCTTCCTGCTCGCCGCCGCCGCTCTCGAGCGAGCCCAGCACGCCGATCTCGCCTTCGACCGACACGCCGCCCCAATGCGCCATGTCGACGACGCGCTTGGTGATGCCGGAATTATAGGCATAGTCGGCCGGCGACTTGCCGTCTTCCTTGAGTGAGCCGTCCATCATCACGGAGGTGAAGCCGTGCTGGATCGCGGTGACGCAGGTGGCTTCGTTGTTGCCATGGTCGAGGTGCATGCAGACCGGGATGTCGGGATGGATTTCGACCAGCGCGTCGATCAGCTTGGCCAGCACCACGTCATTGGCATAGGCGCGCGCGCCGCGGCTCGCCTGCAGGATGACCGGGGACTTGGTCTCCTCGGCAGCCTCCATGATGGCGAGGCCCTGTTCCATGTTGTTCATGTTGAAGGCCGGCACGCCATAGCCGTATTCGGCGGCGTGATCGAGCAATTGTCTCAGTGTGATGCGAGCCAACGATTAGTCTCCCGTATCTGGTTTCGAACTGTGGTTGCGGGCCGCCCGCGCATCGTTCAGCCCACCGATGCTTCTGGCCGGAATCCCGCGCAACCGCAACCGTGACAGACCGTCCCGGCAGCAATTCTTGTTACAGCGGCGCGATAAAAGCCGGCGAAATATCCCACAAAAATATCCCATTATCACAAAAATCATGATACCTATGCGATCATATCTGTTATATCTTCGTTCGATCAAGGAGCCAGGCTTCTGCGTTGGCGGGTCGGCGAGAATGAAGAGCGACAACAGACGCCAAGGCATCATGGACTTCCTGGTGGACGCCGGCGCGGCGAGCGTCGACGATCTTGCCTCCCGCTTTGGCGTCTCCAGGATGACCGTGCATCGCGACCTCGACGAGCTCGAGGAGAGCGGTTTGCTGCGCAAGGTGCGCGGCGGCGCCTCGATCCAGCCGAGCAGTCTGTTTGAAAGCGATTTCCGCTACCGGCAGAAGCAGGCGATCGGGGAAAAACAGCGCCTTGCGGCGGCGGCCGTGACCATGATCGAACCCGGCCAGACGGTCATCATCGACGACGGCTCGACCGCGGGCGGTATCGCGCGGTATCTCGCCGATCTCAGGCCACTGACGGTGATCACCAACAATCTCGCCGTCATCCAGGACCTGGCCGGAGTCGCGGGCATCAACCTGATCGCGCTCGGCGGCCAGTACTCGAAGAAATTCCACGGCTTCTTCGGCCTGCTCGCCGAGGCTTCGCTGCGGTCGCTGCGTGCCGACGTCGCCTTCCTGTCGTCGTCCGCCATCCATGGCGCCTCCGCCTTCCATCAGGACCAGGAAGTGGTGCAGGCCAAGCGACTGATGATGGCCGCGGCGACACGCAAATATCTGCTGGTGGATCACGGCAAGTTTGGCCGCAGCGCGCTGCATTTCCTGACCGATCTCAAAGCATTCGACGCCGTCTTCACCGGGCGCGGGCCGGAGCCCGGGATGCGGGACACGCTGGATGCGGCCGGCGTCTCGCTGACGGTGGTCGCCGACAAGGATTGATGATCAAACGGGGACTGAGGACCAAGGAGTGTACGCGTGGTTTACTGGGTCGGTACAAGCTGGAAGATGAACAAGACGCTCGCCGAGGCGCTTGATTTTGCAGGCGCACTGGCCGGCTTCGTGGCGGGTTTCGACGATCGCATCCAGCCTTTCGTCGTCCCGCCTTTCACGGCGGTGCGAGAGGTCGGGCAGGCGCTGTCGACGACGCGCGTCAAGGTCGGCGCGCAGAACATGCATTGGGCCGACGCCGGCGCCTGGACCGGGGAGATCTCGCCGGTGATGCTGAACGATTGCGGCCTAGACCTGGTCGAACTCGGCCACAGCGAAAGGCGCGAGCACTTCGGCGAGACCGACCGCACGGTCGGGCTGAAGACGGCGGCGGCGGTCAAGCACGGACTGATGCCGCTGATCTGCGTCGGCGAGACGCTGGCCGAGCGCGAAAGCGGCAAGGCCGATGCGGTGCTGACCAGCCAGGTCGAGGGTGCACTGCAATTCCTCGAGGGCGAGGCGAGGGGAGCAAAAATCCTGTTCGCCTACGAGCCGGTCTGGGCGATCGGCGACAAGGGCATTCCGGCCAGCTCCGACTATGCCGACAAGCAGCAGGCGCTGATCAAGACAGTCGCCGCCGGCCTGCTGCCGTCCATGCCGCCGGTGCTCTATGGCGGCAGCGTCAATCCCGGCAATGCCGCGGAACTGATCGCCCAGCCCAACATCGACGGCTTGTTCATCGGCCGCTCGGCCTGGCAGGCCGAAGGCTACATCGACATCCTGCGCCGCGCGTCGGCCGCCATCTGAATCATCGAACTGGAAAGGACAAAAAATGAAAATAGCCATTGGAGCCGACAGCGCCGGCAAGCCGCTGCTCGACGTCATATCAGCGCATCTGGCGACCAAGCCGGGGCTCACCGTCAGCGACCTCAGCCAGGCCGGCTTCTATGCCGATCTGTCGCGGAAACTTGCCCAGACGATCGTCGACGGCGAGAACGATCGCGGCATCCTGTTCTGCGGCACCGGCATCGGCGTCTCGATCTCGGCCAACAAGGTGCCGGGCATCCGCGCTGCACTCACCCACGACACCTATTCGGCCGAACGCGCGGCGAAATCCAATAACGCCCAGATCATCACCATGGGCGCCCGCGTCATCGGCCCGGAACTCGCCAAGGCCATTGTCGATACCTGGCTGGCCTCGGAGTTCGACGAGAAAGGACCGTCGGCCGGCAACGTCCAGGCGATCGACAAGCTCGACGCGGCGAAGGGCTAAGCGAGACTGGCGCGCATCGCGCCGATGACGGTGACGGCCGAAGCCGCACCGGGATCGATATGGCCGAGCGAGCGCTCGCCGAGCCGCGACGAGCGGCCCTTGGCGGCGATCATGTCCTTGGTCGATTCCGCGCCGCGCTCGGCGGCGGCAAAAGCGGCCTGGAGGCTTTCGGCAAGGTTTTTTCCTGCTGCATTGCTGGCGCCGGCCGCTTCCGCCGCCGGTTGCCAGGCGTCGACCATTGTCTTTTCGCCGGTTTCGGCCTTGCCGCGATCCTTGATGCCTTGCGCCATGGCCTGCAGCAGCGCGACGACATCGGCATCCGCCAGCGTCGCCTTGCCCTTGACGGCGGCGGCGGCGCGCATGAAGGCGGTGGCATAGAGCGGGCCGCAGGACGCGCCGACGGCATTGAGGAACGATTTCGCCGCGGTGTTGAGGAGCGCGGTCGGCTCGGCCGCCGTAAGGTCGAGCGATGCCAGCGCATCGCGCACGGCGTTGAACCCGAGCGCCATGGCAATGCCGTGGTCGGCGTCGCCGATGACGCCGTCGAGCTGGCAAAGCCGGTCCCTGTCGGCTTCCATCGCCACGGCGATCGCATCGAACATTCTTTTCAGGTCGAACGCGGCGATGGTCATGGAGCGCTCCTCAGCCGGCACGGAACATGGCGCAGTCGCAGGGGTGGTCGAGCATCGCCTGCAATTCTTCGTCGAGATGGAAAAGCGTCACCGAAGCGCCGGCCATTTCCAGCGACGTGCAGTAGTTGCCGACCCAGGTCGCGTGGACCGAAACGCCGATGGCGTCGAGCCTCTGCTTGACCCGGCGGTTCATGATGTAGAGCTCCATCAGCGGCGTCGAACCCAGCGAATTGACCAGCACCGCGACCTTGTCGCCGCGCTTCGGCGCCATCTCGGCGAAAATCTTGTCCAGCATCGCGTCGGTGATTTCGTCGGCGGTCCCGAGCTTGCCGCGGGCGATGCCGGGTTCGCCATGGATGCCCATCCCGATTTCCATCTCGTCCGTGCCGATCTCGAAATTCGGCCGCCGGGTCTGCGGCAGCGAGCAGGGCGACAGTGCCACGCCCATCGTGAAGGTGCGGTCGTTGGCCTTGCGCGCGACGCGCTCGCATTCGTCGAGGGAGAGCATCAGGTCGCAGGCGGCACCGGCCGCCTTGAAGATGAAGAAATTACCCGCGACACCACGGCGCTTCCGCCGCTGGTCACGCGGCGCCGAGGCGACGTCGTCGGTGGTCAGCACCGTGCGCACCTCGATGTCGTCCATGGCGGCCATCTCGGCCGCCATGTCGAAATTCATCACGTCGCCGGCATAGTTGCCGTACATGAACAGCACGCCGGCGCCGCCGCTGATCGCCTTGGTGCATTCGAGGATCGGATCGGGCGGCGGCGAGGCAAAGACGTTGCCGACAGCCGCCGCGTCCGCCAGCCCCTTGCCGACAAAGCCGAGAAAGGTCGGCTCGTGGCCGGAGCCGCCGCCGATCACCAGCCCGACCTTGCCGGGCCTCGGTCCATCGCGGGCGATGATCGAGCGCGGACTGCCGTCCACGCTCCCGAGATGGCGAGGATGCGCGGCCAGGATCCCTTCGAGCATTTCGTCGACGGCACGGTTGCCGTCATTGATGATCTTCTTGGTCTGCACCGGCATCCTCCGAACTCAGTATTTTCCGGGATACTACAGCCCGTTACCGGGATTTCCACCCCGGCAGCGCCGCTTCAGGCCGCGATCTTTTCCCGCGCGGCGAGTATCTGCACACAGGCGTTTGCCGCTTCCTTCCCCTTGACCGTGAAATGCTCGAAGAAGAAGCGATGATGCTCGGCGCTGTCGTGGAAATTGTGGGGCGTGAGCACCGCCGAAAGCACGGGCACGCCGGTCGACAACTGCACGTTCATCATGCCGTCGATAACAGCGTTGGCGACGAAGTCGTGCCGGTAGATGCCGCCATTGACGACGAATGCCGTGCCGAGGATCGCGGCGTAGCGGCCGGTCCCGGCAAGCGTCTTGGCATGGAGCGGAATTTCGTAGGCGCCGGGCACGTCGAAGATGTCGACGGCAAAGCGTCCGCCGCCAATCTCGGCCAGTTCCGCCCCAAAGGCTTGCACGCACTGGTCGACGATGTCGGCATGCCAGCGCGCCCTGATGACGGCGATGCGGATTGTTTCATAGTCTTTGTGGGAATGCTGATTCATGGGTCCATCCTTCCGTTTCGAACCAGAATCAGGACGCACGATACGAAATGCGGCCCGCCGGGGCGGTCCGTCTTCCGTTTCGTTCTCTTTCATCCGGACTCTAACCGTCGGCTCCGGAATCACACCGGATCTGCTGACCTCTCCGATAGCGGAAAGCGCTCGCGGGCTTCGGCCGAAGCCGTTACCGCCGGTGGGGACTTTCACCCCGCCCTGAGAACATTAACGCGTTTTGTATGGAAGGATGGTGGGGCCGCTGTCAACTACGCGACAGGCCGCTGGCCAATCACGTTGTGCCGACTGGAGCAATGCGACGGGAGGAAAGTTCTAGCGTGTGCGCCATGCCGCCGCGCCAGCGGCAATCAGCATCAGCAAGGCCGCAACTGCCGCGCATGTGGCGAAGCCGAAGCCGGAATAGAGCGGCCCGAAGCCGGTGGTGCCGACGAACACCGCGAGGTAGGTCACCGCGCTGTTCAGCCCCATGATCGTGCCCCGCCGCGACGGATCGAGCGCCGACAGGCGCATCACCAGCACGTTCAGCCCGAAATGATTGGCAAGTCCCCAGGCAGCCACCATGGCGAGCGTCAAGCCATAGCTGCCGCTGATCGCGGCGATCGCCACGTAGACGATGGCGACGAGAAGGTAGGCAAAGGGCATGACGCGTCGGGCGCCCAGCCGGTCGATGATGCCGTCGAAGAGCGCCGCCGTGCCAAATCCCGCGCCATAGGCGAGGGCCGCCAGCCCATTGGCGCTGACCGGCTGCCCCAGCCCGCTGTGGAGGTGGTCGCCAAGGTAGCCATAGACACCGTAGAAGGCGGTCATGAAGGCGCCGCATGCGATGAGAAGCGGCACAATGCCCGGAATGTTCAACGCCACCAGCGGGGCGGGTGCCGGTCCGGCCTTCCGGACATCCGGGAGCGACGATGCGCTGAGGCCGCCAAGCGCCAGCGTCGCCAGCACGGCCACGGCGACAAAGACGGCGCGCCAGTGCACGAGATCGGCAAGCACCGCCGACAGCGAAACGCCGGCCACCATGCTGAGCGTCCACCCGGTCAGCACCACGCCGATCGTGCCGCTTTCCCGCCCGGGCGGGGCGATGGCCGCGGCACTGGCATAGATTGCCGGCATGGCGACGCCGGCCGCGATCCCAGCGATAAGCTGCGCGGCAACCAGCGCGCTCACCGTCGGCGCGGCCTCGCTGGCGACCAAGGCCAATGCCAGCAGCAGCAAGGCCGCCCGCAACATCCGGCGCGCGCCGAGCCGGTCGATATGGCGTGCCAGGAACAGGGCGCTCGCCGATGTGCCGAGGCCGAACGCGGCCGCCGCCATCATCACCATGGGGACGCTGGTCGAGAACGACACGGCCACTGCCGGAGCGATCGGGCCCAGCACCAGCGAATTCGAGCCGATCACGGCGATGCATCCGGTCAGCAGATAGGCGAGGGCCGGGATGGGCAGCCTGGTGTCCGCGCCCAAGGCTGTAGCTTGATCGTTGTTCGACATATCATCATAATGGCCGTATTAAATTCCGTGACAATCGGGAATACCGCTATGGATGAAGAAACAGATGGCATTCCGCGGAACAGGCCGGCGGCCCGGGACGTCGACGCGACCGACCGAAAAATATTAGGCGTTCTCGTCGAAGACGCGACCGTCAGCTATGCCGAACTCGGCGATCGCGTCGGCTTGTCGCCGCCGGCAGCGCACGAGCGCGTCAAGCGGCTTCGGCGCAGCGGCGCCATTCGCAATACGGCCGCCATCATCGATCCCAACGCGGTGAGAAAACCGCTGCTCACCTTCGTTCACATAGACACCAGCGGCTGGGGCAAGACCCCTGAACTGATGGCGATCTCGGAATATCCCGAGGTCGAGGAGATCCACACCGTCGCCGGCGATACGTGCGTACTACTCAAGGTGCGCACCGAGGACACCAAGGCGCTCGAAGGCCTGCTGTTGCGTCTCTACGAGACACCAGGCGTCACCTCGACGCGCAGCTACGTGGTTCTGGCGACCTATCTCGAACGGCCGGTGCAACCCGGCATCACGGCGCAGTGGCCGACGCCGAAGCACATGGGCAAGCCGTTGTATTGAACGACCTGGCTCGTCGCTTAGCTTCCCAGCCGGATCGTCTCGAAATAGGCGTCGGTGCCGACCTGGCCGCCTTTCAGCGCTATTTCGAGGCCATCGATCTCACCGCCGCCATGGGCGACGCAGAGCGGAGATCCCGGCGATTGCGGCAAAGGCATGCGCACGGTCAGCGCGTCGATGGCCAATTGTCCGAGCGCGTGGCTGGACGTATCGCCACCGGCGATCACCGCGCGCTTGAGTTTCTGTTCCACGATCAGCCGGCGCAGGATGGTCCCCAGCGCTCGCCCGAGCGTGTTTCGCGCGCCTTCGATCCTGTCGATCTCGGCGCCCCGGTCGGCCTGCGGGCCAAGCGCGGTGTAGAGGATGACGCTGCGGCCCTTGGCCAGACTTGCCAGCCCGGTGGCGACCGCCTGCTCGATCGCGTCGCCGGCGCCCTCCGAGACCAGTCGCATCGCATCCATTTCGACGCCGTCAAAACCGTGGGCGAGCGCAAAGCGGATTTGTTTCTCGGTGGTAGGCGAAACGCTGCCCGAGACGACCGCGAGGCGGTCCACCGGGCCGGGCGGCGCGAACGACGCGTGCCCGGAGACGATGCCTTTGCCGGCCCATTCGGCAAGCAAGGCATATTCGACGCCCGAGGATCCGACAACGAAGCCATGGCCTTGATCGTGGATGCGCCAGATCTGCTCGCCGACGCGTCTCTGTGTCTGGCGGCTTTCAACATCGAACAGGACGATCGCCCTGTTTTTCATCGCCTGGTCGACCGTTTGCGCAACATCGTCGGCCTGCAATGCCGCCAGGTCGACAAGGCCGGCGCTGAGACTGGTCTGATGCGAGAGATGCGCGAGCAGGTCTGCTTCGTTCATCGGCGTCACCGGATGCCTGCTCATCACAGGATGCCTGTCGATGCGGAAATACTCGCCACGGAACGCCGCGAAAAGATTGCCGAAGGCGGTGTAGCGCTTGAGCTGCGGCGCCCCGACCACCATCGGCACGCTCGCTCGGCCGAAAATACGCCTGCCGATTTCGGTGGCGCGGCCAATGCTGCCGACCGCCGGGCTGGAATCGAAGGTAGAGCAGATCTTGTAGTGGCAGATCGCCGCCCCGAGGCCTTTCAGCCATTCGAAGGCCGGCGTCAGGTTTTCCTCCATCCATTGCGGCGTTTCGCTTCGGCTGGTGCCCGCCAATCCAACCGCGCGGCAATGCGAAAATCGCGCCAGCAAGGACGGATCGGGCTGGTTCATGAACAGCACCGTCGGAACGCCGCCGAGCTCAAGCGCCTCCATGACGTCCGTCGAACCGGTAAGGTCGTCGCCATAATAACTGAGGAGCAGGTTTTGCGCGGCCATGCTCATGCTGCCTTGCCGTCGCCGAACTTTTCGATCGATCGGGCCAGTTCGATGTGATCGCGGGCATAGTCCGCCAGCGCAATGCCCTCGACCGCCGCCTGCCAGGCTTGCAGCACGGCCCGCACGCCGGCACCGGGTCCGTCCGGATGGCTGACGATGCCGCCGCCGCAGAGGTAGAGGAGGTCGACCGTGCGGCCGGTGCGCTCATAGGTTTCGGGTGCCTGGCCGCCCCATTGGCCCGAGCAGGCCACGGGCAGCGCGCAATCGTCTGATGAAAACAGCGGCGTCGTCACTGCCTCGAAGGAGCGGATGAAGGAATCGTCCGGCTCCCAATATTTCGAGCCGATGCCGTTGATCTGGAACTGGTCGACGCCGAGCAGCCGCCAGAATTGCTGCCAGACCTTGAAGTCCATGCCGAGGCCGGGGTGGCGTGTGAGAATGTCCCAGCCATTGCGATGGGCATGCAGCACCAAGCCGGAACGCTTCCGCAGAAAAGCCATGCCACCGAAGCCGATCGAGTTGATGTTGACGACCGCGCAATTGCCGCCGGCTTGGAGCACAAGATCGTGGTTGCGCATCATCTCGTCGGGATCGGCATGCGAGATGCCGAAGGCATACATCACCTTCTTGCCGGTCTTCTGCTCATGGTCGAGAATCCCTGGCATGATCGCCTTCACCCGCTCCGCCAGCGGCGAATAGGCAGGGCTCATCAGCTTCTCGTCGTCCTTGATGAAATCGACGCCGGCCTCGATCAGTTCGCCCACCATCGCGGCCGTCTCGTGCGGCCTGAGACCAAGCGCCGGCTTGACGATGGTACCGATGATCGGGCGGCCCTCGACACCGGTCAGCCCGCGGCTGCCCGCAACGCCGAACTGTGGACCCGGATGGGCACCCCGGTATTGTTCCGGCAGCTTCATGTCGATGACGCGGATGCCGGACAGGCCCCTGATCGAATAGGTGCCACCAATGGCAATGGTCCTCAGTGCCGACAGGTCGGTGCCGATAGCGTCGAAGGGGAAGGCGATGTCGACATCGGCGCGCCGGAAGGGCCCGCTGCCGGATCCCGGGAGAGAGGGTTGCGTGGCATCCGGCAGGTGCCGGATCGCCAGCACGCGCGCCGCCACGCGCGCCTTCAGCTCCTCGGTCTCGCCCGGCAGCGCGACGAAGGTGCCGGTCGACTGGTCGCTGGCGATCTTGGCGGCCAGCGCCTCGATGCTGCCAGGGGTTTCGATGCGATAGGTAAGCGTGATCATGGTCGGTCGGCCGCTCGAAAAGGGTTCGAAAAAAGTTTCGTCGCGCAGGAAATCTGGTATAATGAGTACATAAGTATTGCAAGAAATATCCGCGCCTCGACAAGAGCGGTGGGCTGCGGCAAAGCTGGAGCGAACCCGCTCCAGGCGCGGGCATTCCGGTAATCCTGCCAGGAATGCTAAACAGGAACCGGGCCAGGGAGTGATTCGTCACGATGAACCGTTCGGAGCCGATCGTCCGGCGCAAACTTTCCGACGAAGTCTTTGCAAGACTGAAGCGGCTGATCACCAGCGGCGAACTGCAGCCGGGCGACGACATGCCGTCCGAGCGCGAGTTGATGGAGCGCTTCGAGGTCGGCCGGCCGGCGATCCGCGAGGCCATGCAGGCGCTGAGCAATATGGGGTTGGTCGCCATCTCGCATGGCGAGCGCGCCAAGGTGCTGCAACTCACCGCTAAGTCGATCATCAAGCAGGTCGATGGCGCGGCCAAGATCATCCTGTCCTCGTCCCGGGACACGCTGGAGCACCTGAAGACCGCGCGCATCTTCTTCGAGCGCGGCATGGTCAGGGAAGCCGCGGAAAAGGCCAAATCAGAGGATGTGCAATTGCTGAAGGCGACCGTGGCCGAGCAGCGCGCCGCGCGTGGCGATTCCGAAGCCTTTATCTCCGCCGACATGAAATTCCATACCCAGATCGCGTCCATTTCAGGCAATCCGATCTATGTCGCCGTCAGCGAAGCCACACTGGGCTGGCTGAAGGAATACCACACCGAAATGCTGATCTGGACCGGCAAGGAAAAATACACGCTGACCGAGCACGAAGAGATCATCGACCGCATCGAGCACGGGGATGCCGACGGCGCCGAGAAGGCGATGATCAAGCACCTCGAGCGCTCGCGTGCGCTCTATGTGATGAATTCCGAGAAGTAACCGATCCTGGTAATCGCATACGGAGACATCACGAGATCGCCCCGGTCAAGCGCGGAAGTGTCGACCCGCATGTCGTTCGGTGTCAGGTTCGCCAGCCAGACGATGGTCTCGCCCGACGCGGAGCGGCCGGCCAGCGCCAGGACCCGCGTCTCGTCGCTCGTCACGGCGGAAACATGCGTCAGCCCGGCCAACTCACAAAGCCCTTTGACGGCCTGGAAAATCGGCCGCGGCGATCCCTCTGCGACGGGTTCGCCCGATCCCGCGACCACGCCGAACGGTCCGGCGAAACTGGACAGTGTCAGCATCTCCACTCCCGCCGGTGCGACGCGCGCGGCATAGCCGATCGTCCATGCGGCGGCGAACTGCGCGGCGTGGCGTGGATCGCGGTTCGCCATGGCGATGCGCTGTCCCTGAGGATTGTCCTTGGTCGCACCACCATACGGGTTCTGGCGCATGGCGATCGTCGATGGTCCGATCCGGTACGGCTTTGTCCCGAAGATCGCCCGCGTGGACCGGGTGATGAAGGGCAGCGCCTCCAGCGATTGCATCACGCTGAGATCGTCGGCGGCGTGTACGATCGGATTGGTGCAGTGGGTGATGAAATCGAGCTGGCCGGCTGGAACGCGCTTGCGGTTGAGTTCGGTGAAATAGCTGAACATGCCGCCGCCGAGGCGGAGGCCGGGAAAGGCCCGGCGGGCGGCCGCGTAGACGTCCTCGAGCGGTGGGCATGCCGGCCAGGCACTGCCCGGCGGCGTCGATTGCCGGTCGACCGCAGGCGACACCGCGATGGCGTCGAGCCGCAGGCCTGCCCGGCGCACCATGTCGGCGATCTCGGAAAGTTCGGCGTCCAGATCGCCGGCACAAGCGACCACGCACTCCAGCGTCGTCGAAACAGGATAGGCGGCCGCCAGCCGGGCATGGGCGCGCAGCGCCTCGAGGCCGTGACCACGCGTCGGGTCGAAGTGGAAAAGCAGTTGCCGGGGACCGAGCCCTCGCAGCAACGGCAGGTCGGCAAGTGCCGCCTCGATCTCCTCGGGATAGACCACGATGCCGATATCGGGCAGCTTCGCGCCGGCTTGCCCGAGCTCGACGCGGACCGGTTCGGCCGGCGCCGCCGAGGCAGGCACATTGGCATCGCCGGTGATGCGCAGGCTGATCATCTGGCGCAGCGCCTGCCCGGCCGGCAGCACATAGGGCCATGGCAGCGCCAGCGGCCGCACATAGGTTTTGTACGAGGCGTCGGACCAGTTGCGCTGGTCCTCCATCTCGAATGCGTCGCCTTCCATCCGGCATTGCGCGACAACGCCGGGCCGGACCTGATGCGTGATGGCGCGCAAATCCTTGAACGGTTGCCACGGGTCGATCAGATCGGGGAGTTCCGTCTCGACCACGCTGCCGTCGGTGTGCTCGACCGTCACCGGGCTGCCGGCGAGGCCGGCGATCGGGTGCAGGATGCAGAAGCCGCAGCGGTTGGTTTCGAAATCGCTCTCGGGGAGCGCGGTCACATCGAAGACCAGCCTGCCGTCGGCCGAGCCTTCGATCGTGGCGTCGAAGCCGAGCCGGCTGCCGTCCGGACCGAGGCAGCTTGCCGCGTAGCTGACGGAGAAACGGTCGTCCGTCTGGTCGATGGTCAGGTCCGTGAGGTCAGGCTCATAGGTGCCCCAGTCGCGGTCTCGCACAATGTAAGCTATGGCACGCAGCACTTCGGTGCCGCCGTGGCGGATGGTGCGCAGATTGCCGTTGACCAGTTCCGCGCTCAATGCGCCCGCACGCAGCGTGACCGGCTTGGGCTCGGCCGCGCGCGTGCCGTAGAGCTGGAAAGCGTCTGCCGTCATCTCAGCAAGGCTTCGATCTGCACCGGTTCTCGGCTGGCGGCACCGGCATAGGCGGCCTCGACCAGGGCGAATGTCCTCAGATTGTCCGCGCCTGACGTCGCCGGTTCCTGGCCTGATGCAAGGCAGTCGACCCAGTGCCGCTGGATGGCCAGCACGCTTTCCTGGATGTTGTGCCAGGGCCGCGAGGCCCAGGGCAGCAGCCGCGGCGAGACGTCGCTCACCCTGGTTCCGCTCTTGCCGGTGACGGTCAGCCGGTAGCCTTGCGCCAGCCGGATCGTGCCGTCGCTGCCATCGAGTTCGATGAGCGTCTCCGGGAACGGCTCCGCGGCAAGCTTGGTCGCATAACTGCAATCGACCACCGAGGTGGCGCCGCCAGCGTGGTCCATGAGGATCGTGGCGACATCCTCGCCGGCGATGGCCGGGTTGATGCGTTTGGTTCGCGCGGTCAGGCTCGACACATCGCCGAGCAGGAAGCGGGCGATATCGAGGATGTGGATGCCGAGGTCCTCGATGATGAAGCGCTTGCCCGTCGCGAGATAGGGCTGGCCGGAGAACACGTCATAGCCGGAGCGGAAGGAGATGCGGCCGAAGAAGGGTGTGCCGATCTCGCCGCTGTCGAGCACCGCGCGCACCGCCTGGATCGGCGATTGCCAGCGAAAATTCTCATGCACCATCAGCGGCACGCCGGCATCCGCGCAGGCTTTCACCATCGCCTTGGCGTCGGCCAGCGTTGGCGCGAACGGTTTCTGGCAGATCACGGGAACGCCATGCGCGGCCGCCATCTCGACCAGCGGCCGATGGCTGCCGACCGTGGTGGCAATGTCGACGAAATCGAGCGTCTCGGCGGCGAAAAGTTCCGCCGCATCGGTGTAGCGCCGCGTCACGCCGAACTGGTCGCCGACTATCTTGAGCCGCTCGGGATCGCGGTCGCAGACGGCGATGATCGCGGCGCCTTCGATGTCACGCCAGGCATGCATCTGGTTGACGGCGAAGAAGCCGCAGCCGATCAGCGCTCCACTTAAGCCCGCCATTCTCTCAACCCGCCTTTGCCATCTGCATGAGGGTGACGCGCTGCTGCAGCCGGCGCTGCGCCTGGTCGACGACCACGGCGACGATGATGACCAGCCCCTTGATCACCATCTGCCAGAAAGAACTCACGCCCATCATCACCAGCCCGTCCGACAGGATGCCGATGACGAAGGCGCCGACGATGGTGCCGCCGATCGTGCCGCGCCCGCCCGACATCGAGGTGCCGCCGAGCACCGCCGCGGCGATGGCGTTCAATTCGAAGCTCTCGCCCGTCGCCGGATGCGAGGCCATCAGCTCCGAGGAGATGATCAGGCCGACGATCGCCGCGCAGAAGCCGGAAAACATGTAGACGAACATCTTGACCATGTTGACGCCCACGCCTGAGATGCGCGCCGCCCTCTCATTGCCGCCGACGGCGAAGATGTGCCGGCCGAGCGGGGTGTAGCGCGCGAGATAGGCAGCCCCCAGCGCCACCACGATCAGAATCCAGATCGACACCGGCAGGCCGAGCAGCCGGCCGGCGCCGAGGAAGCCGAAGCCGGTGGTGCCGAGTTCCGGCTTGCCGACCAGGTTGGGGAAGGTGCGGCCGTCGGAGGACAGCAGCGCGAAACCGCGCGCGACATAGAGCACGCCGAGCGTGGCGATGAAGGGTGCGACGTTGAGCCTGGTGATCAGCAGCCCGTTGACGGCGCCGATCGCTATGCCGACCAGAAGCGTGATCAGGGCGATCTCGACGACGTTGAAATAGATGGTGTAGCCGATCTGCAGGTCGATGCCGTTGAGCACGAGATAGCCGGCCACCATGCCGCACAGGCCGACGATCGAGCCGACCGAAAGATCAATGCCGCCGGTGATGATGACGAAGGTCATGCCCATGGCCAGGAAGGCGTTGAGCGCCACGTGCTTGGCCATCAGGATCAGGTTCGCCGCAGACAGGAAGTTCGGCGCGGCGATCGAGAAGAACACCAGGACCGCGATCAGCGCGATAAAGGTCCTGAGCTTCATCAATGTCAGCAACGCGGAGCCGCCGGAGGCGGAAGGAGCGGTCGCCTTGGCCGGAATGTCAGTCATCAGCGTTGCTCCCCATGTGCGGCCGGTCCGTGGCCCAGCGCCGACGCGGCGACGATCGCCGCCTCCGTCGCTTCGGCGCGGTCGAACATGCCGGTCAATCTGCCATTGCTCATCACCGCGATGCGGTCGGACAACGCCATCACCTCGTCGAGGTCGGAGGTGGCGAACAGGATGCCCAGCCCGTCGCGCGAAAGCTTGCGCATGGTGCGGAAGACATCGGCCTTGGCGCCGACATCGATGCCACGGCTGGGCTCGTCCATCAGAAGCACTTTCGGTCCGGTGAGCAGCGCCTTGCCGATCACCACCTTCTGCTGGTTGCCGCCCGACAGCGACGAGACTTCCTGCGCCGGGTCGGCGACCTTGATTGCGAGTTCCCGCACCATCTGCATCACGGCCTGCCGCTCGGCGCCGCCTCGGATATGGAACAGGCGCACGAAGCGCGACAGGCTCGCCAGCGTCAGGTTGCTGGCCACCGAGAGGATCGACACCA
Source organism: Mesorhizobium australicum WSM2073 (assembly GCF_000230995.2). Classification (NCBI taxonomy): domain Bacteria; kingdom Pseudomonadati; phylum Pseudomonadota; class Alphaproteobacteria; order Hyphomicrobiales; family Phyllobacteriaceae; genus Mesorhizobium; species Mesorhizobium australicum. The sequence goes on along the minus strand of NC_019973.1, from coordinate 5,330,518 downwards.
AACCTTCGCGCTGGCGGTCCTCGGGGATCAGGGCAAGCCCGCGCTGGATGCGGCGCGTCGTGTCGCGCTCCTTCACTTGCCTGCCGGCGATGAAGATCTTGCCGCTGGCATGGCCGTGGCGGCCCATGATGCAGTCGAACAATTCGCTGCGCCCGGCGCCCATCAGCCCGTATATGCCGAGGATTTCGCCGGCGCGCAGCGACAGCGAGACATGGTCGACCGCCAGTCCGCCGGTGACGCGCGGCAGGCAGATCTCCTCGGCGCGGAAGATTTCCTCGCCTGGCTGGTGGCCGTCGGCCTTGGCGAAATCCTTGGCGTCCGAGCCGATCATCTGCCGCACGATCCACTGCGTGTCGACGTTCTTCATTTCCTCCTGGCCGGTGATGCGCCCGTCGCGCAGCACGGTGACCGTGTCGCCGATGCGGATCAGTTCTTCCAGCCGGTGCGAGATGTAGACGATAGCGACGCCGCGCGCCTTGAGGTCGGCGATCACCTTGAACAGGATTTCGACTTCCGTAGCACTCAGCGCCGAGGTCGGCTCGTCCATGATCAGGATCTTGGCGTCGAGCGATACCGCTTTGGCGATCTCGACCAGCTGCTGCTGGCCGATGCGCAAGTCCTCGACCAGCATGTCTGGCCGGATGCCGGCCTCGAGCCGGTCGAGGAATTTGCCCGCCCGCTTTTCCTGTGTCTTGCGATCGATCTTGCCCAGCCGGTTGGTGATCTCGCGTGTGGCGAAGATGTTCTCGGCCACGGTCATATTGCCGAACAGGTTCAGCTCCTGGAACACCATGCCGATGCCGCGCGCGACCGCGTCTCCCGACGAGGAGAAGGAAACCTCTTCGCCTTCGAGCAGGATACGGCCGAGGGTCGGCTGCTCGACGCCGGCGATGATCTTCATCAGCGTCGACTTGCCGGCGCCGTTTTCGCCGACCAGCACGTTGACGGCCCCCTTGTGCACCTCGAAGTTCGCCTGCTTGACCGCGACCGTGCCGGCATAAACCTTCGAGACGTCCTCCAGCTTGAGGATAACCTCGTGAGCGGGGCTCATGGCTTCGGCCCGATCTCGGCCTCCGCCGGGGTCACCAGCGGCAGGTCCTGGCCGCCTTCGATCGTATAGGCGCCGATCACCTTGGCGGTGCGGCCCTCAAGCGCCTCGCGAGGCAGTTTGGACAGCACGGTCTTACCGGCATAGGCGTTGAAGGCCTTGCCGAACTGGGCGAAGTCGATCTGATTGGTGAAGTCGTTGAACTGGACGAAATCGAGGCTGTCTCTAAGTGCGGTGCCGCGTATCGCCGGCCCGATCTGGACGCGCGCATCGGCCTTGTCGTCGCCGTCCACGTCGACATCCATCGTTGCCGCGCGCGACTGCGTGTTGGCGGCGACGATCTTGCCCTCGACGCGGACCGCGAAGGTCCATGGCGAATTCGCCTGCTTCCTTGGATTGCCGTATTTGGCGCCGGCCGCCGCCGGATCGGTTTTCGCCAAGGCATGGACCTCGGCGAACGGCCCAGCCTTCTGCCTGAGGTAGGGGATGACCTTCGGGGCCCAGATGTCCTCGACCATCTTGTCCGGGTTAAAGGCAGACGCGCTGTTTTCACTCTGCGCCACCGGCGTCGGCAGGATTTTGCAACCGCCGAGGCCAAGGCCCGCGAGCGCGACAAGCGTCAGCCAACTAAAAGGGGTTAGCCAGGTCAATGTCTTCGGCATGGCGGTCAAAAGCACCCGGAACGTGAAATTAGAGCAATTCCAGGAAAACTGTGAAACGGTTTCCCGTCCGGAATTGCATCAAAATAAAGCACTGAGGGGCGAACGCGTGTCCGCCCCTCGCAATTATATCGTGCCGGCTCAGTTCTTCAGCGCGAAGGTTTCCAGCTTGGCGGCATTGTCGCCATTGATGAGCACGCAGTCCATCAGCTGCTTTTCCTTCTCGGGCGACTTCTTGTTCTTGATGAAGTCGTTGGCCTGTTCGACCGCCATCTGCGCCTGGGCGTAGGCCGGCTGCAGCACCGTCGCCTTGATGCCGCCCGAGGTGATGGAATCGCGCACGTCGTTCGAACCGTCGAAGCCGACGACGATGACATCCTTGCGGTTCGCCGCCGCGAGCGCCGCATAGGCGCCCATCGCCATCGTGTCGTTGCCGGAGATGACGCCCTTGATGTCGGGGTTGGCCTGCAGGATCGATTCCATCTTGGAATAGGCCTCGGTCTGGCTCCAGTTGGCCGATTGCTGCGCGACCATTTTCAGGTCCGGATAATCGTCGATGACGTCATGGTAGCCCTTGGAGCGGATGCCGGCATTGGTGTCGGATTCCTTGCCGACCAGCTCGACGAAATTACCCTTTTCGCCCATCAGCTTGACGAACTCCTGCGCGCCGAGCTGGGCGCCCTGGTAGTTGTTGGAGACGATCTGCGCCACGGCAACGCCTGTGGCGTTGATCTCGCGATCGATCAGGAAGGAGGGAATGCCGGCGTCCTTGGCCTTCTGCACGGCGGCGACGGTCGCGTCGGCGCCGGCATTGTCGAGGATGATCGCCTTGGCGCCGCGGCCGATCGCGGTATCGATCAGCTCGGACTGCTTGTTGGCGTCGTCGTCATGCACCAGCACCAGCGCCTCGTAGCCGAGTTCCTTGGCCTTGGCCTCGGCGCCGACGGCTTCCGCCTTGAAGAACGGATTGTCGTGCGATGGGGTGATGATGGCGATCAGGTCCGCCGCGTAGGCGGGCATCGCCGTGCCGAGCGCCAGCACGCCGGCGAAGGCGGCAAGCGTCATTCTGCGTGTCAGTTTCATGAAGTCCTCCCGTTTGAAAAGCCTGTGTCTCGATCGTTCGAGCCACTTGTCTGTGTTTGAATTCGTCAGCGTGTGAAGGTTGCGGAACGCCCGGGCTCAAGCCCACCAGCTCCGCCAAGGCAAGTTCCTATTCCCCCATCCTCCACCCGTCTCAGCATCGAACTCCCGGCGAAGCGTGATCCGAGCGAACATTAGCTTAGCTAACTGGTATGATGAGTCAACCACAAATTCAGGTGATCTGTACTTAAGGCAGATCTGTACCTAAGACGCTCAAGTGATCCGCTGGATGCTGGCCGCGATCTCTTCGGGCTCGAAGACGCGCTTCCAGTCGTCGCGCATCAGCACCGGCTTGCCAAACTCGATCGCCTTGTTGCAGGCATCCGAGAACACCCCCTTGGTTTCGCCGAAGATGACGGCGCCGAGCACGTTCATGTGGCCAAGCAGGAAGTCGAGTGCCGCCTGCTGGTCGACGCCGCGCGCCACCACCTCGTCGACCGCTTCCTTCATGACGACCAGCAGCGAGGCGCACACCGTTTCCGAAAGTCCCGGCTCGAGCAGCGCCATCTGTTCGACGGAAACGCGGTGCGAGCGCATTACCGGCGCCCAGATGATCTTGGCGATAGCCTCCCCCTTGGCGTAGTCGGCCTCCGGTCCCTGCATCAGTGCGCTGACCATGTGCTGCTTGGCCTTGACGCCGCCGAAATAATCCTTCTTGGCCGCCATGTCGGTCTCGTCGTTGAAGATCGGCGGATGACAGGGATGGGTGACGAAGTAGGTCAGGTCGGGACGATTAGGCAGATGGCCGGCAAACGGTGCGGCGGCATCGAGCACGATGACCATCGTGCCCGGCGCAAGCTTGCTCTCGATGCCGGCCGCGACCTTGCCGATATGGGTGTCCGGCACGGCCAGGATCACCACGTCCGCGCCTTCCAGCGCCTCGTCGGCGCTGACCGTGTCGAAGCCCAGTCCGGTCTTCAGCCGCTCGCGCCCGGCCTCGCTGACCTCGACATGGCGGATCGTATAGGGCGAACCGCGGAAATTGGTCGAAAGGCGGTAGCCCATTTTGCCACCGGCACCGAACAGCGCAATCGTCGTCATCTAGCCCTTGCTCCTTGGTCGCGGGACGCCGGCATTGCCGATCGTCATCATATCTACTGGTATGATCACTCTACCACAGCTTGGCAAGAGAAATCATCACTCGGATTTCAGCGTGCCGTCGTCGCCTGCGCGGTCGACGGCGGCTCGCCTCGACAGCACCTGCCGGCCGGCCAGCGCCAGAACGAAGATGACGACGATGCCTTGCACGATGTCCTGCGCACCTGGCGGCAGGCCGACGATCTGCATGGTGGTGACGATGAGGATCAAAAGGATGCTGGCGAACAGCGTGCCGACGGCGCTGGCCGAGCCGCCGAAGATCAGCGTTCCGCCAAGAACCACCGCGGCGATCGACTGCAGAAGATAGGGCTGGCCCATTTCGAGGAAGGCGCCGCCTATATAAGCGCCGAGCAGCAGCCCGTTGAGCGAAGCCAGCACCGCCGAGATGATGAACGCCGACGCGATGATCCGGTTGTTGCGGATCGCCGCCAGTCGCGCGGCGGTGCGATTCTGGCCGACCGCCGACAGCAACTGTCCGAACACCGTGTAGCGCAGCACGAACGCGGTCGCGGCCACGCCGACAATGGCGATGACGGCCATGATCGGCACGCCGGAGACGCGGCCCGTCGCCAGCGTCTTCAAGAGCGGGCTGACGGCGAAACCCGATATGGCGCGGTTCGACAGCAGCGTTGCCGTCGCCAGCACATAACCCGTCGCCAGCGTGGCGATGATGGCTGGTATGTTCAGCCCGACGACGAGCAGCGAGTTCAAGCAGCCGACCGCAAGGCCGAGCAGGATCGCCGCACCCACGCCGATGGCGAGGTTGGCATCCTGGCCCTTGATGGTGAGCAGCGCCACGAAGGCGCTGAGCGTGATCACCGACGCCACCGAAAGGTCGATATTGCCGCGCCCGGTGGTGACGACGAACATCTGGCCTATGCCGACAACGGTCAGGAACGACGCCGATAGAATGATGCCCGACAGGCTGGAGAGGCTGAACCGGTTGGTGACGATGGACAGCACCAGCCAAAGCACGAGCACGCCGATCGCCGACCAGACCCAGCGGTTCTTCTGCGCCCACAGGCTGAAGGCGGCGAGGCCGTTCATTGTTCGCTCCTGCGGTCGGCGGTCAGGCTGCGCAGCGTCAGCAGGGCGATGAGGATCAGCCCTTGCGTTGCCGCGTTGAAGTCGCTGCTCACGTTCAGCGTGCCGAGCAAGGCGCCGATCAAGGCCAGCGTGACCGCCCCGGCGACGGCGCCGACCGGCGAGATGACGCCGCCCAGCAGCGAGCAGCCGCCCATCACCACGGCGGCGACGCTGAGCAGCGTGAACGAATTGCCGGAATTGATATCGCTTGCCGTGTTGATCGCGGTCAGCGACAGGCCGGCGGCAGCCGCGAACAGTCCGGCGACGAGGTAGCGCACCAGCGCATAGCGCGTCGGCGACCAGCCGGAGCGGATCATGGCGGTCGGATTGTTGCCGAAGCCGCGCAGCACCACGCCGAGCGGCAGCCGGTCGATCACCAGCACCACCAGCGCGACCGCGGCGATTAAGATGATGGAGGTGGGCAGGAAACCCAGTGACCAGCTGAACATCGCCGACAGCCATTCGGGGCTGGCGCCGCCCGGCGTCGGCTGCAGCGCGTAGCCCAGTCCCATCCAGATGAAAGAGGCGCCAAGCGTGACGACGATGGCTGGGATCTTGCGTGCCTGGATCAGGCCGCCAAGCCCGGCATAGGCGGCGACCGCCGCCGCCAGCGCCAGCGCGCCGAGCCATGGCTGATCGTAGAGCAGTGTGGCGGAGAGCACGCTGACCAGGCCGGCAAAGGCGCCGACGCCGAGATCGATCTCGCTGCCGCCGACGATGAACATCTGCGCCGCCGTCACCAGCACCAGCGACAGCGCCGGCATCAGGAGCAGGTCGAGCCCGAAGATCGAAGCGACCGCCGGGTTGGCCGAGATCATCACCGCCAGCACGGCGGCGAGGCCGATGAAGGGAGCCGCGTTCACCAGCCGGCGGGCAAGCCCGGCGCCGGCGGTGCTGTGTCGCGGGCCGGCGCGCGTGTCCGCCTGCTGGGCGAAGGATGCGCCGACGACGGCCGATTCCGTGATCGCCGCTCCGCTCAATTCCTTGACGATGCGCCCGCCCGAAAACACCAGCACGCGGTCGCAGGCCAAAAGCTCGGCATCTTCGGTCGTATGCCAGACCAGCGTGCGCCCGCTGCGCGCTATCTCGTTGCAGAGCCTGTAGAAGTCCTGCTTGGTGGCAATATCGACGCCGCGCGTCGGATCGTCGAGCAGCAGGATCGGAGCGTCGGCGACGAGCGCGCGCGCAACCAGCGCCTTCTGCTGGTTGCCGCCGCTGAGTTCGAGGATGTTGGAGCCGAAGCGCTTGTCGTCGAGCCGCAGCCGGCCGGCCGCTTCGGCCGCCGCCTCGCGGTTGGCACGCTGCGAAACCAGCCCCAGTGCCGGACGGCGGGCAAGGCTGCCAATGCTGATGTTTCCAAGCACGCTCCACAGCGGGAACACGCCTTCCTTCTGGCGGTCGCCGGCAATGAAACCGGCATCGCCGCTCCGGGTCACCGCGGCCCCCCTGGCGGAATCCGGCTCGAAAATGGCGTGCAGCAACTCCTTCTGTCCGCTGCCCTCGAGCCCTGCCAGTCCGATGATCTCGCCGCGGCCGATCTCGACGTCGCGGCCGAGCCCGGCAGTCAGGAAGCCGGACAGTTTGACCAGCGCCTCGCCGCTGCTGGCGGCAGTGGCGCTGTGCTGGTGGATCGAATTGGCGTCGCCGCCCATGAGCTGCACAAGTTGGCCAATCGAAGTGCCGGCGACATCGCCGCGCCAGGCGGTGCGCCCGTTGCGCAGCACCATCACCTGCGTGGCGATGTCGATGATTTCCTGCAGCTTGTGGCTGATGAAGATGAAGGCAAGGCCGGATTTGGCTCGTTCGCGGATGAAGGCCCGCAACTGCCTCGAGCGGTCGAGGTCGAGCGAGGAGGTCGGCTCGTCGAGCACGATCAGCTTGACACCCGGCGTGGCGGCGGCGCGCGCGATCTCGACCATCTGCCGCTCGGCGATGGAGAGATGGCCGACTTCGGCGTTCACATCGATGCCGTTGGCGGGAAAGACGGCGTCCAGCGCCGCCCGGGCGCGGGCTCGATAGAGCACGCGCCAGCCCGGCCGGTTGCCTGCGTCGCCTGGCGTCTCCAGGAAGAAGTTCTCGGCCACGGAAAGGTTGGCGCACAGCGACAGTTCCTGATGCACCATGCGGATGCCGCGCCTTTGCGCCTCCGCCGTGTCGTAGTCGGCGAAGCCCACATCCTGGCCGGTGAACGAAATCGAGCCGAGGGTCGGTGGCGTCGCCCCGCACAGGATGCGCATCAGCGTCGATTTGCCGGCGCCATTGCCACCGACCAGGCCGATGATTTCGCCGGCCGAGACGGCGAGGTCGATTTGCGCATTCGCCAGCGTCGGCCCGAAGCTCTTGGTGATCCGCGACAGCGAGACGACGTTTGGCATGGTGTCGGGCACCGTAGCGGCAGCGCCCTCCGGATCGGTTACGGCAAGATGGGACATTCGTCCTCCGATTCTTACGGGCAGGGACCGGGCGCGGCCGTTTGGCGGCGCCCGGTCCCTGGCAATGGCAGCCCTACTTGCTGAGCAGGTTCTGCTTGACCCAGTCGAGCGAATAGGTAGGGCTGATGATCTGGCCGCCCGGCAGCTTCGCATACTCCTTGAGATTGCTGGCATCGACCGTCGCCACCGGCATGATCATCAGCTTCGGTGCCTTGCCGCCCTTGAGCAGCGAAAGGCCGAGCCAGAACGCGGCGCCGCCAATGCCCGGCGTGGTGTTCATCGAGACGGTCTGGTAGCCATTCTTGGCATTCTCTTCGGCCCACCATTTGACGAAGTCGGTGCCGCCGCCGCCTTCGATGATCGGCATCTTGCCGGCATAATCGCCGCCAAACTGGACGAAGGCCTGGGCGATGCCGACATCATCGCTGCCGCCCTGGCCGAGCACGGCGTCGACATGTGGCAGCGAGGGCAGGACGTTGGCGATCGCCGCCTGCGCGACCGAGGCGGTCGCCTGGCCGTAAACGGTGGCGACAACCTTGATGTCGGGATATTTCGCCAGCACCGACTGCTGCGCATTGAACATGTCGTTGTCGGGCGCAGAGCCCTTCACGCCGCGCACCTGGATGACGTTGCCCTTGCCGCCGATCATCTTGAAGACGGCTTCGGCCTGGGCCGCCTTGTAGCCCTTGAAGTCGAAGTTGAGCTGGTAGTTGCAGGGCGCCGAAGCAACCGAATCGAAGGAAACGACGATGATGCCGGCCTTGCAGGCCTTTTCGATGATGCCGTTGACCGCGGTCTCCGAGGCGGCGTCGACGGCGAGCACATCGACCTTCTTGAGGATCAGCTCGGCGATCTGGCTGTTCTGCTGCGCCACCGAGCCGTCACCGTTCATGATGATGTAATCGGCGATCTGGCCACCCGCCTTGGCTTCCTTGGCCGAGGCCTCGAACGCCTCCACCATCTGGTGGCGCCAGGTGTTGCCGTAATAGGCGTTGGCGAGCGCGATCACCGGTTTGTCCGACGATGCGATCGCCGGCAAAACAGAAGCACTGGCCAGCGCGGCGCCGGCAAGCGCCGCCACAATTGAAAACTTCATGATCTCTCCTCCCAAAAATCGGCCGACCTGATCGGCTCGTCTGTCACTCCGTAAAGGTGTCTCTTCCGAAGGACACCATACCAGCTACATGTTATACCAGCATACCAAATAGGCAAGCCACTCGGAACCTCATTTGACCGCGTCCACGGGAGCAACGCGCCCGCCGGGTTCTCCGTCTCATCCCTGGCCAGTCGGGCCGTGCCGACACTATGTTTGCCGTCACGCGCCGCGTTGAGACTGGCCACACTGGACGCTAGGTCATCATATATGTAATGTCAATTATTAGCGGGGACCTTGCCTGTTGGTGCGACTCGGGATCGATTGCCCCCGGGAAACGATCAGGAGAGATGCGGATGGAACCGGTCCAGAAGAAGAAGTTGTATGTCGAGGTGCTCGATCGGCTGATGGCGGCGATCTCGACATCCGAATTTCCGCCCGGTTCCCAATTGCCGTCGGAAAAGGAACTGATGACGATGATCGGCGTCGGGCGGCCGTCGATCCGGGAAGCGATGCTGACGCTGCAGCAGATGGGGCTCATCCGGATATCGCACGGCGAACGGGCGCGCGTCATCAACCCGACACCGGAGGTGATCGTCGATCAGGTCTCCGCGGCAATGGTCATGATGCTGGCGACGAATTCGCGCGGCCTCGAAGAACTCAAAGAAGTCAGGCTCTTGCTGGAAACGGGCCTGGTTCGGATCGCCACGCGACGCGCCACGGCCAAGAGCCTGGAACGGCTTGCCGGGACCTTGCGCCACCTACGCGAGGCGAAGGGCGACCAGGCTCGGTTCGTAACCGCCGACATGGAATTCCACGCCGTCATAGCGGAAATGAGCGGCAATTCGATGATCGCGGCCGTGGCCAAGGGCATGCTCGAATGGCTGTCGCGCTTCAAGCGCGATCTCGTGGCCGTGAAAGGCGCCGAGCGTCTGACGGTCGAGGAACACGAACGCATCTACAAGGCGATCGCCAGCGGCGACGCCGAAGGCGCCAGCGCCGCCATGGCGGACCATATAGGCCGCGCCAACGAACTCTATTCGAAACTGGCGGGCAACGACGGCGGGGACTGACAGTCGCAAATTTTTTGACCGGGAAAACTCATGTGATGACATGATATCATTTTGATGCTATCGCTCCCGTTATGAAGTTCATTCCAGCCGGGAAGCCTGCATTGACCGGTCGTCTTAACGCCACCTACCTGATCGAAACCCGCTATCCCATGGAGGTCGCCGCGGCCGCGATGGCGGGTGAGCAATCGAGCGGGACATTCCGTCCGATCCCTGGGGAGACGCCGGAACTGCTGCTCAGATTTGGCGCGCGCGTCGAATTCATCGAGGATCTTGGCGAGGTCGATGGCGAGGCGTTGCCGTTTTCGCGCGCGCCCGGAGATGCGGCGGCCGTCAGGCCGCGCCGGGCCAAAGTGGGTCTTTCCTGGAACATCGAGAACATGGGCACCGTGCTGGCTTCGGTCTGGTCGACGGTGCTCGGCAATCTGTTCGAGCTGCATCATTTCTCGGCCATGCGTCTGCTCGACGTCAGCTTTCCCGATGTCTTCGCTGATGCCTATCCGGGGCCGGCCTTCGCTGTCGAAGGCACGCGTCGTCTGACCGGCGTCACGGGACGGCCGCTGATCGGCACCATCGTCAAACCGAGCGTCGGCCTTACGCCGCGGGAGACCGCGACCCTGGCCGATACGCTGATCTCAGCCGGCCTCGACTTCATCAAGGACGACGAACTGATGGGAGATCCCCCGCATTCGCCGTTCGAACAGCGGTTCGAGGCGGTCATGGCTGTCATCGACCGGCACGCCGACAGGACTGGGCGCAAGATCATGTACGCGGCCAACATTTCCGGCGACATCGACGCCATGCGCCGCCAGCTTGACCTGATCGAGCGCCGTGGCGGCACCTGCGCCATGCTTGTCCTCAATTCCGTCGGCCTGTCGGGTGTCGTCAAGATGCGCCGGCATTCCGCCGTCGCGCTGCACGGCCATCGGGCGGGCTGGGGTCTCTTCAGCCGTTCTCCTGATGTCGGCATGAGCTATCTCGCCTACCAGAAATTCTGGCGCCTGGCCGGCATCGACCACATGCACGTCAACGGGCTGTCCAACAAGTTCTGCGAGCCCGACGATTCGGTGATGGCATCCGCCCACGCCTGCCTCACTCCGATGTTCGGCCGGGCCGACCGGCCCGATACGGTGATGCCGGTGTTTTCGTCCGGACAGACCGCGGTGCAGGCGGGCGAGACCTATGGAAGGCTCGGCACGAACGATTTCATCTATTGCTGCGGCGGCGGGATCATGGCGCATCCCGGCGGTCCGGCCGCCGGCGTTCAAAGTCTGCACGATGCTTTCGAAGCCGCCGCGGCAGGCATTCCCGCGCGCGACTACGCCGCCACGCATCCGGAGCTCGAGGCCGCGCTGCAAGCGTTCGGCTGAATCTGCGCCATCGGCGCGCCATCAAGAGGAAATGGGAGAGAAGCAAATGACGACATCCGTGGCGGTGCTTGGAGCCGGAGGGAAGATGGGCTTCCGCGTGACACGCAAGCTGATCGAAGCAGGTTACGATGTCCGCGCCGTGGAGATCGGCGAGGCCGGCCGCAAGCGGTTGGGAGAAGCCGATATCGCCGCCGTCGCCATGGAGGAAGGCATTCCCGGCGCCAAGGTTGTGGTGATGGCTCTGCCGGACAACATCATCGGCCAGGTGACGCGGCAAATCTCGCCGATGCTTGCCAAGGGCACCATGATCCTCGTTCTGGATGCGGCCGCACCCTATGCCGGCGACCTGCCCGGCGATCGACCGGATCTCACCTATTTCGTCGGTCATCCCTGCCACCCGCCCTTGTTCGGTGACGAGACGGAGTGGGCCGCGCGTCGCGACTATCATGGCGGCATCGCCAGGCAGTCGATCGTCTGCGCCCTGATGCAGGGACCTGAAGAGGACTACGCGCTTGGCGAGGAGGTCTGCAAGGCGATGTGGTCGCCGATCATCGACAGCCATCGCGTCACGGTCGAACAATTGGCGATCCTGGAGCCTGGCCTGTCCGAGATGGTTGCCATGCCCTTCGTCGACACGATGGTCGAGGCCGTCGAGGAGTGCGAGCGCAAATATGGCATTCCAAGGCAAGCCGCGCTCGACTTCCTGATCGGTCATCTGAATGTCGAGATCGCCATGTGGTTCGGTTTCTCGCCGAAAGTGCCGTCCGACGCCGCACTGCGCCTGATGCGCTTCGCCAAGGGCGTCGTGGTCCGTGACGACTGGCGCGAGGCACTGTCGCCGGCCAAGGTGAAGGAAGCCTCGGAATTGATCGTCTACGGCAAGGGAGCCTGAGCCCTGCCTTCGCGGATCATGTCGGTATCGACCGCTCTCTTCGACGGCTATTCCATGGAATTGGCCGTCGAGGAGATTGCCGCTGTGGGTGCCGCCCATGTCGAGCCGGCCTTTATCAGCGGCTATGTCGATTTCGACGAGGGTCTGTTTGCGGCTGCGCACGCCGCGAAGCTGCGCCGGGCAGCGGAACATGCCGGGCTGGGCATCAACGCCGTGTCGGCTCATCTCGACCTGTCGGGGGCCGATGCCGCCGACGCCTTGTCCCGGCGCATCGGCTTTGCCGCCGGTCTCGGCGCGTCGTTCCTGATCACCAATGCCGGCCCGGCGAGAAACAGCGCGGCGATCCGCGCGACGATCGACGCTCTCCTGCCGAGGCTGGAGGAGGCCGGCATGGTTCTGGCGCTCGAAAACCCCGGACATGGCAGTGGCGATCTGCTCGGCAGCGCGCGATCGGGGGCAAGCTTCGTCCGCGACATCGGATCGCCGTACGTCCGCCTGAACCACGATGCCGGCAACATCTTCACTTACAGCGGCGAGACGATGCAGCCGGCGCAAGATATCGCCGATGCCATCGATACGGTTGGACATGCTCATCTGAAGGATGTCGTCAGCACCGGCGAGGGATGGGCCTTCTGCGCCATCGGCGACGGCTCTGTCGACTATGCATCCTACTGGGCCGTGCTGCCCGCCACGCTGCCAGTCAGCATCGAACTGCCGTTGCGGCTGCAGCGCCCGCAGCGCAATGATCCCCAGCGGCGAAGCACGCCGGTGGATATCGGCACCATTCGCGGCGCCTTGCGGCGCTCGCTGGAATTTGTGAACGCGCTGGACAATGCCGAGTTCTGAGCGCGGCCCGCCTATCCCCGCTCGGGGAACATCGCCTTCAGCCCCTCGCGCGACGCTTTGGCGATGCCGCGCTCGGTGATCAGCCCGGTGACCAGCCGCGCCGGCGTCACGTCGAAGGCGGGGTTTGCCGCAGGCGTTGCTTCGGGCGAGACGCGAACCTGGGCGATCTTGCCGCTCGCTGTCTTGCCCCACACCAGCGAAACCTCGTCGCCGGAGCGCTCCTCGATCGGGATTTCGGCAAGTCCGTCGCCCACCGTCCAGTCGATGGTCGGCGAAGGCAGCGCAACGTAGAACGGCACGTCGTTGTCCGCGGCGGCGAGCGCCTTCAGATAGGTGCCGATCTTGTTGCAGACGTCGCCGTCGGCGGTGGTGCGGTCGGTGCCGACGATGACCATGTCGATTGCGCCGCGCTGCATCAGATGGCCGCCGGCATTGTCGACGATCAGCGTATGCGGCACGCCGTGGCCAGCCATCTCCCAGGCGGTGAGCTGGGCGCCCTGGTTGCGTGGGCGTGTTTCATCGACATAGACATGGACCGGAATGCCGGCTTCGACAGCGAGGTAGATCGGTGAAGTGGCTGTCCCGTAGTCGACCGTCGCCAGCCAGCCGGCATTGCAGTGGGTGAGGATATTGACCGTCTCGCCCGGCTGCTTGCGCGCCGCGATATCCTTGATGATGGCGAGACCGTTCTCGCCGATGGCGCGGTTGAGCCCGACATCCTCGTCGGCGATCTCATTGGCACGCCGGTAGGCGGCCGCGGCGCGTTCACCAAGCGGCAACGGCCGCAGAAAGCGCCGCATCTCGTCGAGCGCCCAGCGCAGGTTGATCGCCGTCGGCCTGGTATCGTGCAGTATCTCCCACACAGTGTCGAGCGCTTCGTCGGATGCATCATCCGTCATCTGCATGGCGACGCCATAGGCCGCGGTGACCCCGATCAACGGTGCGCCACGCACCCACATGTCGCGGATCGCGGTGGCGATGCCGGCGACCGTGACGAGCTTCTCGATACGGAACTCATGCGGCAGCCAGCGCTGGTCGATGATCTCCACCGAGCGGCCGTCGTCGCTCAGCCAGATGGTCCGAAAGTGGCGGTCGCCGACGTTCAAATGCTGTTCTCCTGTTCAATCAGCGCGGCCAGATTGTTGACCTCGTCGATGCTGTGGATCTGGCGCCGATTGACGGCGATGTGGCGGCCGAATTTCAGTGCCTTCGCCTCACAACTGGCGCGCAGATCTTCATCGGCAATGGTCTCGAAGTCTGCATTGTGCGCGAGGCCAAGGATGCGCCTGTGAACCTCGATGCCGGCAAAGCCGAGCAGATCGTCCCAGATCTGATGCAGGACATTATCGAGTGCCTGCTCGGCGCCCAGCCGGTCGCCCTGATCCTCGAACAGGCTTTTTTGATAGAGCATGCCGGTGCGCTCGGTGCGCCATAACAGCGAGAACTCGGCGCGGAACACGGCCCAGGTCTCGGCCGTGACGCCGAGCAGATAGGCACGCATGGCGTCGCGCCTGCCGTTCTGCTCATGCCCGCGCTGCGAGAAGAAGGACATCCAGAAATTGGCGAGCAGCATGCCGACGTCGAAGGCCATCGGGCCGTAGAAGGCGAACTCCGGATCGATCATCCGCGTTTCCTGATCGGTGACCATGATCGAGCCGGAATGCAGGTCGCCATGCAAAAGCGTCTCGGCATTGGCGGCGAACATATGCTTCAGCCGCTGCGCCTCCACCTTGAGGTCGCGGTCGGCCCGCAGTTCCGCCACCAGCCCATCGAGCTGCGGACTGGTGTGGCGGTTCATCTTGGCGTCGAAATAGGGGTCGGAAAACACCAGGTTCTCGGTGATGTCGCAAAGCTCGACATTGTCGGCGAACAGCGCCAAATCCGCCTTGCGCTCCTTGGTCACCATCGACAGGTCGGAACCGCGAAACAGCGTGCGGGCCATGAACAGGCCGATATCCCTGGCAATGTTCGGCAGTCGGCGCCCGTCGATCAGGGCGCGCCTGAGAATGATGTGTGGCGGCGCCAGATACTCCATGATGATCAGCGCCTGGACCTCGTCGAAGTAGTAGATCTCCGGCACCGAGCCCGGCGCGCGTGCCTCTTGCCGGGTCAGTGCGTGGTATTCGAAGAAGGAACGTTTTAGCGGCAGCGGCCAGCTGTCGCCGACCAGGCGGACATAGGGCAGGGCCTGCTTGACGATGGCGCCGCCACTGGCGCCTTCGACGATGAACACCAGGTTCAGATTGCCGTCGCCAACCTCGCGAACTTTCCAGGCGCTCGCATCCTTGCCGATCTTCGCGCACAGCGCTTCGTTCGTGCCGAGACGGGTTGCGAGCGTCTCCACCGACAATGCTTCGAACGGCAAGTTCCCAGTCATCCTTGTTCCCTCCCGCCTATGTGCTCCGATCATAAGGAGCCCAAGCGGCGGGGCCAAGCTAGGAAGCTGTCTGGCAATTGTCAATCGTGTTGACAATTGCCTACATTGACCATAGCGTCATGACCAGGGAGGAACGCATGGTCGGCAATGCCGTGTTCCGCGTAGAGGGACTGAGGAAATCCTTTGGCCGCAACGAGGTGCTTGGCGGCATCGCGCTGGACCTCCATGCCGGTGAAGTGACCGTGCTGATGGGCGCCAACGGCGCCGGCAAATCCACCCTCGTCAAGATCATCAGCGGCGTCTACGAGCGTGGGGGCGGCTCGATGACCCTCGCCGGTGCGGAGTTCGCGCCGAACACGCCGGCGGAAGCGATCCGCGCGGGTGTCGTCACCGTGCACCAGAACATCAATGACGGCGTGGTCGCCGATCTCGATGTCGCCACCAATCTTACGCTCGACCGGCTGAGCGGTCGGGGCGTGCCGACCCTGTTCAATCCCGCTCGCGTGCGCCGTGAGGCCAAGGCGGTCGCCGACCGCATGGGGCTGGCCATCGATTTGAAGGCGCGCGTCAGCGATCTTTCGCTGGCCGACCGCCAGATGGTGGCGATTGCCCGGGCGCTGGCGCACCAGCCGAAAGTGCTGATCCTCGATGAGCCGACCTCGTCGCTCTCCAGTGCCGAGGCCGACAGGCTGTTCGCGCTGGTCGACCGTCTGCGCGAGCAGGGCGTGGCGATCCTCTATATCTCGCATCGCATGTCGGACATCAGGCGGCTCGCCGACCGCATCGTCTCGATGCGCGACGGTGGCGTCTCGGGCGCCTTCGATGCCAAGCCGCTCGATTATGAAGGCGCGGTCAACGCCATGCTCGGCCGCAAGATCCATCTCGACCGGATCGTGGCCAGGAGTTCCGCCAGGGCGGTCCTGAGCGTCGAAGGCCTGCGCATCGCGCAGGGCGCCAGGCCGATGTCGCTGACACTCGGCGATGGCGAGGTCGTCGCCATCACTGGCCTCGTCGGCGTCGGCAAGACCGCTCTTGCCGAGACGCTGTTCGGCGTGCGCCGGCCGCTCGACGGCACCATGACGATGAACTGCAAGCCTTACGCGCCGCGCTCGGCGGGCGACGCGATCGCAGCCGGCGTGTTCCTGGTCGCCAAGGACCGTGCGACCAGCGGCATCGTCGGCAGCTTCAACATCGAGCGCAATGTCAGCCTGCCGTTTCTGAAGCGCATGTCCAGTCTAAGCGTGCTCAGGCGCCGCCTCGAACGCGCCACCGCGCGCAGGCAGATCGAGCAACTGGGCATCGTCTGCCGCTCCGAGAAGGACGAGATGTCGGCGCTGTCGGGCGGCAACCAGCAGAAGGTGATGGTCGCCCGCTGGATGGCGCAGAATGCCGCGCTGTTCATCCTCGACGAGCCGTTCCAGGGCGTCGATATTTCCGCCCGGCGCGACATCGCCGCCAAGCTGAGGGCAAGCGCCAATGGCCGCGCCACGCTTCTGTTCGTCACCGAACTCGATGAAGCGCTGGAGACGGCCGATCGCATCCTGGTGATGTCGGAGCACACGATCGTCGGCGAACACCGCAATGCCGATGTCGACCTCGACCGCCTGCTGGCCGAGGTTGCCGGTGGACCGCTGCACAGCGCTGCCTGAGCGTGGCGGCCGATGGAATTAGAATGGAGAGACCATGGCTGCGAGTTGGGTAAATGGGGCAGCGGCGCCGGGGTGCGCCGAATGACGCTGCGCGACTACGCCATCCGCTATGGGTTCATCGTGCTGCTGTTCGGATTGGTCGCCTATTTCGCGGTCGCCGCCGACGGGTTCGTTTCGCCGCAAAGTGCCGTCTTCATCTTCCAGTCGGTCGCCATCACCGGTGTGCTGGCGCTCGGTGTTACCGCCACGCTTGTCGTCGGCGGCTTCGACCTGTCGATCGGTTCGGTCGCAACCTCGGCCATGATGGCGGCGGCCTATGTGATGGTGGTGCTGGAGCAGAACGCGTTCGTGGCGGTCATCGTCTGCCTGTTGATTGGCGCCATTGTCGGCCTGATCAATGGCTGGCTGATCGTCTACATGCGTGTACCCGATCTGCTGGCGACGCTCGGCATGATGTTCCTGCTGGTCGGCCTGCAACGCATCCCCACGGAAGGCCGCTCGATCGCCACCGGCATGACCATGCCCGATGGCTCGGTCGCCAGCGGCAAGTTCTCCGATGCCTTCCTGGCGCTCGGCCGCCACCGCTTCGACTTCTTCATCCCAAACCTCATCCCGGTCTCGGTCGTCGTGCTTCTGGCGCTGGCCGTGCTGATCTGGTTCTTCCTCGAATACACCCGCTTCGGCCGCATGATGTATGCGGTCGGCAGCAATGAGCGCGCCGCCGAACTCGCTGGCGCGCCTGTCAAGGCATACAAGATCTGGGCCTACGTTATTTCAGGCGTTTTTGCCTCGATCGGCGGCATTTTGCTCGCGGCCCGGCTTGGACGCGGCGACATCGCCTCGGGTAATAATCTGCTGCTCGATGCGGTTGCCGCGGCGCTGATCGGCTACGCGGTGCTCGGCGCCGCCAAGCCGAACGCCTTTGGCACCGCCATCGGCGCGCTGTTCGTCGGCATCTTGCTGCAAGGCCTGACGATGATGAACGCGCCTTACTACACGCAGGATTTCGTCAAGGGCGTGGTTCTGGTCGTCGCCCTTGTCTTCACCTTTGCCCTTTCGGGCAGGGGCAGGAACTAGCATTCGGCCAGATAGGATTTGGGTTCAACAAAAGTGGAGGAAAACAAGGTGAACATCACTAGAAGACTTCTGGGGAAAGTGGCGCTCGGGCTCGCCGGCGCAACCATGCTGATGCAGGGGGCATTTGCCGCCGACAAGCCGGCGCCGTTCGACAAACCCGGCGTCAAGATCGCACTGGTTCGCTATCTCTCGACCGGCGACTTCTTCCAGGCGTATCTGTCGGGCGTCGAGGCGCAGTCGAAGGCGCTCGGTATCGACCTGCGCGTGCTCGACAGCCGCCAGGACGCCGCCCTTCAATCCGACATGGTCGACCAGGCCATCGCGCTCGGCGTGCAGGGCATCATCATCCAGCACGGCCTGACGGAATCGATGAAGGACGCCGCCCAGCGCGCCGTCGACGCCGGCATCAAGGTGGTGGCATTCGACGTCAATGTCGAAAACCCCAAGATCCCGCAAATCGAACAGTCGGACAAAGACCTGGCACGGCTGGCGCTCGAACAGGCAGTCAAGGACAATGGCGAAAGCTGGAACGCCGGCTATGTCTATGTCGCCGGCATCGCTCCGCTCGACCGCCGCAACGAGACCTGGGTCGACGTCAAGAAAAAATATGCCGGCATAAAGGAAGCCGCCATGTTCGGCACGCTCGACAATCCCATCGCCAACTCCGTCGCCAACCAGGCGCGCTCGGTGCTGTCGGCGCACCCCGACATCAACGTGATGTTCGCGCCCTATGACGAGTTCGCCAAGGGCGTGAAGATCGCCGTCGACGAAGCCGGCCTGAACAAGAAGATCAAGATCTATTCGGCCGACATTTCGACATCCGACATCGCGGCGATGCGCGAGCCCGACAGTGCCTGGGCGGCTACGGCGGCGACCAACCCGGCAGTCGTCGGCCAGGTCTCGGTGCGCGCCCTGGCGCAACTGCTCGCCGGCGAAGATCCCGGCCACAACGTCATCGTGCCGCCGACGCTGATCACCCAGAAGGAGCTGATCGACAAGGACATCAAGAACATGGAAGACTTGTCGGCCAAGCTGCCGCAGTTCGCCCATGCCGATGTCGCCATGCCGACATGGATGCCGAACCCGAACGCGAAGTAGCGCGGCACCAATAGGAAAGCGAAAGGGCGGCTATGAACCGCCCTTTCGTATCGATGTTCAGCCTTCCGGTTACAACCAGTGTTCCGGATCGCGCATTCCATGAACGATCGCTACGACCAGTACACCGTCCGGCTGTGGTTCATAGATGACGATATAGCGGCCTTCGATGAGCACGCGGGCCGTCGCGCTCAATTCCGGCCGGGCCGAACCCATCTTGGGATGCCCTGCCGCCAGTTCCATCTTGTCGAAAATGCGCATCAGCAGCTTATCGGCTGCCTTTTCATTTTCGATTGCGATGGTGTGCCAGATGTCGCGCAAATCCTGCGAGGCGCGCGCGGAGTAAGCCTGTATTTAGCCACCGGCGCGGCGTTCTGCATTCAGGCCCCGAATGAACTCGACGGGTTCGACTTCGACTGGGTTGCCGCTGGCCATGCCGTCGGCGGAGGCCCGTTTCAACTGATCCAGTTCCAGGGCACGCAATTGCTCGCGCTGCTCCCAAAGGCGCAAGGCTTCGCGGACGATTTCACTGTTCGAGGCGTATCCTCCGCCCTCGACGGCGCTCTGCAGGCGGGCGACCTGCTGCGGCGTAAGCGATATGGTCAGGGTGCGCATAGGTTCAGCTTTCATACCGACTATATATAGCGCACCTCACAAGGACTAACAATGTTTACTAGTCTTCGTCTCGATTCTGCCTGGCGCTAAAAGGATAGCAGAGATTGCCTTATCGCAGCGCCGCCGCGATATTGCCGCCGTCGACCGTCGTCACATCGGCGGTCGTCCGGTCGGCCAGGGCATGGTGCAGGAAGGCCTGCGCCACGTCCTGCGCGGTCACTTCCTGGCCGAGCAGATTGCCGGACATGTATTCCTTCTCCGACACGCCGCGCGCGCCCGAGCGGCTGGCGATCATGGCGTCGGTCAAAAGGCCGGAGCGGATCCGGTCGGCGTTGACGGCGTTGGAGCGGATGCCATGGGCGCCGTAGTCGAGCGCGTATTGCCTTGACAGGAACAGCGTCGCCGCTTTCGGCACGCCATAGGCGCCGAACTTCGGACCCGGGTTGACCGCCTGCTTGGAGGTGTTGAACAACAGCGCCCCTCCGGTGCCCTGTTCCAGCATGATCCGCACGGCGTTCTGCGCTGCCGACTGGTGGGCGAAGAAATTGAGCTCGAAGCTCTTGCGCAGCAGCGTATCGTCGAGCTCGCCGATGCGGCCTTCCCAGGCAGCGCCCGCATTGGACACCAATATGTCGACGCCGCCGAAGACGGCGACCGCCTTGTCGAAGGCGGCACGCATCTGGTCCGGGTCGGTGATGTCGGCGCCGACGCCAATCGAATTGTTGCCGGCTTTCCTGGCGGCATCGGCGGCCTTTTCGGCGTCGAGATCGACGACGACGGCATGAGCGCCATTGTCGGCGAACAGTTTTGCGGTCGCCGCACCAATCGCACCGGCGCCGCCGGTGATCAGCACCACCTGGCCGGTCAGCGGCTTCGGCTTGTTGGAGGCGAGCTTGGCCTGTTCCAGCGACCAGTATTCGAGCGGGAACAGGTCGGCCTTGGATAGCGGGTGGAAACGCCCGACGGCCTCGGCGCCGCGCACGGCCTCGATCCACATCTCGCCAACGTCCGAGGCGATCCTGGCATCCTTCAGCGTGCGGCCATGGCCGAACATGCCGAGCCCCGGCACCAGCGTCAGCCGGGGCATCGGATCGAGCATGGTGCGCTTGACGTCGTCGAGCGCGTCATTGGTCTCGAAATAGGCGCGGTAATCCTTGGCGAAAGCGTCGACATGGTTCTGGATTACGGCCTTGTAGTCGCCGATCTTGTCGGCATCGGGCGCCGGCACGGCCAGCGGCCCGGTCTTGATGCGGATCGACAGATCCGGCGTCGACACGCCGCGTCCTGCATAGTCGGCGATCTCTGCAGAATTGATGAAATCGACAATCGCGTCCGAGGTGCGGAAGTCAGAGATCATGCGGTCGAAGCGGCCTTCGCCGCGTGGCGCCGCTACAGCGCCGCGCAGCATGGGGGCGATCGCCGCCGGTGACGCTAGCCTTGCCGGCAGCGCTATCTTCGCAGTCTTCGGTTTGGCATGCTCGGCCACATAATCCTCGGCGACGTTCACATAGTGGATCATCCGGTCATAGGCCTGCCTGGCATCGTCGCCGAAAGTGAAGATGCCGTGCTTGTCGAGGATCAGGCCTTCCACCGTCGGGTCGGCGTCGAAGACATCGGCCGCCGCCTTGGCGAGATCGAAGCCCGGCATGATGTAGGGCACATAGCCCATTTTTGCTCCGAACACCTTTGCCACCAGCGGCTTGCTGTCTTCCTGGTCGACGATGGCCAGGATGGCGGTCGAGTGGGTGTGGTCGACGAACTTGTGCGGCAGGAAGGCATGCAGCAGGGTCTCGACCGAAGGGTTGGGCGAGGCGGGGTCGATCAGGTTGGCCCGCTGCAATGCGACCATGTTCTCGTCGGAAAGCCTGTCCAGCTTGCGCGCCTTGAGCAGGGCGCCCATCTTGACCGCCGGCAGGCCCTGCGGCTCGATGACCGCCATGTCCCAGCCGCTGCCCTTGACGCACAGCACGTCCCATTCGTCGCCGACGAGATCGGTTGCCTTGATCTTGCAGGAGGTGTTGCCGCCGCCATGCAGGACCAGTTGCGGCACGCCGCCCAGAAGCCGCGTCGTGTAGACACGCAACGCCAGATCGCGGCCGACGCCCTTCTTCGCATAGTCGGCAACGAGTTGTTCGGCCGTGTCGTCGTTCCACAGATTCTTCATGTTCGCTTCGTCCAGTTGCTGTCTTTGATGGTGAACAGGAATGCCGCGACGCCTTGATGACAAATGCGTCGGCAAAGGATTGGTTTTCAGGACGCCTTTTCTGCTGACGTTCCGGCATGATCGAGCAGCCGCTGCGCCATATGCGCGCCGACCACCAGATGCGTGCAGAGGCCGCCGGCGATCGCGGCGAGCAGCGGCTCGAACTTGCTGTCTTCCTGCACGACCATCAGCCGCTTACCGATGACGCGCAGTGAAGCAAGCCCCGCCGAGATGACCCGCCGGTTGTAGCTGCAGTCGAGCAACTCGCCACGGGCATCGATGATCTGCCCGGCAATGACACCCGCGGCACCTTCCCTGCGCAGCGCCGCCATCTCGGCTGCCGTCAGCGCGCCGCACTTCACCAGATGGCTGTCGGCATCGACCGCGCCGATGGAGTAGAGCGCAAGATCGCAGTCGCTGATCCCGGCAAGCTGGTCGCGGATCACAGGTTCGGCGCGCAGGCCATGCGCCAGTTCCTCGGTCGACAGCACCAGGGGCGCGTAGAAGTTGAGGCCCTTGGCATTGAGCCGGCGCGCGATTTCCATAGTGCATTGATCGGGCCGGTAGGAATAGGGTGCGCCGAGATTGCCGCAGAGCTGCACCACGGTGACGTCCTGCAGGTCGGCATAGGACATGATGTCGGCGATGGTGTAGATGGTGCGGCCCCAGGCGACGCCGATGCGGTCGCCTTTCCCGACGAGTTCCAGGAAAACGCTTGCCGCCAGCACCGCGATATCGGTCGAGGGGTCGGCGAGATAGGCGTTCTCAGGCGCGATCCAGACGGCGTCGAGCTTCAGGGCGTCTTCCAGCCTACGCGCCATGACGTCGTCCGTGAAGAGCTGCGTCGAGGTCGAGATGTTGACGATGCCTGTCTCGCGCGCCTTGCGCAGATACATAGCGACGGAGGCGCGCGAAATGTTGAGTTGATTGGCCACTTCGTCCTGGCGAAGCCCATGGGCATAGTAAAGCCAGGCCGCCTTGTGGATGAGCTGTTCTGCCGGTCGGATCGCCATGCCGCCTCCTTGGCTGACATTAGTCACGGCTCTCGACAAAAGTCAAATTTGGAATAGACGGGAAGAGATCTCCTGCCGGCGCGGCACAATCGAAATCCCCATTCTAGCAAGTCGGTGCAGGATAGCATTCTCAGCCCTTCAGGGGGATAGCGTGACGACGAGCGTAAGGTTAGAAAGCTCGAAAAGACTTTGGGGAGAATGGGATGGCCAATCCCTACGAACAGGATCTCGACAGGAACGCGGCCAATCACCAGCCGCTGACGCCGCTCACCTATCTGGAGCGCGCTGCAAGAACCTATCCCGACCATGTCGCCGTCATCCATGGCAGCCAGCGCATCAGCTACCGCGATTTCTGGCGCCGTTCGTTGAAGCTCGCCTCGGCCCTGCACAAGCATGGCATCGGCAAGGGCGACACGGTGACGGTCATGCTGTCGAACACGCCGCCGATGCTGGAAGCGCATTTCGGCGTGCCGATGACCAAGGCGGTGCTGCACTCGCTCAACACGCGTCTCGACGCCGCCGTCATTGCCTTCCAACTCGACCATGCCGAGACCAAGGTGCTGATCGTCGATCGCGAGTTTTCCGGCGTGGTGCGGGAAGCGCTCGGTCTGGCCGTGGTCAAACCGCTGGTCATCGACTACGACGATCCCGAATACGCCACCGACGCGCCCTATCCGAAAGGCGAGAGGGTCGGCACGGTGGACTATGAGGCCTTTGTCGCCAATGGCGACGAGGCGTTCGCCTGGTCGATGCCGGACGACGAATGGGACGCCATCTCGCTCAATTATACTTCGGGCACGACAGGCAATCCCAAGGGCGTCGTCTACCATCACCGAGGTGCTGCGCTGATGGCCTACACCAACACCATCCATGCCGGCATGGCCAAGCACGCGGTCTATCTCTGGACCTTGCCGATGTTCCACTGCAATGGCTGGTGTTTTCCCTGGACGCTCGCCGTCCAGGCCGGCACGCATGTCTGCCTGCGCTGGGTGCGACCGAAGCCCATCTATGACGCTATCGCCGATTATGGCGTCACCCATCTGTGCGGGGCGCCGGTGGTCATGTCGGTGCTGATCAACGCCAAGGACGAGGACAAGCGCGCATTTGCGCAAACCGTCACCTTCAACACGGCGGCCGCCCCGCCGCCCGAAGCCGTGCTGTCGGGCATGGCCGATGCCGGCTTTGCCGTCACCCATCTCTACGGCCTGACAGAGACCTATGGGCCCGCTGTCGTCAACGAATGGCATAATGGCTGGGACGCACTCGACAAAGGGGCGAGGGCGGGCAAGAAGGCACGGCAGGGCGTGCGCTATGCCGCACTCGAAGGCCTGACGGTAATGGACCCCGAGACCATGGCCGAGACGCCCGCCGACGGCGAGACCATCGGCGAGGTGATGTTTCGTGGCAACATCGTCATGAAGGGCTACCTGAAGAACCGCAGGGCGACTGACGAGGCTTTCGGCGGCGGCTGGTTCCACTCTGGCGATCTCGGCGTCATGCACCCGGATGGCTATATCCAGCTCAAGGACCGCTCCAAGGACATCATCATCTCCGGTGGCGAGAACATTTCCTCGATCGAGGTCGAGGAAGCGCTCTACAAGCATCCCGCCGTCGCCTCCTGCGGCGTCGTGGCGCGCCATGACGACAAATGGGGCGAGGTGCCTGTCGCCTATGTGGAACTGAAGCCGGGCAAGGAGGCGAGCGAGGCCGAGATCATCGAGCACTGCCGGACGCTGCTCGCCCGCTTCAAAGTGCCGAAAGCGGTGATCTTTGCCGAGATACCGAAGACCTCGACCGGCAAGATCCAGAAGTTCCGGCTGCGGGAAATGGCCAAGGTCGCCTGAAGCCCCCGGGGATTTTCGAGAGAATATTTTCAATGGTCCGCATCCTGAGGGCGCCTTGTGACGTCTACTGGATGTCACCAATTGTCACCTATCGTACGCGTACACCGAATCCGCGTTGACACCTCGCTCATTTAGATTTACGAGTGATGAAAATCGAAATTCGTCACTCGTTATTTGACAGAGAGCTATGTCCGAAGCCGCCAACATCGTCGCCGACGTCGCCCGACAGGAAAATGTAACGCGCATACTCGATTGCGCCGAGCGCCTGTTCCGGCACTATGGCTACGGCAAGACCAATGTCGCCGACATCGCCCGCGAACTCGGCATGTCACCGGCCAACATCTATCGTTTCTTTGCCTCCAAGGTCGAGATCCACCAGGCCGTATGTGGCCGGATGCTCGGCGCCAGCTACAAGATGGCTTACGAGATCATGCACCTGCCGATCAGCGCCGAGGAGCGGCTGCGTCGTTATGTGCATGCACAATACAAGCTGACGATGGAGGTCATGCTCGACGACCAGAAGGTCCACGAGATGGTCATCGTCGCGCTCGAGCGGGACTGGGGCGTCATCGACAAGCATGTCGACAGCATTCACGATCTTTTCGCCGAGGTGATCGGCGAGGGCATCGAGGCCGGCGAGTTCAGGAAGCAGGACCCGGTGACCGCATCGCGCTGCTTCGGTGCCGCCACCGTCATCCTGTGCCATCCGCAGATGGTGGCGCAGTGCCTCGCCAAGACCAATCGGGCAATGCCCGACGACCTCATCGATTACGCCATCAGAGCCTTGAAATAGCCGTCGCCAGCCGGTGCCGGTGTCGACAGTCCGTCTTCCAGTCGGGAGTACCGAAATGTTTTTGCCCAGTTCCATCCTTCGCAAGCTGCCAGCTGCCGGCCTGATCGTCGCATCGCTTGGGCTTGCCGGCTGCTCGCAGGAAAAAGCCGAGGTGAAGGACATCATCCGTCCGGTGAAGGTCGTCGAGATCGCCCAGGCGCATGACACCCGTACGCTGTCCTATTCCGGATCGGTGCGCGCCCGCACCGAGAGCACGCTGGGTTTCCGGGTCAATGGCAAGATCACCGAGCGTCTCGTCGACATCGGCCAGCACGTGGCGCCTGGCGACGTGCTCGCCCGCATCGATCCCTCCGACTATGACCTGTCGGTCAAGAGCGCGCAGGCGGCACTCGATGCCTCTGAACGGCAGGTCGAGACGGTCGAACTCGCCCGTAAGCGCGCCGAACAGCTTTTCGCCAAGAACTTCGCGCCGAAATCGCAGCTCGAACAGGCGACACTGACCTATGACCAGGCAATCGCCACGCGCGACTCCGCCCGCTCTACGCTTGCCCAGGCCAGGAACCAGGTCGGCTATACCGACCTCAAGGCCGACAGGGATGGCATCGTCACGGCGGTAAACGCCGATGTCGGCCAGGTGGTCGGCTCGGGCACGCCCGTGGTCACCGTCGCGGTCGACGGTGAAAAGGAAGTGCTGATCGCGGTTCCGGAAATGGAGATCGCCGAGTTCAAGCCGGGCAAGAACGTCAAGGCGGGCTTCTGGTCGGACGATGGGCTGAAGCTTGACGGCAAGGTCCGTGAGGTCGCCGGCAGCGCCGATCCGCAGTCGCGCACCTTTGCCGTCCGCGTCAGCCTGCCCAACGACCCGCGCGTGCTGCTCGGCATGACCGCCAATATCGAGGCGTCGGCGGCCAACGAAAAGCAGCTCGTGTCCATCCCGCTCAGTGCACTCGCCGAGAAAGACAGCCAGTCGATCGTCTGGACGGTCGATCGTGGCGCCGACACCGTGCATGCCCGTTCGGTCAAGGTCGCCGAGTTCGCCCCCGACGGCGTGCGTGTCGCGGAGGGATTGAAACCGGGCGACGTCGTGGTCGCCGCCGGTACGCAGTTCATGACCGAGAACCTGAAGGTGAAACTCCCCGGCGGCACCGCACAGCAGTCCGCCTCGGCCGAGGGCGACGAAGCCAGCCAGTTGCGCTGACGACAGACAGGTCGGCCGCGCGTTCCCGCGGCCGCAGGTTTCCGGGCGGCGTGCCCGAAGGTCGAGACGTCAAGGCCGATGTACCCCCGCATCGACCCTCGCGTCCCACCGCGATGAGTGTCTCTCCGCTTGAAGAGCAACGCCGCCCGGAAGCCAGTATCGAACGCAGATGATTTCGTTCCGCGCGCGCTTCCTCGAAGCCCCTTTTTCGAAGCACCAAGCGCCGGCAACCAAGCAAAGTGGACCACTTCCGATGACGACCCCCACTGAAGAAAAGCGTCCCTTCAACCTGTCCCGTTGGGCCATCGGCCATCCCTCCATTGCGCGCTTCCTGTTCGGGCTGATCATCATAGCCGGCGCGCTCGGCTTGATGCGCATGGGCCAGAAGGAGGATCCCGACTTCACCTTCCGCGTCATGGTCGTGCAGGCGATCTGGCCGGGCTCCTCAATCCAGGAGATGGAGGACCAGGTCGTCAACAAGATCGAGCGCAAATTGCAGGAGACGCCGCATCTCGATTTCGTGCGTTCCTTCACCCGCGCCGGCAGCGCCATCATTACCGTCCAGATCAAGGGCGACACCAACGCCGCCGAAGTGACGGATGCTTTCTATCAGGTGCGCAAGAAAGTCGGCGATATCCAGGGCGACCTGCCGCAAGGCCTGCTCGGCCCGTATTTCAACGACGAGTTCGGCGACACGTTTATCACCCTGCATTCGATCAGCGGCGACGGCTTCTCCTTTCCCGAATTGAAGAAGTTCGCCATCCAGGCGCGCGATATGCTTTTGACGACGCCCGGCGTCGAAAAGGCCGTCATCATCGGCGACCAGCCGGAAAAGCTCTATGTCGATGTCTCGTCCAAGGCGCTGGCCGAACGCGGCCTGACGCTGACCGACCTGCAGAACGCGATCAAGGGCCAGAACAACGTCGACCCCGCGGGTTCCGTCGACACCGGCGTCAATTCGGTGCGCATCTCGGTCGAAGGCGACGTCGCCAAGGCGGCCGACATCCGCGAACTGCGCCTGCGCGCCGGCGGCCAGGTTACCCGGCTGGGCGACGTCGCCACCGTCACTTCGGGCCTGGAGGACCCCTTCCAGCGCAAATACCGCTTCAATGGCCACGACAGCGTGCAGCTTGGCGTGGTCATGGCCAAGGGTTTTAAAGTCACCGATGTCGGCAAGGATGTCGAGGCGACCTACAAGCGCTTCGAGGAGGCGCTGCCCTATGGCGTTTCGGTCGACCAGATTTCCGACCAGCCGGGCGTCGTCACGGATGCCGTCAGCGAATTCATGCATGCGCTTGGCGAAGCGCTGCTGATCGTGCTCGTCGTCTCGTTCCTGTCGATCGGCTGGCGCTCGGGGCTGGTCATCGCCATCGCCATACCGCTGGTGCTCGCCGCCACCTTCGCCATCATGTACGAGATCGGCATCGACCTGCAGCGCATTTCGCTGGGCGCGCTGATCATCGCGCTCGGCCTGCTTGTCGATGATGCCATGATCGTCGTCGAGATGATGGAGCGCAAGCTCGAAGAGGGGCTGGTCAAGATCGAGGCGGCGAGCTTCGCCTATTCCTCGACCGCCTTCCCGATGTTGACCGGCACACTGATCACCACCGCCGGCTTCATACCGGTCGGGTTCGCTGCTTCGACGGCTGGCGAATATGTGCGCACCTTGTTCTATGTCGTGGGCATCGCGCTGATCGTGTCATGGTTCGTGGCGGTCTATTTCACGCCCTGGCTCGGCTATATGATCCTCAAGCAGCGCAAGCATGCCGGCAGCCATCACGACGCCTTCGACACAGGCTTCTACCGTCGGCTGCGTGCCACGGTGGGCTGGGCCGTGCGCCATCGCATCATCGTTTTGGTGATGACGCTGGCGACTTTCGGCACTAGCCTTTGGGCGTTCCAGTTCATCCCGCAGAATTTCTTCCCGCAATCGTCACGGCCCGAAATTCTTGTCGACCTCTGGCTGCCGGAAGGCACCAGCATCAAGGAGGTCGAGGCGCAGGCCAAGGCCCTGGAAGCCAAGATGATGGACGACAAGGACAAGCGTTTCATCGCCACTTATATCGGCGAGGGCGCCCCGCGCTTCTTCCTGCCGCTCGACCAGCAACTGCGCAACCCGAACTTCGCCCAGATGCTGGTCATGGCCAATGACGAGCCGGCGCGCGAGCGGCTGATCGTCAAGCTGCGCACGGTTCTGGCTCAGGACTTCCCGTCGATCCGTGCCAAGGTCGACCGCCTGTTCCTCGGACCGCCGACCGGGTGGCCCGTGCAGATGCGCGTCATGGGTCCGGACCGCCAGGAGGTGCGCCGCATCGCCGACCAGGTGAAGGCGAAGTTCCGGCAGGATCCCCTGCTCGGCGCCGTCCATGACGACTGGCTGGAGCCCGTTCCGGCGATGAAGCTGGTTGTCGATCAGGATCGTGCCCGTGCGCTCGGCGTCACCTCGCAGCGCATCCGCCAGATGCTGCAGGCGACGATGTCCGGCGCGCCGCTTGACGATTTCCGCGACGGCGAGGAGACGGTGTCGATCGTCGCCCGCGAGCCGGATGCCAGCCGCAGCCTGCTGTCGTCGGTCGACTCGGTCTATATCCCGACCGATTTCGGCGGCTTCGTGCCGCTGTCGCAGGTGGCCAAGGTGGTGCCTGTGCTGGAGCAAGGCATCGAATGGCGGCGCGACCGCCTGCCGACGATCAGCTTGCGCGCCACATTGCCAGACGGCGTGCAGTCCAACGACGTCGTCACCAAGATGTACAAGGACATGCAGGGCCTGCGTGACGGCTTGGCGCCCGGTTACAAGATCGAGATCCAGGGCGGTGCGGAGGATTCAGCCGAAAGCCAGGCTTCGATCGCCGCCAAGGCGCCGATCATGCTGGCCATCATCGTCGTGCTCCTGATGATCCAGCTGCAGAACTTCGGCAAGGCGATGCTGGTGCTGGCCACCGGCCCGCTCGGCATCATCGGCGCGGCCGCGGCTCTGCTGATCAGCGGTGCACCGTTCGGCTTCGTCGCCATCCTCGGTGTCATCGCCCTGCTCGGCATCATCATGCGCAACTCGATCATCCTGGTCGACCAGATCGACCAGGACATTGCCAAGGGCATGGACCGTTCCGAAGCGATCGTCGGCTCGGCCGTGCGCCGCTTCAGGCCGATCGTGCTGACGGCGATGACGGCGGTGCTGGCACTGATCCCGATCTCGCGCGGCGTGTTCTGGGGACCGCTCGCCTATGCCATGATGGGCGGCATTCTGGTCGCCACCGTGCTCACCATCCTGGTGCTGCCGGCGGGCTATGCGCTCTTCTTCGGCCGCGAGCCGAAGAAGGCGAAGACCGACCAGCAGGCGCCGGAGCCAGGGGAGATCGAAGGCATCGAACGGCCGCAACTGCCGTTGGCGGCGGAATAAAAAACCGGCCGGTCGATTTGCGACCGGCCGGTTTTCCTTGATGCAATGATTTAGGCCGCAGTCAGACCATCAGATGACGAACACCCAATTCGCGATGAGCATGACCGCCACGCCGGCGACCAGTGTCAGATAGGGCAGCATGCCCGCCTTCTTGACCGAAAGGTCGGCTCCCGCCATGCCGAGATCGGCCAGCATGTGGTCGGGGAATTTGCCCTTGTCCTGGATGTAGTGGCGGAAGCAGAACACCGGGATAATCAGCGCCGCCGTGATCAGTCCGGCCCACAGCGCCATCGGGTTCCACACCTTGGCGCCTGCGCCCATGAAGATCGCGTTGACGTAGGCGAAGATCGCCCCGATCCCCAAGAGCCAGCTCGGTGCTTTCCACGGCCGTGCGATATGGCCGTTGTCGATGCGGTGGATCCAGCCGGCATTGAGGTTGAGGAAATTGAAGATGATGTAGCCGCAGTTCGACACGGCGAGGATGAAGAAGAAGCTCGTCGCGTCGGCCGAGGCGATCGCCAGCACGACCAGATTGAAGCAGAGATCGGTCCACATGGCCCGCGTCGGCGCGCCGTGCTCGTTGACGTGGCTGAGATAACGGGGCAGCCAGCCGTCGACCGAGCCCTGGTAGAGCGTGCGCGACGAGCCGGCCATCGCCGTCATGATGCACAGCACCAGCGCCAGGATCATCAGCATCACCAGCAGACTGTGGATAAGCCTGCCGCCGCCGACCATGCCGGCCAGCGCATCGGCCACGCCGGAGCCGTCGACGATCGGTGTTGCCAGCATGCCGTTCAAGCCCAGCACGCCCTGGAAGGTGAAGGGCACCAGGATGAACAAAAGCATGCAGAGCAGGCCGGAATAGAAGATGGCCTTGAACGTATCGGTACCCGGGTTCTTGAACTCCGACGTGTAGCAGACGGCGGTTTCGAACCCGTAGGTCGACCATGCGGCGATGAACATGCCGCCGAGCGCCAATGTCCAGCCGGCGATGTTCCAGGAGCCGGGCTCAGGTGCATAGGCGGCGGCGAGCGGCACCAGCGGCGAAAAGTTCGACCAGTCGATCTGGCCGGTGAAGATCGGCACCACGCCGACGATCAGCATCGGGATAATGACCAGCAGTCCGATATATTTCTGCACGCTGGCAGTGCCCAGGATGCCGCGATGCTGGATCGAGAAGATGATCAGCATCAGCACGGCGCCGATGAAGAAGGTGGCATTGAGCGTGAAGGACACCGGGCCTAGCGTGTGGCTCCACAGAGTCCAGTTGCGGATCGCCGGCGTCGCGGCGGCGGTCACCGCGGTGATGGCGTCGGCAGGTGCCGTTCCGGCGTGCGCGGCGATGTAGGCGACGACATCGGGCGAGGCCTCGGTGAACAGCGGCACCGGCGCCAGTGCATTGAGGATATAGGCGGCGGCGATCGAGCAGCCGAGCGACAGCACCGGCGACCAGGCGAACCAGTTGCACCACACCGACAGCGGCGCGATGAACTTGGAGTAGCGCAGCCAGGCCGTGGCGCCGTAGATCGAGGCACCGCCGGACTTGTTCGGGAACAGGCCGGCGATCTCGGCATAGGTGAAGGATTGCAGAAAGCCCATGATCATGGAGACCGTCCAGATCAGGAACGCCAGCTTTCCCGTCGTGCCGGCAATGCCGCCGATCGAGAACAGGACCAGCGCCGGAACGCCACTCGCCACCCAGAAGGCGCCGCGCCAGTCGATATGCCTGAGCAGCTTGCTTTCGGCAGGCTGGTCCAGGACCGTACTTATTGTGCTCATGTGGATGAGTTCCCCTTTTTCGATGTTCCCCGCCAGTGATGCCTCGGCTACGCGAAACTTACTCCCCGGCAAATGATCGTTCCGGCCGCAGTGTTTCCACTCAGTCGTATTTTTTTCTTAGGAGTGAAGATTGATCCGGCGCGCCGTCACGTCAAGCGATTTGTGAAACCATGCACATCATGCTTGCGCGCGAACATCAAAGCGGCCGGCGGGTGCTTTGCGGGCCCAAAAAGGCAGGTCAGGAACGTGGTTTGGTCTTTTGCGGATCGTAGTGGGCAAAGGCCACGACCCGAGCCGGCAGCCGCTTGGCATGGCCGTCGAGCTTGCCGATCTCGACCTCCGTGCCGATAGCGGCATGAGTGACGTCGAGCCGCGCCAGCGCGATGTTCTTGCTCAGCACCGGCGAGCGCATGCCCGACGTGACGACGCCGATCTGGGCGCGGCCGACATGGACGCAGTCGCCATGGCCGACGGCGACATTGCTGTCGATGTCGAGGCCGACCAGCTTTGTCTGCGGATGATCCTTGCGCCGGATCAGCGCCTCGCGGCCGATGAAATCGTCGGTCTTGCTCTTCAGCGGCACGGTGAAGCCGATGCCGGCCTCGAACGGATCGGTCTGGTCGGAAAATTCGTAACCGGCGAAGATCAGTCCGGCCTCGATGCGCACCATGTCGAGCGCCTGCAGGCCCATCGGCTTCAGCCCATGCGGCTGGCCAGCCTCCCAGATTGCGTCGAAGACCTTTTGCGCGTCGCGCGGATGGCACCAGATCTCGTAGCCGAGCTCGCCGGTATAGCCGGTGCGTGAAACGACGACGGGGATGCCGTTGCCGCCGCCGATCCTGGCGACGGCGAAGCGGAACCATTCGAGTTCCTCCATCGACGGCTGCAGCAGCGAGGTCCAGATCACCTCCTTCAGGATGGCGCGGCTCTTTGGCCCTTGCACGGCGATGTTGTGCATCTGGTCGGTGGACGAGCGCACCAGCACGTTGAGGCCGAGTTTTGTCGCCGTCTCGCGCAGCCATTCGCCGGACAGATCGTCGCCGCCAACCCAGCGGAAATTGTCCTTGCCGAGCCGCAGAAGCGTGCCGTCGTCGATCATGCCGCCATGCTCGTAGCACATGGCGGAGTAGACGACCTGGCCGACGCCGAGCTTCTTGACGTCACGCGTCAGCGTATATTGCAGCAGCGCTTCGGCATCCGGGCCGGTCACTTCGAACTTGCGCAGCGGCGACAGGTCCATGATCACGGCATCCTGCCGGCAGGCCCAATATTCGGCGATGGCGCCTTCCCTGGCGAACGAATTGGCCAGCCAATAGCCCCTGTACTCGACGAAGTCGCGTGTGTGTTTGGCAAAGCTCGAATGGAAAGCTGTCTCGCGGGTCATTTTCGGTTCCGAATCAGGCGTCATGCGTCTGGCGATCGCTCGCGAGAATTTGTGCTGGCCGGAATAGGTCCGCACGTGGATGTCGGTCAGGTCCCAGCCATTGGCCGGCGTCGTGTCGTCGGGGCAGGCCGAGGAGACGCAGACGATGTCGGTCAGCGCTCTGAGCAGAACATAGTCGCCGGCCCGCGACCATGGCTCGTCCGACACCATAACGCCATGGGCGTCGATCGCCGTGTTGAAGAAGAAGTTGATCGCCATCCAGCCGGTGCGGGGATTGACGCCCTTGCCGTCCAGCGCGCGATTAAAGTTCTCCGAGCAGTTGGTGTGGCCGGGATAGCCGATGTCGTCATAATATTTCGCCGCGCAGGCGAGCGCGAAGGCATCATGCCGGCCGCATGTGTCCTGCACCACCTCAACCAGCGGTTCCATGTCCTGGTCGTAATATTTCGAATGCAGGCCGGGCATCGGATAGCTTGCGCCCATCAGCGTGCGCGTGGTCGTGACGTCGAGCGGATGGTCGAGCCCCTTGTCCAGCTTGCGGGCCGAGAAACACTGGAAGTCGGTGCACTGGCGCCCGTCGACATCGATGATCTGCAGATAGTCGCCCGCCTTGACGAAATACGATTCCGCCGTCGCCGAATGAACGCGCAAATCGAGCACCGGATCGGCCAATGGATCGGCAAGCCGGGATTTCGTTTTCAGGCGGATCGTGTTGCGCCGCACGACGACGCTGAGCGGCGTCGCTGTGTCGTGCCCGTCGACCAGCATCGGACCGCCGGGTGCGGCGATCAGCATCGCGCCGTCGCGCGCGACTGTGAATGCCTGCTCGGTACCGGCTGGTGTGGTGCCGCCAAACACGCGCACCGCCTCGGCCTGCCCAAGCTGAACCTGGCGGCGTTCGAGGCCGCGGCGCACCGCCGAAAGACTGTCGTCGCCCTCGGTGAGCAGCGCCTTGATGCCGGCGGCATTGCTGTTGGATTTTTCACCGAGAATGCCGGGATCGCTGGCGCCTGACCTGTCCCAGGCCAGCAACTCGCAGGCCTGGCCTCCCTCGACGTTGCGAACCGTGATCGTATCGCCGGCCTCGACCTCGATCAGCACCGCGCCATTCCCCTGTACGGTATAGCGCTCCATGCCGGCCGGCAGCGCGATCTGGCCAGGCCGCAGGATCAGGCTTGGCCTGGGCGGTCCGGCTGTCACGGTGGGGTAGGGCGACTGGCTCATCTCAGCCTTGCGGTTCGAGAAACAAGTTTGCCTGTGCGTGAAATTATTTTAGCGGCAAGAATAGCAGCGGAGCGGAGTTTGGCAAGGCGGGGAAGAAGCGCAGTGCTACGCCAAGTCCTCCGAATGCCCGATCTCGACACCATACTCGGCAGCCGAGTCCAGCATCGTGTGCCACAGGCTTTCGGCGAAGGTCGAAAACACCAGAACGGTGAAAACAGCCTGTCCGTCCGGCGCATCATTGCCACGCCACAGCGTGACGCTGGTGTGATCCATCGAGGTGGTTGCCGCGGCTCCGACCGGGAACGCCGCCGGATACAGATCGATCGACGACAGTTTGGCGAGCAGGGCGCGCGCCTTGTTGCCGGAAATGCTGATCAACACCCGCGCATGTGACTGGTCCGAGAGCGAAGCCGAGGTCGCGAAAACCGGGGCCAGCGACTCCACCGTGTGTCTGCCTTTCGACAGCACGAAGAACTGATCCGGTCCCGACCAGATGAGCGTGGCTTCGGCTGCTGCGGCCGTCTTCGGTGTTTCCGGCGCCGTCACGCCGAAATGCGCGTTCGCGGCGCTCGCCATCTCGGCCGTCTTGCCGCGCCGCGCCATCACCTGGACAAGGTCGAAATTGCGGATCTCGCTCAGGGTCACGCCGGCGTCGCCTCGCGCGCCGTGTGGACCGGCGACGAGTGCGCGGTGGAGAGGGCTGCGGGTTTCCCAGGAAAACTCAGCCACGCTGGCGCCCTCCATCCGGGTCATAGAAGACAGGGTTGCACAGTTCCAAATCGTAATCCTCGCCGCGTAGCGGATCGTGCGCATGCACGATCTCGCCGAACCGCTCGCGGCCGCGCTCGACAAGTGCAAGCCCGATCCATTGGTCTGATGTCGGCGAAAAGCAGACCGAGGTGACGTAGCCCTGGTCGTTGTCGGGCCCGGGTGTCTGCCCCTTCGGAATGATGTGCGCGCCGGAACGCAGGCGCCGGGCCTTGTCGGTCGGCTTGATGCCGACGACGACCTGCCGATCAGCTGCGATCAGCGCCTCGCGTCCGGCCATGACGCGGCCGATGAAATCCTTCTTGGTCGACATCATCTTGCCGAGGCCGAGATCGGCCGCGGTGGTCGTGCCGCTGAGTTCCGGACCCGCGACGTGACCCTTTTCGATGCGCATGACGCCGAGTGCCTCGGTGCCGTAAGGCGTCACGCCGAACGGCTTGCCCGCAATCATCAAATTGCGCGCCATCGCCTCGCCGTAGCGCGCCGGCACCGAAATCTCGAACGCCATTTCGCCCGAGAAGGAAATGCGGAACAACCGCGCCCTGACGCCGCCGCGCAACGCAACTTCGCGCGCGCCCATGAAGGGGAACCCTTCGTTGGAAAGGTCTTCCGAGGGATCGACGATCTCTTTCAACAGGTCGCGGGTTTTGGGTCCGGCAATGGAAAATTGCGCCCACTGGTCGGAGACCGAGGTTAACTGCACATCGAGTTCCGGAAACAGCACCTGCCGGCAGAATTCGAGATGCTGCATCACCAGCCCGGCCTTGGCCGTGGTGGTGGTGAGGAAATAGTGGTCCTCGGCCAGCCGCGACGTGGTGCCGTCATCATAGACGATGCCGTCCTCGCGCAGCATCAGCCCGTAGCGCGCTTTTCCCACCGCAAGAGTGGAGAAGGTGTTGATGTAGACGCGGTCGAGGAAGGTGCCGGCGTCCGCGCCATGCACGTCGATCTTGCCCAGCGTCGAGACATCGCAGAAGCCGACGCCTGAGCGCACCGCCTTGACCTCGCGGGTCACCGATTCCAGCCAATCCTTCTCGCCGGCGCGCGGATACCATTGCGCGCGCTTCCATAGGCCGGTGTCGACGAAGATCGCGCCCTGTTCGGCGGCCCAGTGATGCGACGGCGTCAGCCGCGTGGCGTGAAAATTCTCGTCGCGATGATGGCCGGCGAAGGCGCCGATGGCGACCGGCACATAGGGAGGCCGGTAGATTGTCGTGCCGGTCTCGGGAATGGATTTACCTGTGACCGCCGCCATGATGGCGAGGCCGGCGACGTTCGAGGTCTTGCCCTGGTCGGTCGCCATGCCGAGCGTGGTGTAGCGCTTCAGGTGCTCGACCGATTCGAACCCTTCGCGCTGCGCCAGCTCGATATCCGATGCGGTGACATCATGCTGCTGGTCGACGAAAGCCTTGCCTTTGCCGGCAACGTGCCAAAGCGG
The DNA here is from genome assembly GCF_000230995.2 of Mesorhizobium australicum WSM2073. Lineage (NCBI taxonomy): Bacteria > Pseudomonadati > Pseudomonadota > Alphaproteobacteria > Hyphomicrobiales > Phyllobacteriaceae > Mesorhizobium > Mesorhizobium australicum. The sequence goes on along the minus strand of NC_019973.1, from coordinate 5,293,927 downwards.
CGCCAGTGAAAAGGCTTCGTCGTCGGCCACCGGCGTGGAGCCTGAGCCATTGCCGTGTCCGGCATCACGTGCCGCGGCCGCGCCCGCCGCAAATCCTTCGCGCAAGCAGGCGCCAAGCCCGAAGGCGCCGTTGGCGGCACCAGCCGCGACCATTCCCGGAGGCGCGCCGTCGGGCACGAAGGCGGCGATATCGTCGCGCCATTTCGGCCGGCCGCGATGATAGGAGGTGAGCCCGACCGCCGGGTTCCAGCCGCCGGAAACGGCAAGCCCGTCGGCTTCCACTTCGGCACGCGCGCCGCCGGTGAGTGAGACGGAAATCTTGCGCACGCCATTCTTGCCGCCATCGATGCCGCTGACGGAGCCATGCAGAACCGCAAAGCCGCCCTTGCTGGCAAGCGAGCGGTGCTCGGAAGAGATTTCGGCGCGCGCGTCGATCACGGCGGCGACCTGCAGTCCCGCCCCGAGCGCTGCCTCGACGGTGCGCCAGCCGTCCTCGTTGTTGGTGAACAGCGCGATGCGTCTGGCCGGTGCCGCGGCATAACGTGCGATATAACTGCGCATGGCGGACGCCATCATCACGCCCGGCATGTCGTTGCCGGCAAAGACGATTGGCCGTTCGAGCGCGCCTGCCGCGACGACGCAGCGCTTGGCCACGATCCGCCATAGCCGCTGGCGCACCTGGTGCTCCGGCGGCGAGGGCAGATGGTCGCTGACACGCTCGATCGCGCCATAGGTGCCGCCATCATAGACGCCGAACAGCGTCGTGCGCGTCATGATGCGGACATCAGGCATGGCGGCAAGCTCACTGAGCGTGCGCGCGATCCATTCGTCGGCAGGCATGCCGTCGATCATGCCGCCATCGGCAAGCAGGCGCCCGCCGGGAACAAAGTCCTCTTCGCACAGGATGACGCGGGCGCCGCTGCGGCCTGCTGCGAGGGCGGCTGCGAGGCCCGTCGGGCCGGACCCGGCGATCAGCACGTCGCAATGCGCCCAGGCCTTGTCGTAATGATCCGGGTCGGCAATGCCGGCTGCACGGCCGAGACCCGCGGCGCGGCGGATCGCCGGCTCATAGATCGCTTCCCAGAACTTCGCCGGCCACATGAAGGTCTTGTAGTAGAAGCCGGCGACGAAGATCGGCGCGAACAGCTGGTTGACCGACATCACGTCGAAGGCGAGCGACGGCCAGCGGTTCTGGCTGGCGGCGTCGAGCCCTTCATAGAGCTCCGCTGTCGTCGCCTTGGTGTTCGGCTCGCGCCGTGCACCGCTGCGCAGCTCCACCAGCGCGTTAGGTTCTTCCGATCCCGCGGTCAGGATGCCGCGCGGGCGATGGTACTTGAACGAGCGGCCAACCAGCTTGACGCCGTTGGCAACCAGTGCCGAGGCAAGCGTGTCGCCTTTGAAACCGGAGAAGCTCTTGCCGTCGAACCTGAAATTCAGCGGCGCCGAACGGTCGACGAGACCGCCGGATGTGAGACGATGGGGTTGAGAGGTCACGATGTCCAGCCTCTCGTCGATTCGATGTCATGGCGGAGGGCAGCACTGCCCCTCATCGCCCTGCCGGGCACTTCTCCCCGTATAGTGACGGGGAGAAGGGGGCTGGCCGCTAAGTTGGCTTCCTTCTTGCAGCGCTGGCGATCGGCGAAAGCGGGGACGGCAGCACCCCTCTCCCCGTCATTATACGGGGAGAGGATGCCGGCAGGCAGGTGAGGGGCGGCGCCGAGTTGGCAGGAAATATTCATTTCGCAACCTGCCTCGCCCCGGCACCCGCTGCCGGTTCAACCGCCGAAATCTCGTGCGTCACCGTGTTGCGGGTGACCTTCAGCCAGGCCCGGCAGCCGCCGCCATGATACCAGTTCTCATCCATCACGCCGGCGATGTTGTCGCGCAGATAGACGTAATCGTAGACCTCATCTTCCGACGCTCCAGGCGCCGGCCGCACCGGCTTGGCGTCGCCGAGATAGGTGAACTCGCCGAGCTCGCGTTCACCGCAGAAGGGACAGACAATACGCATGTTTTTCGACTGTCCTCAGTGCAGGTTCGGTTGGGCGCCCTGGCCCTTTTCGTCGATGACAGCACCAGACCGGAACCGGTCGAGCCGGAAGCGGGCGGCCTCGGCGTGCGATTCGTCGCGAGCAAGCAGATGGGCGAAGACGAAGCCTGAGCCGGGTGTCGCCTTGAAGCCGCCATAACACCAGCCGGCATTGAGGTAGAGCCCGTCGACCGGTGTCTTGTCGATGATCGGCGAGCCGTCCATCGACATATCCATGATGCCGCCCCATTGGCGCAGCAGGCGGACGCGGCCTATCATCGGCATCAGCGCCATGCCGCCCTCGCAGACATCTTCCATGACAGGCATATTGCCGCGCTGGGCATAGGAATTGTAGCCGTCGATGTCGCCGCCGAAGACCAGCCCGCCCTTGTCGGACTGGCTGACATAGAAATGGCCGGCGCCAAACGTCATGACGCCGGGAATGAGCGGCTTGATCGCCTCCGAGACGAAGGCCTGCAGCACATGGCTTTCGATCGGCAGCCGCAGGCCAGCCATCGCCGCGACGCGCGATGAGGACCCGGCCACCGCCATGCCGACCTTGCCGGCGCCGATCCTGCCGCGCGAGGTCTCGACACCAGTCACCTTGCCGTTCGCGTCCCTGACAAAGCCCGTGACTTCGCAATTCTGGATGATGTCGACGCCGAGTTCGCTGGCAGCGTGGGCGTAGCCCCAGGCCACCGCATCGTGCCGCGCCGTGCCGCCGCGCCGCTGCAGCAGCCCGCCCTGCACGGGAAAGCGCGCATTGTCGAAGTTCAGGAACGGGATCATCTTCTTGACCGCCGCCAGGTCGAGCAGTTCGGCATCGATGCCGTTGATGCGCATGGTGTTGCCGCGCCGTGCATAGGCGTCGCGCTGCGCATCGGAATGGTAGAGGTTGATGACGCCGCGCTGGCTGACCATCGCGTTGTAGTTGAGGTCCTGCTCCATCCGTTCCCAAAGCTTCATCGACAATTCGTAGAAGCCGGTATTGCCGGGCAGGCCGTAGTTGGAGCGGATGATGGTGGTGTTGCGGCCGGCATTGCCGGAACCGATCCAGCCCTTTTCCAGCACCGCGACATTTTTGATGCCGAATTCGCTGGCCAGGAACCAGGCGGTGGCCAGCCCATGGCCGCCGCCGCCGATGATCACCACGTCGTAGTGGTCCTTCGGCGCGGCGTCGCGCCAGGTGCGTTGCCAGTTTTTGTGGCCGGAAAGAGCGGCGCGGGCGAGCGAGAAGATCGAGTATTTCATACGTTCATTCCGAGGTCGCCCGCCCCACACAGGAACTTTCTTGACGCATCGCCTTTGCCGAAAACCGTGTCACACTTTTTCGGTCCGATGCTCTAGATGTCCAGCGTGTGGTCGCGCTCCCATTGCGTGAAGTGCGAAGCATAGGAATTCCATTCCTGGTGCTTCAGCTTTAGATATGCCGACGAGAATTCCTCACCCAGCGCCGCCTTGAGCGATTTGTCCTTGTCGAACTCGCGCAACGCATCGAGCAGGTTGAGCGGCAGCTTAGGCGCGCCCTTCACCGTGTGGCCATGCTGGTACATGTCGATATCGTAGCGCTTGCCCGGATCGGCCTTCGAGCGGATGCCGTCGAGGCCGGCGGCGATGATGACCGCCTGCAGCAGATAAGGGTTGGCAGCGCCATCCGGGAGGCGCAATTCGAAGCGGCCGGGGCCGGGCACGCGCACCATGTGGGTGCGGTTGTTGCCGGTCCAGGTCACCGTGTTCGGCGCCCAGGTCGCGCCCGAAATGGTGCGCGGCGCGTTGATGCGCTTATAGGAATTGACCGTCGGGTTGGTGATCGCGGCGAGCGCCGAAGCGTGCTTCATGATGCCGCCAAGGAAGTTCTTGCCTTTGGCGGAAAGACCGAGCTCCATCGAATTGTCGGCGAAGACATTGGTCTTGCCCGATTTGTCCCAGACAGAGATGTGGGCATGGCAGCCATTGCCGGTCAGGCCCTGGAACGGTTTGGGCATGAAAGTGGCGCGCAGCCCATGCTTTTCCGCGATCGACTTGACCATGAACTTGAAGAAAGAATGCTTGTCCGCGGTCGGCAGCGCATCGTCGAACGCCCAGTTCATCTCGAATTGGCCGTTAGCGTCCTCGTGGTCGTTCTGGTAAGCGCCCCAGCCGAGCGCCAGCATGTGGTCGCAGATCTCGGCGATGACATCGTAACGGCGCATCACCGCTTGCTGGTCGTAGCAAGGCTTCGATGCCGTGTCGTATTCATCGGAGATCGTCTTGCCGTCCGGCGAGATCAGGAAGAACTCGGCCTCGACGCCGGTCTTGACGTGCATGCCGTCGGCGGCTGCCTCGGCGATCAGCCGCTTCAGTGTGTTGCGCGGCGCCTGGTCGACGTCCTTGTCGTCCATGATGCAGTTGGCGGCGACCCAGGCGACTTCCGGTTTCCATGGCAACTGGATGACCGAGTCCGGATCCGGCACCGCCAGCATATCGGGATGTGCCGGCGTGAGGTCGAGCCAAGTGGCGAACCCGGCAAAGCCGGCACCGTCCTTCTGCATGTCGGCGATGGCTTGCGCCGGTACCAGCTTGGCACGCTGGCCACTGAACAGGTCAGTGTAGGAAATCATGAAATATTTGACGTTTTTCGCCCTTGCGAACTCTGCAAGATCAACTGTCACTGAAGTTCCCCATTTCTTATCGATTGTTGGCCCTAGAGCATATGGCCTTCGGCCCTTTGTTGATCAGAAGCCGTTCTTCCCCGGTATCCAGTTGGTGCCGGCCAGTGGCACGCCGGCCATGGCGGCGGCCTCGATCGTCAATGCGACGAGGTCCTCGGGTTCGAGATTGTGCAGGCTGTTCTTGCCGCAGGCGCGGGCGATGGTCTGCGCCTCCAGCGTCATCACCTTCAAATAGTTCGCCAACCGGCGCCCGGCGGCCACGGGGTCGACCCGCTTCATCAGTTCGGGGTCCTGCGTGGTGATGCCGGCAGGATCCTTGCCCTCATGCCAGTCGTCATAGGCGCCTGATGTGGTGCCGAGTTCGTTGTACTCCGCCTCCCAGCGGGGATCGTTGTCACCGAGCGCCACGAGTGCCGCGGTGCCGATCGACACGGCGTCGACGCCGAGCGCCAGCGCCTTGGCCACATCGGCGCCGTTGCGGATGCCGCCTGAGACGATGAGCTGAACCTTGCGGTGCATGCCAAGATCCTGCAGCGCCTGCACCGCCGGCCTGATGCAGGCGAGCGTCGGCTGGCCGACATTCTCGATAAACACTTCCTGCGTCGCCGCCGTTCCGCCCTGCATGCCGTCGACCACGACGACATCGGCGCCGGCCTTCACCGCAAGCGCTGTATCGTAGTAGGGCCGGGCGCCGCCGACCTTGACGTAGATCGGTTTTTCCCAATCGGTGATTTCGCGCAGTTCGAGTATCTTGATCTCGAGATCGTCCGGGCCCGTCCAGTCGGGGTGGCGCGAGGCCGAGCGCTGGTCGATGCCTTTGGGCAGCGTGCGCATTTCGGCGACACGATCCGAAATCTTCTGGCCGAGCAGCATGCCGCCGCCGCCGGGCTTGGCGCCCTGGCCGACGACCACTTCGATCGCATCGGCGCGACGCAGGTCGCGCAGGTTCATGCCGTAGCGCGAGGGCAGGTATTGATAGACTAGTTGCTTGGAATGGCCGCGCTCTTCCTCTGTCATGCCGCCATCGCCGGTCGTGGTCGAGGTGCCCGACAGCGTCGCGCCGCGCCCGAGCGCTTCCTTGGCGGGACCGGACAGCGAGCCGAAGCTCATGCCGGCAATGGTGATCGGGATCTTCAGTTCGATAGGCTTCTTGGCGTGGCGCGAACCGAGCACCACGGATGTGTCGCAGCGCTCGCGGTAGCCTTCCAGCGGATAGCGCGAGATCGAGGCGCCGAGGAACAGAAGGTCATCGAAATGCGGCAGCTTGCGCTTGGCGCCGGCACCTCTGATATCGTAGATGCCGGTCGCCGCGGCGCGGCGGATTTCGGAGAGCGTGTAGTCGTCGAAGGTCGCGGATTTGCGCGGCGTCGTCGGCGGGTTGCGATAGGTCATGCTGCCTCAATACGCGTCGGCGTTGTCGATATTGAATTCGGAGAGCGTGTAGTCGTCGAAGGTCGCGGATTTGCGCGGCGTCGTCGGCGGGTTGCGATAGGTCATGCTGCCTCAATACGCGTCGGCGTTGTCGATATTGAAATTGTAGAGCGTGCGCGCCGAGCCGTAGCGCTTGAACTCCGACGGCTTGACGCCGGTCACGCCGGCGCGGTCGAGCAGACCCTGCAGCAGTTCAAGATGCTCGGGCCGCATCTCCTTGGCGATACAATCCGCACCGAGACTGTCGACCTTGCCGCGCACGAAGAGCCGCGCCTCGTAGATGGAATCGCCCAGTGCATCGCCGGCATCGCCCAGAACAACGAGGTTGCCGGATTGCGCCATGAAGGCCGACATATGGCCGATATTGCCGTGCACGACGATGTCGATGCCTTTCATCGAGATGCCGCAGCGCGACGAGGCATTGCCTTCGATGACCAGCAGCCCGCCCTTGCCGGTGGCGCCGGCATACTGGCTGGCATCGCCTTTGACGGTGATCGAGCCCGACATCATGTTCTCGCCAACGCCGGGGCCGGCCGAGCCGTGCACGGTGATGGCGCTGCCGGAGTTCATGCCGCCGCAGTAATAGCCGACGCTGCCGCGCACATCGATGCTGACAGGATGATCGACACCCACGGCGACCGAATGGCTCCCTTTCGGGTTGAGCACTTCCCACGCCGTCTCGTTCGAACCCGGAGCCAGATTGTGGAGTGCTTGATTGAGTTCGCGCAGCGACAGGACGTCGAGGTCGAAGACGCGCGCATGGCTGTCGCGCGTTGCCTTGGAGGTTGCCGGCATGAACTCAATGCTCCCAGAAATAAACGGTTGCGGGCTCCGGTTCCCAGACCCTCGCATTGTCTATACCCGGCAGTTTGGTCAGGGCGCGATATTCCGAGCCGAAGGCGACATACTGGTCGGTCTCGGCCATCACGGCGGGCTTGCAGGCGATCGGATCGCGCACCACGCCAAAACCATTCTTGGTGCCGACGACGAAGGTGAAGAAGCCGTCGAGGTCGGACAGCGTGCCTTCCAGTGCCTCGCCGAGATTCTTGCCATGCGCCATTTGCGAGGAAAGGTAGGCGGCCGCCACTTCGGTATCATTCTCGGTCTCGAATTTCATGCCTTCGCGGATCAATTCGCGGCGAACATTGTTGTGGTTCGACAATGAACCATTGTGCACAAGACACTGGTCGGCACCGGTCGAGAAAGGATGCGCACCCATCGTCGTCACTGCCGATTCCGTCGCCATGCGGGTATGACCGATGCCATGCGTGCCGGTCATCTTGCGCACGTCGAAGCGATCGACGACGGCTTCGGGCAGGCCGACTTCCTTGTAGATTTCCACCGCCTCGCCGGCGCCCATGATGCGGATGTCGGGCCTGAGCGACTGGAGGGCTTCACGCGCCGCGTCGACCTTGTCCGGCGTGGTCCTGACCACCGCGTGCGTCGATTTCACCGCAATGCTCACCGGCGCTCCGACGGCCTTCGCGAGTTCGGCGTCCAGGCCGCGGAAATCGCGTTCCGGCTTCGGCGACTGGATGGTGATCTTGGCCTCGTTGCCGGATGTCGCGCCATAGATGGCGATGCCCGCACTGTCAGGGCCGCGATCGCTGAGCGATACCAGCATCTCCGACAGCATCGCGCCGAGCTTCGGCTCCAGCGCCTTGTCCTTCAGGAAAAGTCCAACGATTCCGCACATGTCAGCCTCCCGACGTTTGTGACTAAGATGATGTACCGAATGAAATCCTCTAATTCAATGGCATGAAAGAAATTTTCCTCTGGTTACGTATGCGGCTCAATGCCGCTCTGCGTATCGTTTCCTTCCGTCCGGGCATTATGAGCCCATTTGGCGGTACGGATGCGGGCGATCTTGTAGGCGTCGAGGATCGACAGCGCATAGATCAGGAAGCCGCCGGCGTGACGGCCGACGAAGCTGGCGTCCGGCGGTGAAATCCTGGCGGTCACCCAGGCCAGGACGACCATGAAGAAAAGGAACTGCAGTCCGCGCACCGGGATGCCCAGAATGACATGGCCGCTTGCCGGCAGCACGATTGCGGCGCCCAGGACGAGATAAGGGCTCACTGGCGCCGGCGAAGGGTCTGAAGTGCTCATGCGGCCTGCCGTTCGCTTCGGTTGATGGCGTCGCGCAGATCCGAGAGTGATACCAGCAACCGCTCGATCAGCGCAGAATCGATCCGTGTGTCACCGAACGCGGCTTGCCGGAAGACACCGTAGCGTGCCCGCTCGGCCTCGGCCAGCAGCCACACGATGCGCACTCCGTTCGGCGTGATCAGCAGCTCCTTGGCGCGGCCTTCTGAAAACGGCTCCATATGGCCGGCGATGATGCTCTGCGGGAACCGTGTGCCCCTGCGGTCTGTCCGCAGCACCGCCTCGGCCGGAAAACCGGGCGCCTTCGGCAGCGTATGCTGGAGATGGTCGAAATTGGAGAACGTCGTCGGCGAGCCCGGCCGCATCATCATATCGAAAATAGCAGTTACCGAGACCTTCTCGGTGATCGAAACGCTGAGCCAGCGGGCCGGCAGTTTCCGTGTCGCCAGCGTGTCGACAATAGTGCGCACCTGCACGCGTTGGCCGTTCCATGATCCTTCCCAGGTGATGACGCCGGCGGTGCCGTCCGAGACATTGTCTGCATCCGCGACGACAGCGCGAATGCCCGCCTCGTCGGCGGCGAGCGCTGCCGAGGCCCTGTCGCGGCTGCGGCGCGCCTGCCACGCAAAGTGAAGGACGAGAGCCAGGACAATTGCCCCGGCAAGCAGTGCTGATATCACGTCGGACATTTTATCGTGCAAGGCCCGTCCAGATGCTGGGCGGGCCTACTCCCATCAATAGCCCTGTGGTTTCGGCCACGGCATGGTGAACTGGTCCCCACGCCGCACGAATTTGTAGCGATAGAAATGGAACCACAGCGAAATCAGGAAATAGAAGGCGACCATGGCGATCAACTGCGAGCCGAAGCCGAGGAAGATGGCGAAGAAGGTCACTACGCACAGGCTGAACAGGACGATTGCCGGCAGCGGATGGAAGGGGTGCGTGTAGCCGCGGCGGATCGAGCCCAGCGGCCACTTCTTCCTGAACATCATGATGTTGATGCTCATGAAGGTGTATTGCAGCACGCCCGACAGGATCGAGAAGGTGATCGCCTGGTTGAGGTCGGCGATGAAGGCGAAGGCCAGCGCGATCGGCAGCAGGAACAGGATCGAGCGATAGGGCGTGCGGTATTTCGGATGCACCGCCGAAAACCAGCTCGGCAGATAGCGGTCGCGGCCGAGCGAGAACCAGGCGCGCGCCGCGTCATTGATGCAACCATTGGCGGAGGCAAGCGCGGCGAGCAGCGTCGCTATGAACAGGAGGTTCTCAAGCAGCGGGCTGCCGGTCAGTTTGCCGGCGTCCCACAGCGGATAATAGGTGATGCCGAGATACTCCCAAGGCATCAGCGAGGCGCAGACATACCAGGTCATGGCGGCGGCGATGAGCAGCGTGATCATGCCGGCCATGGTGCCGTAGGGCAGGGAGCGTGCCGGCGAGCGCACTTCCTCGGCGGCCTGGGTGGTCCCTTCGATGCCGAGATAATACCAGATGCCGAACTGGAAGGCGGCGATGACGCCGATCCAGCCATAGGGCAGCGCGTTGCCTGGAGTGACCAGTTCGTTGAGCTTCAGCACCGCGCCTTGCGTCCAGGGGCTGACCGAGAAGAACAGGACGACGATCGAGACATAGGCGATGGCCGTGATGACGAAGTTGACGTTGAGCGTCATCAGTACGCCGCGATAGTTGAGCCAGGCCAGCACCACGATGGTAGCGGCGATGAAGGAATTGTGGGTCAGCCCTTCCACACCCGCCTTGGCGACGATGGTGTCGCCGAGCAGGATGGCATCGGACACTTCCAGCATCGTATAGGCAAAGACCAGGAACAGCGCGACGTTGAACGCCATCAACGGCCCGACAATGTGCTTGGCCTGCGCATACTGGCCGCCGGCGGCGGCCACTGTCGACGTCACCTCGGAATCGATCATGGCCACCGAGGTGTAGAGCAGCCCGACGACCCAGCACACGATCAGGGCAGCCAGCGCGCCGCCCTTGTCGGCCGAGAAATTCCAGCCGGTGAACTCGCCGACCAGAACGATGCCGACGCCGAGCGCCCAGACATGGGCCGGGCCAAGCACCCGAAGCAGCGATACCCGGTCGCCGTGAATTGTGGTGGTGGTGGTGTTTTCAAGCGCGACCGTCATCGATCAATCCCCACTCAGATCCGGTGTTTTTCGGAAGCGGCTTCAAGCTCGCCTTCACGCGACGAGGTCAAAACGTCCTCGGAGTAGTTCGTATCGACCTTGAACCAGTCGTAGAGCATCCACAGCGCGAGCACGATCGAGATGCCCCAGCATGCGTAAGAGAGTGCCACCCACATGATCGTGTCCCCAAATTCTTCGTCGCCAAACTTTACCTGTCGTCGAACTTCTCGTTGATCACATCGCGATATTCGCGGTCGGATGCCCGGAACAGGAACACGAAATAACCGATCAGGACGGCCGCCATGATGATCAGCGTCGGCCAGTCGATGATGTAGTGGAACCGGTTCTGGATGATGTCGTGCGCGGTCTCGGGCGTATAGCCGAGCTTTTCCCAGATCGACGCCATGGTCGGATTCTGCCCGAGCGCTTCCCAGGTCTTGGCATCGAGCGCGTCGATTGATTTTGCGGCACCGGCAAGACCAAGCTTCAGCGGCAGCCACAGCGCCACGAAGATGGCGACCACGACAACGGCGATGTCGAAGACTTGCCCGGCCTTGCTCTGCTCCGGCGGCGTATAGCGGGACATTGTTTCTCCCCTCAGGACTTGCGGTTGCGGGATGCGTCGGCGTTCTTGATGTCGAGCCCGTAGATGAACTCCTTGTCTTCCTTGTAGTGTTTGACCATCGCCAGGATGGCTGCCGTGTTGAAGATGAGCACGGCGGCGGCGGCAATGGCGACGACAGTCTTGATGCCGCCCTGCGGAATGTATGGCCATGTCATGAAGAGAACGAAGAGGATCGTCGCCCACAGGCAGATGATCAGGAGCGCGGATCCGCGCAAGTCGGAGCGGTACAGCGCCTCGATGCGCTGCTGCAGGTCTGCCATCGGTTTTCCCCTTCTTTGCCGACGTCCGGTTCCGAATCCACCGCCCGCCGCTCTCTTTCAAGAGAGTGAAATTTTTTTCATAAATTCAGGCCGAATTTCGCAATTGTCAAGACGAATTTACGCTGAGTTAACCGCTTGCTTCGACCTGCCGATTTTGCCTGACAATGAAATTATTTGCTTTTAGGGGATTGCGGGCCTCCCGCGTTTGCGATCAATATTCGACCAAGCTCCCGGCCTAGCGCACGGGAGCAGGGAACAGCAGCATTTTCGAATGGAGGACGAGCGGATGACGGCATCCTGGAGATTTTCGACCCTGGCGGATCGCCATCGTGCGCTGGGTTCGAAACTCGAAGACTGGAGCGGTATGGGCACCGCCTGGACCTACGACAAGGATGCCGACGAGGAATATATCGCCATCCGCACCAAGGCCGGGCTTATGGATGTTTCCGGCCTGAAGAAGGTGCACATCACAGGGCCGCACGCCTCGCATCTGATCGACCTCGCCACCACGCGTGACGTTGAAAAGATCTATCCCGGCAAGTCGGCCTATGCCTGCATGCTGAACGAGGCGGGAAAATTCACCGACGACTGCATCCTCTACCGCATGGGACCGAATTCCTGGATGGTGGTACACGGCTCGGGTACCGGCCATGAGGAACTGCAGCGGGCGGCGATGGGACGGGACGTGTCGCTGCGCTTCGACGACAATCTGCACGATTTGTCGCTGCAGGGGCCAACAGCGGTCGACTATCTGGCCAAGCACGTGCCCAGCATCCGCGACCTCAACTACTTCCATCACATGCAGACGCAGCTGTTCGGCTTCCCCGTCATGATCTCGCGCACCGGCTATACCGGCGAACGCGGCTACGAGATCTTCTGCCGTGGCCAGGACGCCGGCACGATCTGGGACAGGATTCTCGACGAGGGCAAGAACGCCGGCATCATTCCCTGCCGCTTCACCACGCTCGACATGCTGCGCGTCGAAAGCTACCTGCTGTTCTACCCCTACGACAATTCCCAAAAGTATCCGTTCGAGAATGAAGGCCCCGGCGATACGCTTTGGGAGCTCGGCCTCGACTTCACCGTCAGCCCCGGCAAGACCGGCTTTCGCGGTGCCGAGGAGCACTATCGCCTGAAGGGCAAGGAGCGCTTCAAGATCTATGGCGTGCTGCTCGACGGCAAGGAGCCGGCGGACGAGGGCGCTCCGGTCTATCGCGACGGCAAAAAGGTCGGCGTTGTCACCTGCGCCATGTATTCGCCGCTGGTCGAGAAATCGATGGGCATCGCCCGGCTCGACGTCGACTGCGCAGTCAAGGACACCACGCTCGAAATCCGCAACAAGAGCGGATCGATCAAGGCGACGGCGCAGCCCTTGCCGTTCGACGATCCCAAGAAGACCAAGCGCACGGCGAAAGGCTGAGGCATAATCGACAGCGAAGGTTTCGAGGCACAAAGAGAGAATGGCAGCCAAGACCATCATCAGCCGGCCCATTTACGGAACTCTGTCTCCGCAGCCTGGCAGGCATCATCTGTTCATCGCCGACGCCGAAGGCGCGCTGGCAATTACCGATATGGCCCGAACCGCGCCACCTGGTTTTTTCGATGGTGCCGAGATCGTCTTCATTCCCGGTCCTGATGGCAAATATATTGCTGCCCTCGAAGGGTTGAAGCCGGCGCAATTTCACATCGCGCCGTCCTTCGCCAGTCTGCTGCCGCGTCTGAAGCAGACGCTTGATAACGCGCATATGGGTCTGCGCCTCTATCTCGCCGGCACCGAAGGGCTGATCGGCCAGGCCATGCAGGTAGCGCTCGAAGCCGGCATCGACCACACCTCCGTGCAGACCGAGCATCGCGGCTCGCTGGCGCGGCGCATGCAGTGCGTGCACTGCAAGGGCATCACCGAGAATGTGACGACGCAGCCGGCAACCTGCTCGCATTGTGGCCTGCTGCTTCTCGTGCGCGATCACTATTCAAGGCGCCTTGCCGCGTTCCAGGGCGTCTGCATCAATGCCGAGGATCGCAGTGAAATTCCTCCGATGGAGGAGATATTTCGATGAGCACCGGCACCACCAAGCTCGACGTCGTCGTCAGCGATGTCGTCCCGGTCAACGAGCTGGTCACGCGGTTCCATTTTCGCCGGCGTGATGGCGAGCTGTTGCCGACCTTTTCCGGTGGCGCCCATGTCGTGGTCGAGATGCGCGATGGCCAGCGCACAAGGCTCAATCCCTATTCGCTGATGGGCTCGCCGCTAGACACGCGCGAATACACCATCTCGGTGCGCCGCGACGATGTCGGTCGCGGCGGCTCGCTGTTCATGCACAGGTCGGTCAAGCCGGGCCTGGAGATGGTGATCAGCTATCCGGTCAATCTTTTTTCGCTCGATCTGCGCGCCAAGAAACACCTGATGCTGGCCGGCGGCATCGGCATCACGCCGTTCATGGCCCAGACCGCGCAACTGGCGGGGGAGGGCGGCAATTTCGAACTGCACTACACCTGCCGCACCGCTTCGCTTGGCACTTATGCCGACGTGCTGCGGGAACGCTACGGCCGTCGCGTCCGGCTCTATCACGATGACCTCGAGGAGCGGATCGAACTCGACCGGTTGCTATCCTCGCAGCCGCTCGGGACGCACCTCTATGTCTGCGGCCCGGCCGGCATGATCAACTGGGTGCGCGACCGCGCAGCTAGCCTGGGCTGGCCGCCGGAGACCGTCCACTACGAGCATTTCGCGGCGCCGCAGCCCGGCCTGCCATTCGACGTGACGCTTGCCGTCAGCGGCAAGGCCATCCGCGTCGGCGAGCAGCAGAGCCTGCTGGAAGCCATTGAAGCCGCCGGCGTCGATCCGCCCTATCTTTGTCGTGGCGGCGTCTGCGGCCAGTGCGAGACCAACGTCATCTCGTGTGACGGCAAATTCATCCACAACGACCATTGGCTGAGCGAGGAAGAGCACCGTTCGGGCAGGAAGATCATGCCGTGCGTGTCGCGCTTCGAGGGCAGGTCGCTGGTCTTGGAAAGATAGGAGGCGAGAATGGGCATCACCTTCCGCAAGGAAACGTTCCGCGACGACTTCACTTTCAAGAACAGCCCCGAGCACATCAGGCGGTTTCCGTTCCCCTTCCATGAAGACAGCTACATGTACGCGGTCAACATCGAGCCGCATGTCGTCGGCCCCAAAGGCTCGGTGCTCGAAAACCTGATCGACGTCGACGAACACTATGTCGCCGAGATGCAGGACCGCGCCTTGGTGCTGGCCGAGGATCCCCTGCGCTGCCAGTCGCTGCCGCACATGACGCTCGCCGGCTGGGACCTGCTGGAGCTTTTGATGGAGCAGCAGGCGCTGGGCTATCCCGAGCATTTCACGCTGACGCGCGACGGCGATCGCTGGCGCTGGATCAACCGGCCGCTCGGCATCGACGATACTTTCACCTTCGGCGACACCTCGACTTTGCCTTACGGGCCGATGGAATACATCACCCGTCAGAGCCAGGGCGATTTCTGCATCCTCGACCAGCGCGACGGCAATCTGTGGATGGACGCAGGCATGGTCACCACCCAGGCCGACTGGTCGCTCGATTTCGACATCGGCATGAATTTCTTCGAGTGGCACGCGCCTGTGCCGCTGGCGCATGAGAAGGGCATTTTCACGCGCGCGCTGAAGTTCCTCACCAACATCCAGCAGGGCAGGCCGGCACGGCGCCTGAACTGGACGATGACCATCAATCCGCGGCTGGACACCAGCCCGGAGAATTATCACAAATGGGGTCCGGACCGCGCGACGGTGACGTCGGAGAATGTCGGCGACAAGGTGCATCTGCGGGTCGAACTGCAGAGCTTCTGGCGGCTGCCGCGCTCCAATGGCATCGTCTTTCCGATCCGCTGCTACCTGATCAAGATGGACGAACTGGTGACGCAGCCTAAATGGGCGCGGCGCCTGCACCGCGTCATCCGCGACCTACCCGAGGAACTCGCCAGCTACAAAGGCCTCACGCGCTTTCGCCCGACACTGGTCGAATGGCTGTCGAAGCTGGACGATGGCAGCCCGACGAGCCCGGGGTTCGGACCGGATTAAAAGCCCCCCTCGTCCGGCCGCTTCGCGGTCACCTTCTCCCGAGGGGAAGAGATGACCGACGCCGGCGTCAGGCTCCTCTCCCTTCGGGGAGAGGCCGGATTGCCCGAATTGCCCTTTCGCAATTCGGTTGGCAATCCGGGTGAGCGTTGCGGCGGCCCGCCTACCCAGCACTGCCCTGCGGGTAGCAGATAATCGACAAATACCGCATCGGCAGTTTCGTCAGTTGCTCCGGTCCGTGCGGCGCGTCGGCGTCGAAGAACAGGCTGTCGCCGGGCTTCATCGGGTAGAGGTTGCTGCCATGCCGGTAAACGACCTCGCCCTCGAGCATGTAGAGAAACTCCATGCCTTCGTGCTGGAAGGTAGGGAACACGTCCGAATCCTCGGTCAGCGTGATCAGATAGGGCTCGACGACGACGCCGCTGGTGTTCGAACCGATATGGCCAAGCAGATTGTACTGGTGGCCGGCGCGCGTGCCGCGGCGCTCGACATCGAGGCCCTGGCCGGCCTTGACGAAGACGGCGCTGCGTTCTTCCTCGAAGCGGCGGAAGAAGGCGGTGACGGGAACGCCGAGCGCCCGCGACAGTGCCTGCAAGGTGGTCAGCGACGGCGAGGTGATGCCGTTCTCGATCTTCGACAACATGCCCAGCGAAATATCGGTGGCGACCGCGAGATCCGCCACGGTGATGCCGAGCTTCTTGCGGAAGGCCCGCACCTCGCGGCCGATCGCGACCTCCAGCACTTTTTCGCGTGTATCGCGAATAGCGTGCGGGTTTTGTGTCAGCGGCGCGCGTATGGTCCTGCCGTCCGCCGACACTTTCGGCGACGGCTTTGCCTTTGCGCTCGCGGGAGCCTTGGAATCCGAATTAGCCTTTGCCATGTCGCCCCCATCGTCAGGATTTATTTCACTCAAGGTGAACATGTCAGGTGCCGATACAGGAGCGCAACCGCAACGGCAAGCCATCTTATGTTGCGCGCGGCAGTGCGACCATCGCGACGCCCGCGGGTTTCCCGCCAGGAATCCACTGCGCGCAAACGCCGTTCCAGCAGATGTCTGTTGACAGCACCAAGAGGCCAATTACTGTCACTGCCAGTGAAATTTGTTTCGCTGGGGAAATCAAAAAAAGGAGGCCCGGAATGAACACTCGCGTTGCCGTCATCGGAGCCGGACCGTCCGGTCTGGCCCAACTCAGGGCTTTCAAGTCGGCGGCCGACAAGGGCGCCGAGATTCCCGAGATCGTCTGCTTCGAAAAGCAGTCCGACTGGGGTGGCCTGTGGAACTACACCTGGCGTACCGGCCTCGACGAACATGGCGATCCCGTGCACGGCTCGATGTACCGCTATCTCTGGTCGAACGGGCCGAAGGAATGCCTGGAATTCGCCGACTACACATTCGAGGAGCATTTCGGCCGGCCGATCGGCTCCTACCCGCCCCGTGCGGTGTTGTGGGACTACATCAAGGGCCGCGTCGAGAAGTCGGGCCTGCGCAAATGGGTGCGCTTCAACAGCCCGGTGCGCATGGTCACCTTTTCGGACGAGACGAAGAAATTCACCGTCACCGCGCATGACCGCAGCAACGACGTGACCTATTCGGAAGAGTTCGACAATGTCGTCGTCGCTTCCGGGCATTTTTCTGTGCCCAACGTGCCCTATTTCGAGGGCTTCTCGACCTTCAACGGCCGCATCCTGCACAGCCACGATTTCCGCGACGCCATGGAGTTCAAGGGCAAGGACATCCTGATCATCGGCCGCTCCTATTCGGCCGAGGACATCGGTTCGCAGTGCTACAAATATGGCGCCAAGTCGATCACCTCCAGCTATCGTTCCAAACCGATGGGTTTCAAATGGCCCGAGAATTGGAAGGAAGTGCCGCTGCTGCAAAAGGTCGTCGGCAAGACGGCGCATTTCAAGGACGGCACGACCAAGGATGTCGACGCCATCATCCTGTGCACCGGCTATCTCCATTCCTTCCCGTTCCTGACCGACGATCTCAAGCTCAAGACCGCCAACCGCATGTGGCCGTTGGACCTCTACGAGGGCGTTGTCTGGGAGAAGAACCCGAAGCTGTCCTATATCGGCATGCAGGACCAGTTCTACACCTTCAACATGTTCGACGCGCAGGCCTGGTTCGCGCGCGACGTCATCATGGGCCGCATCAGGCTGCCGTCGGCCGAGGCGATGGCAGCGCATGGCGCCAAATGGCGCGCCCGCGAGGAGACGCTGGAGGACGCCGAGCAGATGATCTGGTTCCAGGGCGACTACACCAAGGAATTGATGGACCAGACCGACTATCCCGGCTTCGACGTCGAGGCGGTCAACCAGACCTTCATGGAGTGGGAGCACCACAAGGCCGAAGACATTATGAGCTTCCGCGATCATTCCTATCGCTCGCTGATGACCGGCACCATGGCGCCGCTGCACCATACGCCCTGGCTGCAGGCGCTGGACGATTCGATGGAGAGCTATCTCGAGGTGAAAGGAGTGGCGGCCGAGTAGGCCGCCGCCGCTATCCAAGCCTTGCCCGCGCCTTGGCCGTCCAGGCATTGAACAGCCGGTCGGCGACGATGCCGATGAAGGCGATGGCGAGGCCGGCGACGATGCCGCGGCCGGAATCGGCTTTCGACAGCGCGATGAACACTTCCTGGCCGAGATCGCGCGTGCCGACCATGGCGCAGATGATTATCATCGCCAACGCCATCAGGATGGTCTGGTTCACGCCGAGCATGATCTCCGGCAGCGCCAACGGCAGTTGCACGCGGAAAAATGTCTGGCGCGGGGTGCAGCCCGACACTTTCGCTGCCTCGATCAGTGCCGGCGGCACCTGCCTTATGCCGTGATTGGTGTAACGGATCGCCGGCACCACGGCGAAGGCTATCGTTGCAATCATCGCCGTCACGTCGCCGACCCTGAACAGCATCACGACCGGGATGATGAAACAGAAGGACGGCAGCACCTGCAGGGTGTCGATGACGGGTGTGACGATCTTTTCGAAACGGTCGCTACGGGCAGCCATCAGGCCGATGGGAATGCCGATCAGGCAGGCGATGAAGGCGGAGATGCCGCAGAGATAGACCGTCGCCATGGTCTTTTCCCACAGGCCGGTGACCGCGCAGAAAGCGGTCAGCATTGCCACCAGGACGGCCAGCCGCGGGCCGGAAAGCTGGTAGCCGGCAAGGCCGAGCAGGAACACCGCGCCCAGCCAGGGGAAGCCTTCGCAGAAGGCGCGCAGCGGATTGAGCACATTGAGGATCAGCGCCACGCGGAAGGCTTCGATGAGATCGAAGAAGTTGATCGTCACCCAGTTCACCGCCGCTTTCCACAGTGGCGCGGTGGTGAAGGTGATCGCCTTGGGCACGGCCGCGAAGGCGGGTATGAACAGGCCGAGCAGAGTGGTGACGGCAAGAATCGCAATGGCGAGCGTCAGATTGGGGTAGCGGCGCCAGAACCCCGGGTTCGCGGACTGGTGGACATTGCCCTTCGCCTGCTTATGGGCGATGGCCTGGCTCAGCCGGTCGAGCGCGATGGCCAGCGCGACGATGGCAAGGCCGGCTTCCATCGCCTCGCCGACCTTGAGCGCGCGAAGCGCCAAAAGCACGTCGTAGCCCAGGCCGCCGGCGCCGATCATCGAAGCGATGATCACCATGTTGAGTGCCAGCATGATCACCTGGTTGACGCCGACCATCAGCGTCGGCCGTGCCGACGGCAGCAGCACGCGCCACAATTTCTGCCGCGCCGTGCAGCCTGCCATCTCGCTGAAATCGTCGATCTCGGACGGCACCCGGGACAGACCCAGCATCGTTGCTCGCACCATCGGCGGCGTGGCGAAGATGGCGGTGGCGATCATCGCCGAGACCGGGCTGTTGCCGAACAGCAGCAGCATCGGGATGAGATAGGCGAAGGTCGGGATCGTCTGCATCAGGTCAAGTGCTGGGGAGACCACAAGCCGCTCGGCCCACGGGGTGCGCCAGGCCCAGATGCCGGCGAATAGCCCGGTGAGAATACAGAACGGCACCGCGATCGAGATCAGCGCCAGGGTCAGCATGGCACTGGTCCATTGGCCGAACAGCGCGATGTAGAGGAAACATCCGCCAACCAGCAGGCTGAGCTTCCTGCCTCCCGCCGCATGGCCGGCGAGGAAGGCGACGGCGCAGACGCCAACCCAGGACAAACGCGGCAGCACGAAAGCGTCGGCGCCATGGCCGAACTTGAAATTCTTGGCCAAGAGATTGAGCGCGAAGTCGAGCGGCACGCCGAGCACCGCGGTGACCGAGCGCGTCAGCCAGGACAGGTTCGGCTTGATCCAGCCCATCAGCGCGCTGACCCAGTCGGCGACGGGGACGACCCGCTCGACCGGGTAGTTGACGGCCCATGGCAGCCTATCCTGCAGCAGGAACATCACCAGCACGGCGGCAAGCGCCAGCACCCAGGTCACCAGCCACCGTTGGATCGGCGGCCTTGTCCGGCTGGCGTTTGCCGTTACCGTCATGCGCCGGCTCGCTCGATGCCAGCCAGAAGATCGATCACCGCTTGCGGCGTCACTTCGCCGATTGGGATGCCGGTGCCGTTGATCACGGCGAAGGGTTTGCCGGCGGCAACGATGCTGGCCGAAAAACTCGATATCTTGGCCTCGGGCGCCACCGTGCCGCCGTGCTCGGCGCCATCGCAGCTACGCATCAGGCTGCGCGCCGAGATCACCTTGGCGCGGTCGACGTCGCGGGTGAACTCGGCGACATAGTCGGTCGCCGGATTGACCACCAGTTCCTCCGGCGTGCCGATCTGGATGACTTGGCCGTCCTTCATGATGGCGATGCGGTCGGCCAGCCTGATGGCCTCGTCGAAATCATGGGTGATGAAGACAATGGTCTTGTGCAGCATGGTCTGCAGCCGCATCAGCTCGTCCTGCATCTCGCGGCGGATCAGCGGATCGAGCGCCGAGAACGGCTCGTCGAGAAACCAGATCTCCGGCTTGGTGGCGAGGCTGCGGGCGATGCCGACACGCTGCTGCTGGCCGCCCGACAGTTCGCGCGGATAGAAATGCTCGCGGCCGCGCAGACCGACGAGTTCGATGACTTCCCGGGCGCGCGCCTCGCGTCTCGTCCGATCCTGTCCCTGGATACTCAGAGGAAAGGCGATGTTGTCGAGCACGTTGAGATGCGGCAACAGCGCGAAATTCTGGAACACCATGCCCATGCGATGGCGCCTGAGCTCGATCAGGGCGGCATCGGAAATCTTGAGCAGGTCCTTGCCTTCGAATTCGACCTTGCCATGTGTCGGCTCGACCAGCCGCGACATGCAGCGCACCAGCGTCGACTTGCCGGAGCCGGACAGGCCCATGATGATGAAGATCTCGCCCTGGCGGATTTCGAGGTCGACGGCGCGCACCGCCCCGACAAGGCCTGCCGCCGAAACCTCCGCCATGCTGGCCTTGCCGTCACGCTCGCGGATGAAATTGGCGGCGTTCGAGCCGAACAGTTTCCAGACGTTGCGGCAAGCAAGTTTTATCGGGCGGGCATCCGTCGCGTCGGATGCCTGTTCAATCGCTTCCGTCATTCAGTCGCCCTTCTGGAACATCAGGAATTGAGGCCCGGCCGGTCAACAGCCGGGCCTCCCTTTCCAGTCGGAGGTCACTGCGCCCAGGCTTTCCAGTCTGCCTCGTGAGCGGCGATCCAGGCGGCTGCGACGTCTTCCGGCGTCTTGCCGTCAAGATCGATCTCGCCGCTCATCTTGTTCAACTCGTCGGTGTCGATCGTGTAGGCCTTGGCCACTTTGTAGGCGACCGGCCATTTGTCTTTCATGCCGTTCCAGGAGTACTTCCAGATCTCGCCATGCGGCTTGCCGCAGTCGTATTTGGCGTCCGGGTTCACGCCCCATTTCGGGTCGGTGTAGCATTCGGGCGTGTATTCGGGGAATTGCACCCATTCGCCCTTGTATTTTGCAGGCGCCCAATGCGGCGAATAGATCCACAGCATGATCGGCGCCTTGCGCTGATAGGCGGAATCCAACTCGGCGAACATCGCGGCATCAGTGCCGGCATGGATCACGGTGAAGGGCAGCTTCAGCGCCGCGACACGCTCGTCGTCAAACCCTTCCCAGGTCACTGGGCCGCCGAGATAGCGCCCCTTTGGCGCCGTCTCGGCGGTCGAGAACGATGCCGCGCAAGTGGCGTCGAGCAGAGCGTGCCAGTCCGGCAAGGTCGGACATTTCTCCTTCATGTATTCGGGAAACCACCACTCCTCCTTGGCCTTCGGGCCGAGCTTGCCGAGCCTTTCGGTCTGGCCCGTGGCGTCGGAGGCCTTCATCGCTTCGCCTGCCGTCGTATCCCAGAATTCCAGGCCGACATCGATATCGCCATTGGTGAGGCCGGTTGTCAGGCTGGAGAGATAGTCGGCGGTCGGGTATTCGACGGTATAGCCGAGCTTTTCCAGGATGCCGCCGAGGATCTTGGCGTTGAGATTGACGCTGGTCCAGTCGAACAGCGCGATCTTGATCGGGTCGTTGGATTCCGGCGCCGCTGCCTGCGCTGTCGGCGTCAGGACACTTGCCGCGGCAAGTGCAAAAGCTCCCACTGAGAATTTCGATATCACACTGCGGAATGGCATTGCTTGGTTCTCCTTCAAGCTGTGACGGTTATTGGTCGTTCCCTTGTTGCGTCTTTTCTTGATTGTGTTGGAAAGGCAGGCTGTTGTGCAAGACCGTTCTCGCCATGTCGGGGCCAAGCTGGCACAGGCGCGATGATGCTCGATTTCGGTGATGACGGACGCTGCCGAGACAGCCAGTCTCATGGCCGATCGATCGCCGCGATAGCGATCGTCGGCGGATCAATTGTCAGTCCTGCGGCGCCCTGCAAGATGCGAGCCATCAAGGTCCCATGATCCCGAGCATTTCCAGCGGAATTGCTCTCGGCTATCGCCTGGCAAGCCCCTTCTCGCCAGCGCGGTTTCACAGGATGAAAATATATATACCAACGTTCATGCCGCGCAACGACTAACGCCGCGAAGAAGCAGAATTCCAGACTGCAGGCGTAGCCGGCGGGACACGGGTCGCATGGCCTGTTTACCAGCAGACGTAGCCGCCATCGACGATCAGGTCGAGGCCGGTGACGAAGCTCGACGCGCGGCTGGCCAGGAAAACCGTCGGCCCGACCATTTCCTCCGGCGCCGCCATGCGTCCCATCGGCGTGTCGCGTTTGAAGATCTTCACCTCTTCGGCCACCTCCGGCCGTTTGTTCATCGGCGTCAGCGTGTAGCCCGGGCTGACGACGTTGACGCGCAGGCCGCGGTCGGCCCACTCCATGGCCAGGCTCTTCGACATGTGGATGACGGCGGCCTTCGAGGAATTGTAATGCGCCTGCGTCAGTCCGCGATTGACGATGGTGCCCGACATCGAGGCGATGTTGATAATCGAGCCCTTGCCCCGCGCCAGCATCTTGCGCGCTTCTGCCTGGCAGGACAGGAACACGCCGGCGACATTGACCTCGTGCACCTTCCGCCATGTTTCCAGCGCCAGTGTCTCCGCCGGTTCGGAGCCGGCAATGCCGGCATTGTTGACGGCGACCGCCAACGGACCGAGTTCGGCTTCGACGCGATCGATGGCCCTGGCCAGGTCGCTCTCCGACGTCACCGTGCCCGTCAGCACCAGCGCCCTGCGGCCGAGTGCCGTGACCCGGTGAGCGGTTTCGTCCAGCCCGCCCTTCGACGCATGGCCAAAACAAGCGACATCGGCGCCTGCCTCGGCCAGTCCGATCGCGATTGCCTGGCCAATGCCGCTGCCAGCGCCGGTGACCATCGCAACGTCGCCGTCCAGTTTGAAAAGATCCATCTATAGCCCTCCTCCTCAAGGAGGGTATGCGCTGACCTATATCTCGATCAAGCCTTCAGCGGGCTGCGGCATGCCTAGAAATATCCGTCGGACGCGGCCGTGGCTTCCTTTGAGATCTCGACCCCATCGACCAGGATCTTGTCGACCAGTTCGTGGTGGAAGCAGACCAGTCCCTTGATGCGTTCTGCCTCATGCACCGGCTCCGGATAGTACCAGACCATGTTCTCGTGCCGTTTCTTGGGCGTGGTCACGTGATAATAGTTGGAAATGCCCTTGTAAGGGCAGCGTGAGATGTAACGGCTGGGCGCGAACATATCGAGCCGCGTGTCGGAGATCGGCAGATAGTGGCGCACCGGGTGGCCGGTTTCGAACAGGAACACGCCGCGCCGTGAATCGGCGACCTGCTCGCCATCGAGGATGACCTGGACGCGCCGCGACGACGGCAGGCAGTCGACGCGGCGGAACGGGTCGCGAGCGTGCACGAAGATCTCCTCGTCTTCCTCGAACCAGTGGCCCATCTTGCTCCACACGAACGACATGTAGCCCGCGATCGGCGGACAACCCTTGACCGGATCGAGATAGCGCCATGCACCGTCTTCGACCAAGGTGATGCCTGTATTGAGCGAGTAGTGCGTGGCAACGCCCTTGTACGGATCTTCCGTCGTCGTCTTTGAGGGCAGCAGGAACTCCTCGCGCACGTCCTCGATCGGGAAATAGTAGACCGGCAGATGATCGGATTCGTACAACACCAATGCCTTGGTGGTGTCGGCAACGGTCATCGAGCCGACCTGGACCCGCAGCCGCTTCAGCGACGGCATGGTGAAGGCGACATAGCCGGGCTCGAACTCGTACTGCTCGATAGTGTCGAGCACGGGGAAATGCGGTCCGCGACCGCGCAGATGAGGCTTGCGAATGGTAGTCTCCTGTTTCTGTCTGTCGTCGGCGCGTGGTTAGGACGATATGAGGCTGGGCCGACGGCCGGCGAGGGCTTCCGGACGGTGGGCGTTTGCCGGTGTCGAACCGTTGGAGCGATGGCCCCCATCGTTCGTCGCGGGCCTGTTGCCGGATAGCCTCACCGCCCGAAACACGGAGCCGCCCAATATTGCTTCTGCCTGCCGAGCATGATCTTGGCAGCATCTACCCCAGCGACACCCGATCGAGCAGCAGCCCGGCGGCGATCGGCGGCAAGCCGCTGACATTCTTGCGCACCGGCACCAGGAGATCGGGGAAGTAGCTGAAGATGATGGGTGTCTCGTCGAGCAGCAGTTTCTGGATGTCGGAGGCTGCCGCGCGCTGCGCGCCGATATCGAGCGCCTTGAGATAGCTCGTGACCATGCCGTCATAGGCAGGGCTCTTGAAATGCGCCGCGTTCCAGGGGCCGTCGCTGACCAGCGGGCTCTTGAGGAACACATTCGGCACGCTGCGATGAGCGTAGTCGGTGATGCCGAGCGGCCTGTCCAGCCAGTCCGATTGGCCGAATACGGCCTTGCCGTAATATTTGTCCTGGTCTTCGATGTTGAGCGAGATGCGGGCGCCGATCTCCTTGGCGAAATTCTGGAACAGCTGCGCGTAGCCGGGAATATCGGAGTAGCGCAACGTCGTCAGTGTGATGTCGAAACCATCGGCAAGCCCCGCCGCCTCCATGAGTTGCTTGGCCTTGGCGATATCCTGCGTGCGTTGCGGCACCGACTTGTCGGTGGCCGGGAAGGCCGGCGCGAACGGGCTGTCATTGCCGGTCGCCGCCATGCCGCGGCACAGTCCGTCGACCAGCTTGGACCGATCGATGCTGAGCGCCAGCGCCTGGCGCACGCGCTTGTCGGTGAAGGGCGCCATGTCGCAGCGCATGTGCAACTGGCGATGCGCGGTCGAGGGGACGCGCAGCACCATGATGTCGGGGCTGT
Organism: Mesorhizobium australicum WSM2073; assembly: GCF_000230995.2. Taxonomy (NCBI): domain Bacteria; kingdom Pseudomonadati; phylum Pseudomonadota; class Alphaproteobacteria; order Hyphomicrobiales; family Phyllobacteriaceae; genus Mesorhizobium; species Mesorhizobium australicum. The sequence goes on along the minus strand of NC_019973.1, from coordinate 5,268,899 downwards.
TCAGCACCACCTGGCTGACATCGAGCGGAACCGCGTCGAGAATGTCGACCTCGCCGGCCTGCAGCGCCAGGATGCGCGGCTGCACGTCGCCGTAGAACTTGAATTCGAGCCGGTCGGGCAATGCCTTCTCGCCCCAATAGTCGGGATTGCGCACGAAGGTCGCGCCGACCTTCGGCGTATAGGTCTCCATCCGGAACGGCCCGGTACCCTCAAAAGTCTTTTCGTAATCGCCCTTGTAGCTCGCCGGCAGGATGACGGCGTTGTAATTGTCGATCGACACCGAATAGGGAAAGCTGCCGTTCGGCGCATCGAGATGGAAGGCGACGGTGTGATCGTCGACCTTCCGGGTTCCACCCTTCGACAACAGGCCCTTGAACACCGACAGCGCGTTGGAGGCGCCGTTGGGATCGGCCAGCCGGTCGAACGTTGCGACGACGTCGTCGGCTTTGAATTCCTCACCATTGTGGAATTTTACGCCCTTGCGCAGCTTGAAGGTCCAGACGCTGCCGTCCGCATTGGGCGACCAGCTTTCCGCCAGAACCGGCTTCAAGGTCAGATCCGGCTGGGTGATGCAAAGGAATTCGGCGGTCTGGAAAACCAGCTGATAGCTGCCACTGTCATAGAAGGTGACGGGATCGATGGCCCCGCCGGGCGTGGCCACGCCGGCACGCACCGTTCCGCCCGGCTTGCCCTCGGCGCGGGCCTTCCGCGTGCCGAAACCGGCCGCTCCCAAAATGCCGCCAAGCAACGGCAGCGACAGGCCAAGCATGCTGCCGTGGCGGAGAAAATTACGCCGGTCGAGCCTGCCTGCCAGCAACTCGTCGACAGCGGAATTTTCGATTTCCGTGAGGCTTTTGCGGGCGGCGTCGATCGTCATGAAATGCCTTGGCATGGCTGCATTCCTCGTTGCCCTCGGGAGAGTGGCCATTTAGGTCATTGTTGACCGCGACCGGAAAGCGATATTTTTTGATGGGGCCCATCGAAATTTTCGATGCTGGAGTGATGGCATGGATACCGAAAACCTGCGCAGCTTCCTGGAGGTCGCCGAGCATGGCAGTTTCACCGTCGCGGCCAGCCGGCTCAATCTCGCGCAGTCAACGGTCAGCGCCCGGATAAGGGGGCTGGAGGAGCAGTTGGGGCGCCGGCTTTTCGTAAGGGATCGCGACGGCGTCACGCTAACGCCGGCTGGCCGGCAGTTCCTGCCGCATGCCTCCTCCATCACCCGCACTTGGGAGCAATCGCGGCAGGACATCGCCGTTCCCGACGGTTACGAGTCGCTGTTGCGCTTCACCGCGCCCGCCTATCTTTGGGATCGCGTCACCTCGCCATGGATCGCGTGGATGCGGGCCCAGCGGCCGAACGTGGCGCTGCGGCTCGAAGGAAGCTTTCCCGACCTGGCGATCGACCAATTGGCCGAAGGACTGCTCGACATCTGCATTCTCTATCTGCCGCGGCCGCATCCCGGCATCGTCTACGAGACGCTGGCCGTCGATCAGGTCGTGCTTGTCCAGCATTCCGCACAGCCAGGACCGTGGACGCAAAACTACATCCTGATGGATTGGGGGCTCGAATTCCGCATCGAGCACGACCGTGCCTTCGCTGGGATGGTGCAGCCGGCAATCTCGGCCGGGCTGGTCTTCATCGGCCTGCAGCACGTGCTGTCGCAAAAAGCCGCGGCCTATCTGCCGCTCAGTGCCGTCAGCGGCTACATCGAGAACGGTGAGATGAAACGCATCGAGGATGCGCCTGTGTTTCAGCGGCCGATCTATCTCGCCTATCCCAGCAATCCCGCATCTTCGGATGTGCTCGACGTCGCGTTGACCGGATTGCGGACGCTGACAAGGGACTGGACCGGTGATCAGGGCTTTGCCGAGGGGGACCGCTCCTTCAGCATGACCGGCCAGGCGTGATCGATGCGGGCCGCTTACGCCGGCAGGGCTGCGACCGCCGCCGGTTTCTGCAGCCGCCTCAACTCGGCATAGGGAATGTGGCAACGGATCGAATGCCCCGGCTGGGCCTCGGCGAGCGGCGGCTCCTGCTGTTCGCAGATCGGCCCGATCTTGCGTGGGCAGCGCGTGTGGAAGACGCAGCCCGATGGCGGGTTGGTGGCGCTGGGGATTTCGCCATCGAGCCGGATGCGTGCCGTCTCGGCCTGATCGAGCTTGGGCACGGCCGATAGCAGCGCCTCGGTGTAGGGGTGATGCGGTCCGGAAAAAACGTCCTCCGATGGCCCGATCTCCATGATGCGGCCGAGATAGAGCACGGCGATCTTGTCGGAGAGATAACGCACCACGCCAAGGTCATGCGAAATAAAGATGTAGCTGACGTCTTCCTTGGCCTGCAGGTCGGCGAGCAGGTTGAGGATCGCCGCCTGGACGGAAACGTCGAGCGCCGAGGTCGGCTCGTCGCAGACGACGATACGCGGATCGCCGGCGAAGGCACGCGCAATGGCGACGCGCTGCTTCAGCCCGCCCGAAAGCTGGCGCGGCTTGACCGCCAGATGCCGGTCGGTGAGCCGCACCGAGCGGACGAGATCGTTGAGGCGTGCCTCCAGTGCGGCACCCCTCAAGCCCGCCAGCCGCTTCAGCGCACGGCCGATCAGATGGCGGATCGAATGCGAGCGGTTGAGGGCGGAGTCCGGGTTTTGGAAGACGATCTGCATCGCCTTGACCTGGTCGTCGCCGCGGTTCTCCAGCTTCGGCGCCAGCGCCCTGCCCTCGAGCTCGATGGTGCCGCCCTCATCGGGAGGCACCAGCCCGAGCAGCAGCCTGGCGAAGGTGGTCTTGCCCGAGCCGGATTCGCCGACCAGCCCGAGCGTCTCGCCGGGCCTGAGATCGAGCGAAACGTCCTTGACGGCGCGCAGTGCATGGCCGTGGCTGGCGTAGGTCTTGTTCAGCCCGGCGACGCGCAGCACCGGCGCCGTCGTGGGTTTCGGTGCGGGCACAACGTTGGCGGGCGTGGTACGTGGCAGGGCCTGCGCCTGGTCGTGGTAGTGGCAGCGCGACAGCCGCCTCCCGCGCTCGTCGGTCAGATCATAGAGCGGCGGCAATTCGGTGCGGCAGCGGTCGGTGGCCAGCGCGCAGCGGTCGGCGAAGGCGCAACCCTTGATGTCAGCGCCGATGCCGGGCAGGAAGCCAGGGATGGTGTCGAGCCGGCCCTGGTCCTTGCGCTGGCCGCCGCGCGGCAGGCAACGCAGCAGCGCCACCGTGTAGGGGTGGCGCGGATCGTTGAAGACGACATCGGTCGGTCCTTCCTCGACCAGCATGCCGGCATAGAGCACGCCGACCCGGTCGCACATGTTGGAGACGACGGCGAGATTGTGGCTGATGAACAGGATCGACGCCGACAGTTCCTGCCTGAGCTGCGCGATGAGGTCGAGCACCTCGGCCTCGACCGTCGCGTCGAGGCCGGTAGTCGGCTCGTCGAGGATCAGCATCGAGGGATCGTTGGCCAGCGCCATGGCGATCGCCACGCGCTGCTGCATGCCGCCCGACAGCTGGTGCGGATAGCGCTGCATGACGCTTGGCGGATCGGAGATGCGCACGCGGTTCAGCATGGCGATGGCGCGATCGGTGGCAGCTTGGCCCGTGATGCCGCCAAGCTCGAAAATTTCGGTCAATTGCCGGCCGATGCGGATCGACGGGTTCAGCGCCTTTCCCGGGTCCTGATAGACCATGGAGACGCTTTCGGCGCGCGCGCGCCGAAGCGCCTCCGCGTCGAGCTTCATCACGTCCTGGCCGTCGAGTGAGATGGCGCCACCCGATATCGAGCCGTTGCGCGGGAGGTAGCGCACCACCGTGAGGGCTACCGTCGACTTGCCGCAGCCGGATTCGCCGACCAGCCCATAGGCCTCGCCCTGGCCGATGGTGAGGCTGAGATCGCGCAGCACCGCGCGATTGCGGCCGGCGACCCGGTAGGCGACCGACAGGTCCTTGATATCGAGCGCGTCCTTTGCCTTCCCTGTCGTTGTATTGGCGGGTTCAGTCATTGAAGGCCCCATGCACGCCGTCGGCGGCCAGGTTGACGCCGATCACCAGCGAGGCGATGGCGAGCGCGTCGAACAGCACCGTCCACCAGAAGCCGCCGCCGATCATGCCGTAATTGCTGGAGATGGAGAGCCCCCAGTCGGGTGACGGCGGCTGGATGCCAAAACCCATGAAGGAGAGGGTAGCGACCGCGAAGATGGCGTAGCCCAACCGCACCGTGGTCTCGACCAGGATCGGCGGGATGACGTTGGGCAGGATCTCGACGAACATCGTATGCAGCGCGCTCTCATGCCTGAGCTGTGCGGCGGCGACATAGTCGAGCTCGCGCTCGGCCAGCACCGCCGAACGCACGGTGCGCGCGATGATCGGCGCGAAGCTCAGCCCGATGACGATGATGACGGTGGTCTTGGACGTGCCCAGCGCGACGATGGCAAGCAGCGCCACGATCACCACGGGGATCGCCATGAAGGCTTCAAGGATGCGGCTGACGACATCGTCGACGATGCCGCGGAAATAGCCGGTGAGCAGGCCGAGCGCGGTGCCGGCGACCGTCGCCAGCAAGGTCGCCAGGGGCGCGACGGTGAGGATATCGCGCGAACCGACGATGACGCGCGAGAAGACGTCGCGGCCGATCTGGTCGGTGCCGAACCAGTGTTCGGCCGAAGGCGGCGCCAGCGCGTTGATGATGTCGTCGGCAAGCGGATCGTAGGGCGCGAAATGTTCGCCAAACAGCGCGCAGGCAACCCAGAACAGCACGATGGCGATGCCGACAAGGAACGTTCGCGAGCGCAGCAGGGAGAAAAAGACTTCGGCCAGCGGGCCGCGGCGCCGCATGTCGTCCTGTGCGGGGGAGGGGGCCTGCACGGCGCTCATTGGTCTGACCCCAGGCGGATGCGCGGATTCAGCACGGAGTAGAGGAAGTCGGCGATCAATGTGGCCACCGCATAGACGATGCCGATGGTGAGGATGCCGGATTCCAGCATCGGAAAATCCTTGCCGCGCGCGGCGGTGAAGATCAGCGAGCCGATTCCCTGGTAACGGAACAGCGTCTCGATCACGACAAGGCCTCCGATGAGATAGCCGGTCTGGGTCGCGATGACGGTGATGGTCGGCAACAGCGCATTGCGCAGCACATGGCGCCAGATCACCGTGCGCCAGGGCAGGCCCTTGAGCACGGCGGTTCGCGTATAGTCGGAATCGAGCGCCTCGATCATGCCGGAACGCGCCATGCGCGCGATATAGCCGAACAGCACCAGGAACAGCGGCAGCGACGGGAGGATCAGGTAATAGAGCTGGGTGAAGAAGCCGGCATCCCTGGGCCACGCGGCCGAGATCGGCAGCCAGCGCAGCCACACGCCGAAGATCAGGATCAGGATGATGCCGGTGACGAATTCCGGCAGCACCGTCACCGACAGGCCGCCGAGGCTGATCATGCGGTCGAGCGGGCGATTGAGGTTGAGTGCGGCAATGACGCCGCCGAGGATGCCGATCGGCACCACCAGCACGAAGGCGACCGCCGCCAGCTTCATCGAATTGCCAAGCGCACCGATGACGAAGGGCGCCACCGGCGAGCGGAATATGTAGGACGTGCCCATGTCGCCCTGGACGAAGTTCGAGATCCAGCTCCAGTACTGGGTGAGCAGCGGGCGATCGACGCCGAGCGTGTGATTGAGCGCGTCGACCGCGCGTTGGTCGGCGAACGGGCCGAGGATCGCGCGCCCGACATTGCCAGGCAGGACCTGGCCGCCCAGGAACACCATGATGCTGAGCAGGAACAGCGTCACCAGCGACAGGGACACACGCCGCGCAAAAAAGGAGAGAATGGCTAAGACTCCTTGCAAAGCCAGCCCCCCGGGGGAGCTGGCTGTTAGAGGACTGGCTTTCCCTTTTCGCTTACGCCTTCGATGCCTTTTCGAGGAACAGCTGCGACATGGCTGTCGGTTGCACGCCGGCCACGCCCTTCGCCGTCGCCGTCAGGTAGTCATAGAAATAGCCGAAGATGACAGGCGTTTCCTCGAGCAGAAGCTTCTGGATCTTGCCGGCGTCAGCCTTCTGCGCCTCGAGGTCGAGCGCCGCGATATAGCTGGTCGCCAGCGCGTCGTAGTCCTTGTTCTTGAAGTGCGCGGCATTCCAGGTGCCGTCGCTCTTCAGGGGAGCGGCAAGATAAACATTCGGCACGCCGCGATGGCCATAGTCGGTGATGCCCATCACCGAATCCAGCCAGTTCGATTTGCCGAACACCGCGTCGCCATAATAGGCGCTCTGGTCGAGGATGTTGAGTTCGAGCTCGATGCCGATCTCCTTGACCCAGTTCTGGATGAGCTGGGCATATTCGGGGATTTCGAGATAGCGCTCGGTGGTCAGCGTGATCTTGAAGCCCTTGCCGGCACCGGCCGCTTCCATGAGCTGCTTGGCCTGCGCGATGTCCTGCTTGCGCTGCGGTATGCTCGTATCGGTCGAGGGGTAGACCGCGGCGAATGGGCTGTCATTGCCAAGCGCCGAGCGTCCCTTCATCAGGCCGGCGGCGAGCTTGTCGCGATCGAGGCAGAGCGCGATGGCGCGGCGCACGCGTGCATCCTTCAATGGGCCGTCGTCGCAGCGCAGATGCAGTTGCTGGTGAGCCGACGACTTCAGGCTGATGATTTCGAAGCCCGGATCGTTGAGCAGGGCCACGCCGGCCAGCACCGGCATCTGGTTGATGATGTCGACCTGCCCACCCTGCAGCGCCAGGATCATCGGCTGCACGTCGGTAAAGAAGGTGAACTCGGTACGGTCAGGCAGCGCCTTCGCTCCCCAGTAGTTCTCGTTGCGGACGAAGGAAGCGCCGACCTTCGGCGTGTATTTCTCCACCTTGAACGGGCCGGTGCCATCGAAGCTCTTCTCGTAGTCGCCCTTGTAGTCCGCCGGGATGATGACGGCGTTGTAATTGTCCGACGAGACCATGTAAGGAAAATTGCCGTTCGGCGCGTCGAGGTGGAATTCCACCGTGTAGTCGTCGACCTTCTTGCTGGCCCCCTTCGACAGGATACCGGTGAACACCGACAGCGCGTTGGATGAGTTTGCCGGATCGGCCAGGCGGTCGATGCTCGCCACCACGTCCTCGGCCTTCATTTCGCCGCCGCTGTGGAATTTCACGCCCTTGCGCAATTTGAAGGTCCAAACCGAGCCGTTGTCGTTCGGCTTCCAGCTCTCGGCCAACGCGGGCTGCAGCACCAGGTCGGGGCCGTCGACGCAGAGGAATTCCGCAACCTGCTGCATGATCAGCAGGCCGCCGGCGTCGGCGATCGTGACGGGATCGATGGCTGCCGCCGGCACGCTGCTGGCGACACGGATGGTGGCGCCGGGTGCGCCCTGGGCGCGCGCCAGCGACGGCATGCCGCCAAGGCCGGCAGCCGTGGTGATGCCTCCAAGCAGCGGCAGCGACAGGCCAAGCAGGCTGCCATGGCGGATGAAGTCGCGGCGGCTGACACGGCCGTCGACGAGGCCGTCGATCAGGTGATTTTCAAGCGGCGAGCGATTGCGCCGGATCAGGTCGAGAATGCGGTAGTTCTTGATCATGGGTTTAACCCTTCCCCTGTTTCTTATGGTTTGATGAATGCGTTTTTCAGTTGACGAAGTCCGTGGAGTTCTCCTGTCCCGGCCATCAACGATGTCAGTCGCACGGGACTGTAGCATGCGGTTTTTCCTGGTCCATCCGATCCTTGCGGCGCGGGGGTCAGATTTTCTTGAGCAATGCTTCCACCCGTCCGCTCCTGCCGTCGCCATCGATCGCGGCGGCGGACTCTTGTTCTTGAAATACGTCTCCTTTCCCGTGTCGTTCTCCTAGTTCAGCGGCAAACGGCGATATGTCCCGGGCTTGGCCGGGTCGTGATATTTGTTGCAAGGGCCGTTCTCGGCAAAGTCGCGATGGCACGCCGCGAGATTTTCCCGCGACAAGGTGACACCAAGACCGGGACCTTCCGGGACACGCACCGTATTGTTCCTGGGGCAAAACGGCCCCTCCTCGGTGATGTCCATAGGTTGCATACGAAACAGCGACTGGTTCGGCTCCCGGATCCAGCCGAGTGCTGCGCACAGATGCAGGTAGGCCGCGCTGCCGATGCCGCTGTCGCCGCTGTAGCACCAGAAATCGATGCCCGCGTGCTCGCAGGCGCCGACAAAGCGCAGCATCCGGCCGATGCCGCCATGCGCGGTCGGGTTGCCGACGAATGCATCCGGCACCTTGAGGTCCATGGCGCGCGCGATGTCGATATTGTGGGTCGAGAACGGGATCGAGCAATGGCGGCGCAGTTCGCGCATCTCCTCTGATGTCGCCACCGGATCCTCCCAGTTGCGCACGCCGAGCTCTTCCAGCGGCCGCGCAAGCCGCCGCGCCGTGCTGAGCGAGTAAGCCTGGTTCGAATCGATGCGGATCATCGCATCGTCGCCGAGTTTTTCGCGGATCAGCTCGACCATTCTCAGCGAGATCCTTGGGTCGTCGGTCGAGAATTTTCCTTCGAAGAAGGTCGTGCCGTGTGTCTCGTGCAGTTCCACGCAATAGTCGGCGACTTCTTCCGGCGTCGTCTCGCCCTTGACACCATCCCCATCGCCGCGCAGCGAGAAATAGTCGGTGAACGGGATGTCCTTGCGCACGGCCCCGCCGAGCAACTGATAGAGCGGCTGGTTCCAGGCCTTGCCGCGCAGGTCCCAAAGCGCCATCTCGATGGCGCCGAAGGCCGTGATGCGGGTGCGGTCGTTGATCGACTGCACGCCGGTCCAAAACGGCAGGCAGACATGTTCGGCGCCGGCAATGTCGAAGGCGTCGCGGCCGACCAGCCGCTGGGCAAGAACATCATTGATGATGGCGGCCGCTGCCGGCGTCGGTGCTTCGCCCAGCCCGACAAGGCCGTCCTCGGTCTCGACTTCGACGATAACAGGCGAAAAACCGTCGAGTTCGCCGAACACCCAGGCATAGGGCGCTTCGAGGCGAAGATTGATCGGCGTGGCCTTGATGCCGCGGATCTTCATCTCAGCGTCCAACTTCGAAGAAGGGCTTGCCGAGCAGGTCTGGAACGACGTCGATGCCAAGGCCTGGGCCGGCGGGAATACCCATGCGGCTGCCGGTGACCGGCGGCGCGTTCGACGCGGTGCGCACCGTCACCCATTCATGGAAGGCGATCGCGTGCAGCCGGCGCTCCTCCGGCGTCGACAGCGACAGATGCGCCATGGCGGATGTGTCGATCTCGGCGCCGCCGGTATCCTCGACCGTGATCATGAAGCCGAGATCGACGGCGACGTCACGGATCAGCCGGGTCTTGGTGACGCCGCCGAGCCGCGAGATCTTCAGCGTCAGCCCGTCCGCCGCGCCGAGGCGATGGATTTCCAGCATCGCCTCCAGCGAGGTGACGGATTCGTCGAGCACCATCGGCTTGTCGAGCATGCGGCGCACCGACATGTTCTCGTCGATCGTCGTGCAAGGCTGCTCGAACGTATAGTCGATCGCCCGCGTCGCGTCAGTGAACTGACGCGCCTGGTATGGTGTCCACCCGGCATTGGCGTCGCAGAAAATGACAGTGCCTTTCGGCACCGAGGCGGCGACCGCCATGACGCGCTCGACGTCGTCATGGACATTGCCGCCGACCTTGACCTGGAGCCGGCGGAAACCGTCCTCGACGATGCGCTTGGCAAGTGCGGCCATTTGATCGATCGTGCCATGGGTGACGACCTTGTAGAGTTCGGCCGTGTCGCTTTCCCTGCCGCCGAGCAGCGTCACCAGCGGTACGCCGGCGGCACGCGCCGCCAGATCCCAGCAGGCCATGTCGAGCGCCGATTTGATGTAGGGATGGCCCTTGAACACCGTGTCCATCAGTCGGCCGATGCTGGCCAGCCCGCACGGGTCCTGGCCGATAAGGTGCGGTGCGATCTCCGGCACGCCGGCTCGGGTGCCGGCCGGGAAGGCGGCCGAGTAGAAATTGCCGAGCGGCGCCATCTCACCCCAGCCGGTGACGCCGCTGTCGGAGGTGATGGAGACGATCACCGCGTCGAAGCAGTCGGCCACACGCCCCTTGGACATGCGATAGGGGCCATCCACGAAAGGCTGCACGACGTGATAGGCTTTGATGGTTTCGATCTGCACGTGGGGTATCCATTATCCGCGGTGAGGGGGAGGGTCAGGCGCCTTTCGACGAACGCTTTTCGAGGCCGCGCGCATAGGCAAGAAGCTCTTCGAAATCGTGGTCGATATGCTCGCGTGCGTGGCGCTGGGCGGCACGCATGTCGTCGCTCTTGAGCAGCCGCACATAAGTCTCGTGAACGTCTTCGGCGGGCACGGCTTCGTTGCGTGCCTGCTGGTGCAAGGCGAAATACATCTGCAAACGGCTGGTCAGTCTTTGCCAGGTTTCCAAGAGCACTGAATTGTCGGCCCATTCATAGATCAGGCCATGCAGTTGCAGCGCGGTCTCAATCTGGCGCGTGGTGTCGCGGTCGCGCGTCGCCTGCTTCACCGCCTCGTGGCGCCGGTCGAGCTCATCGAAAAAGCGCTGGTCGCGCAGTTCCCACGTCCGCTCGATGGCGAATTCGTCGAGCACCTTGTTGAGCGAATAGACGTCGTCGATGTCCTTGGCGGTGACATTGATGACGAAGGTGCCTGCATAGGGAATGCTGGTCAGTATGCCTTCCTGGACCAGCTCGCGCATCGCCTCGCGCAGCGGGGCGCGGCTGACCCGCATCTGTTCGGAAATCCTGAGCTCGTTGAGCTTCTGGCCTGGCTCGAGCTGACCGGTCAGGATCGCGCGTCTGAGCAGTGCCACGATTTCGGCACGGCGTGTCGTGTCGGCGATCGGGCTGAATTTCGTCTTCACCATCCGCCCCACTCCCGCGAGAACAGAGCAGAGACAATCAGATTGTCGACAATCTAACAAGAGGCTCTGCTCGAATTCTTATCTTCGCTTCGCGGCCCGGGCCGGGGTGCGAAGGGCTGGGTCAAGCCGCACGGCCATAGAAGCCGACGCGCTCCTCCTCGCTGAACATCACGCCTGGCTTCTCATAGTAGGAGAACACCGCGATCATCCGTTCGCGTTCACCTTTGACCGTGGTGACACGATGCGCGGTGTTCTTGCCGCGAAACACGTTCAGCGTGCCTGGTTTCATGCGCAGGATCCTGGCGTCGGGGTCACGTCCTTCGAGCAGCCGGGCGACGCCCTCGTAGTTCGGGTTGTCATCCGACCTGAGATCGGTGCGGTATTCGAGGTCGCCGCCGCGTTGCGCCTGCTGCAGCAGCAAGGTGGTGGTGAATTCCGAGCGGTCGAAGTGCCAGTTCAGCGCTTCGCCGGCGCGATAGGCCATGACATTGGTGCGGGCCAGCGGATCCTCCATGACGTGCAGCTTTGCCTTGCCCATCGTCGCCGCGAGGAAACGCACCAGCGGCTCATACTCATAGATCGCCATCACCGTGCTGCCGGGAATTTGGTCGGCGCAGACCGTGTGGCTGACGGTCTCGACCTTGCGCAATGCGGGATGATCGGGCGCCAGTTCGGGAATGCTCGGCTTGAAGTAGATGTTGTGCATGCGCTTGTGGACATGGGATTGCGTGTCCATGACCGGCTTGATCTCCCGCACCGCCTGTTCGGCGACGCCGGGCTTCAAGAAAGCTTCGAGATTGAACATGCCGTCGGCTTCCAGCGCCGCGCTCGACTGTCCGACGAGGCGGTTCCATTCGACGCTGCCTTCACGGTCGAGCGGATAGCGGTCGAGATCGAGAATGTCTTTCATGTCATGTGCTCCAACGTTAGGCACAGAAGACGGCAAAAAATTCTTTCTCTCAACACCGGAAATTATTAGGATTGGCCAAGAAAAACTTCAGGAGCCTGATTTGGACCGGCTGCCGCCGCTGAATGCGATCAAGGCGTTCGAGGTCGCGGCCCGGTCAGGCAGCTTCACCTTGGCCGCAGCCGAGCTCGGCGTGTCCTCGGCGGCGGTCAGCCAGCAGATCCGCAATCTCGAAGCCTGGTTCGGCAAGCAGCTTTTCGTGCGCACGGGCAACCGCATCGCGCTGACCGATGCCGGGCACGCCATGTATCCGCAGACGGCGCGCGCGCTCGGCGACATTGCCGCGATCGGCCAGCGCATGCTGGAAGGGGGCCTGAGGACGCGACTAGTCGTCAGCGTGCCGTTCTCGCTTGCCGAGCTGTGGCTGGCGCCGAGGCTGGCCGTACTCCTGGATGCCTTCCCACATATGGCGATCGATGTGCGAGCCGAGGATGATCCGATCGATCTGGTGCGCCAGAATGTCGACGTGCGCATCAGCTATGGCGACTATCACTATCCCGGCCTGCGGATGGTCCGCCTGGTCCATGACGAGGTGCTGCCGGTCTGCGCGCTGGAATTCTGGCAGCGGCACGGCAATGGCGATGCGAGGCTCACCGATTTGCATGAGAGCCAGTTCATCCATACCAATTGGGGACCGAACTATGCCTCGCACCCGAGTTGGACCGACTGGTTCGCGGCATGCGGATCCAGCCGGTCGCCCGACCCGTCGCATGGCCGCCGCGTCGGCCTGTCCAGCCTGGCGATCGCCTCGGCGAGGCTCGGCCTGGGCATTGCCCTCGGCCAGCGGGTGATGGCGCAGGCCGATCTGGAGGCAGGGCGCCTGATCGCGCTGTCATCGGTCTCGGTGCGCCTTGGTCACCCCTATTGCGCCTTCATGCCGCCAGCCAAGGCCGACCGCGCCGACGTCGCCGCTTTGGTCGGTCTGCTCGTGAAAACGGCGCCCGCGACCTGAGAAAAGGTCGGGGCGCCGCGCGGAAACCGGGCCTGCGGGGGAGTCAGGTAGCCGGTTTCTGTGGCAGGGGCGAAATCGGCATTCCGGGGCCGATCTTCTGCAGATTGCCTGTGATCACCTGGTCGCCTTCAGCGACGCCGCTGAGAATGGCGACCATGTCGCCGCTGGTCGGCCCCAGCGAAACCAGCCGCTGGTCGACCGTATTGCCCTTGCCGACGACATAGAGATACTTGCCGAGTTGGCTTGATCCCAGTGCGACCTGCGGCACCATCAGCGCATCGGGCTGTTGTTTGACGTGCAGCCGCACGCGAACATACTGGCCAGGCAAGAGCGTGAACTTGGCGTTGCCGATTGTGGCGCGTGCGGTGATCGTGCCGGTCGAGTGATCGATCGTGTTGTCGATAAAGGTGAGCTCGCCCTTCTGGTGGGCCTCGGTCTCACCGGGAAGCAGGACCTCGACCTCGATCGGGCCGGCGGCACGCGCTTCCTCGATCTGCGCCAGATCCGTCTCGCTCGGATTGAAGGTGACGTAGATTGGGTCGAGCTGCACCAGGGTGTTGAGCACGGTGCCGGCAACGCTGACCAGCGTTCCCACGGAAGCCTGGTTGCGGCCCAGACGTCCAGCGAACGGCGCGTGGATTTCAGCGTAGCTCAAATTGAGCTCGGCCGTGCGCACAGCCGCCTGGTTCAGCGCCAGCGACGCCTGCGCCTCGCGCAAGGTGCTGGTGCGCTGGTCGAAGCTGTCCTTGTCCAGGTAGCCGCTCTTGGCGAGTTCGGTACCGCGGCCGAGATTGGAACGTGCATAATCGAGGGTCGCCGTGTCGCGCTGAACCTGTGCCTTCGCCTGGTCGAGCGAGGCCTGGAAGTCATCGGGCGAGATCCTGTAGAGCAGGTCGCCTTGCCGCACGTCGGCGCCGTCTTGCGCCGTCTGTTCCTGCAAATAGCCGGGGACGCGTGCCTGCAGCGTGATGCTGCGGATCGGCTCGGTCCGCGCGGCATAGTCGAGATAGATCGGGATCGTCTTCTTGACCACGTTCGCCACCGGCACCGGCATGACGAACGCTGCTGGAGCCGGCGCGGCCCCGGCCGTGCCGGCATTCAGGCTGAGATTGCCCATGTCCAGCAGGTGGACACTGGCCACCGAGATCGCACCCAGCGCGACAGCCGTTCCCAACGCGATTTTCCATTTACGCATGATGATTCTCCAATCTTATTCGGCCGCTTCCGCCAGAGGAGGAAAGGCGGGTTTGGCCGTTGGTTCAGTGTGTTGAGAAGCGGGCTCGTCGCCGCCGCGCCGTTCGCGCAGCTGTTCGATGACCGCGTAGAAGACCGGCACGAACACCAGCGACAGGATGGTCGCGGCGACCATGCCGCCGAACACGGTGGTCCCGATGGACTGGCGGCTGGCGGCACCCGCACCGGTGGCGATCATCAGCGGCACCACGCCGAGGATGAAGGCAAACGCGGTCATCAGGATCGGCCGCAGTCTCAGCCGGGCGGCCTCCATTGATGCCTCGACGATGCTGAGGCCTTCCTCGCGCCGCCGTCTTGCGAACTCGACGATCAGGATCGCGTTCTTGGCCGCCAGGCCGATCAGCATGACGAAGCCGATCTGCGAATAGACGTCGATCTGCATGCCGCGCACCCAAAGTGCGGCGAACGCGCCGAACAGTGCGAGCGGCACGGCCAGCAGCACCATGAAGGGCATCGCCCAGCTCTCGTACTGCGCCGCCAGGATCAGGAAGACGAAGACGATGGCGAGGGCAAAGACCACCGACGCGATCGACCCCGCCTTGAGCTCCTGGAAAGTGATGCCGGTCCATTCGAAACCGAAATCCCTGGGCAGCGCGGTCGCCGCGGCCCGTTCCATGGCGGCGACCGCCTGGCCCGACGAATAACCGGGAGCGGCGCCGCCATTGATGCTGGCCGAGGCGTTGTTGTTGTAGTGCGGCACGGTTTCCGGGCCGACGAACGGCACCAGTTTCCCCAGCGTGCTGAGCGGCACCATGCCGCCGGAGGCATTGCGCACATAGAGCCGTGAAATGTCGGCTGCACCGGCACGTGAATCCTTGTCGGCCTGGATGGTCACCCGGAAGGTGCGGCCAAACAGGTTGAAGTCGTTCACGTAGAGCGAGCCGAGATAGATCTGCAGCGTGTTGAAGACGTCGGGCAGGTTGAGGCCGAGCAGCTTCGCCTTGGCGCGGTCGAGATCGTAGTTGAACTGCGGCGTCGAGGTCGAGAACGGCGAAAACAGCTGCTGCGGATTGATTTCAGGCTGCTTGCGGGCCTCGGCGATCACCGCTTGCGTGGCGTCGTTGAGGGCCGTGCTGCCGCGGCCGGTGAGGTCCTCGACGACGAATTCGAAGCCGCCCGTGGTGCCGATGCCGGGGATGGAGGGTGGATCGAAGGAGAGCGCAAAAGCCTCCGGAATCTGCATCAGCTTGCCACGCACGTCGCCGACGAGCTTCGAGGCGCTCTGGTCGGGGCCACGCTCCTCCCACGGCTTGAGGATGGCGAACTCGACCGCCGAGTTCGACTGCGCCGCGCTGGTGAGGAAGTTCAGGCCGCTGATCGAGCCGACGATGTCGACGCCTGGCGTTGCCTGCAGGATGTCGCGCGCCTTCTGTGCCACTGCATCGGTACGCTCCAGCGAAGCGCCGTCGGGCAGCTGGATCACGACGAAGAAATAGCCCTGGTCCTCGACCGGAAGGAAGGTCGAGGGCAGCTTTTGCCAGACGAAGTAGGTGGCGACCAGGCCGGCGGCGAAGAGGCCAAGCATGATCCAGCGCAGCCGGATAAGGATGCGCACGCCATTGGCATAGGCATGCGACAGTCTGTCGAAGCCCGTATTGAACCAGCGGAACAGGAAGAATTGCGTTTCGCCGCGATGGCGCAGGAAGGCTGCACTGAGCGCCGGGCTGAGCGTCAGCGAGTTGAAGGCGGAGATGCCGACGGAGATCGCCACCGTCAGCGCGAACTGGTTGTAGAGCTTGCCGGAGACACCGGGAATGAAGGCAACCGGCACGAACACCGCCATCAGCACCGCGGTGGTCGCAATGATCGGGCCGGTGACCTCGGCCATGGCGGCCTTTGTCGCCGCCAGCGGTTTCAGTCCGGCCTCGAGCTGTCGTTCGACATTCTCGACCACCACGATGGCATCGTCGACGACAAGGCCGATCGCCAGCACCATGCCGAGCAGCGAGAGCATGTTGAGCGAGAAGCCCATCATCTCCATGATGACGAGCGTCGCCACCAGCGACACCGGGATGGCGATCGTCGGGATGATTGTGGTGCGCCAGCTTTGCAGGAAGATGAAGACCACGGCGACGACGAGCACCAGGGCTTCGCCAAGCGTGATCAGCACGTCATGCATCGAGGCCGAGACGAAGCGCGTCGTATCGTAGTGCATCGCATAGTCGACGCCCTTGGGAAAACGGGCCGACAGTTCCTGCATCTTGTCCTTGACGCGCTGCTGCAGATCGAGCGCGTTGGAGCCGGGCATCTGATAAACGGCGAGCACCACGGTCGGGTCCTTGCCGAAAAAGGCCGAGGACGAATATTGCAGGGCGCCAAGCTCGATACGGGCGACGTCGCGCAGCCGCACCAGCGAGCCGGTGTCGGTGTTGGCACGCACGACGATGTCGCCGAATTCCTTCGGGTCGCTCAACCGGCCGACGGCGTTGACCTGCATCTCGAAGGCGGTGCCGGCGGGCGCCGGCGACTGGCCGATCTTGCCGGCCGCCACCTGGACGTTCTGTTCGGCGATGGCATTTTGCACATCGACCGCGGTGATGCCGAGATTGGCGAGCTTGTCCGGATCGAGCCAGACGCGCATCGAATAACGCCGTTCGCCGAAAATCTGCACGTCGCCGACACCAGGCAGCCGCTTCAGCGGATCCACCACCTGCAGATAGGCAAGGTTGGAGAGCGCCACCGGATCGACCGAATGGTCGGGCGAGGTCAGGTTGACGATGAGCACGAAGTTCGGGTTCTGCTTCTTGATCGTCACGCCGCCCTGGTTGACGATCGCCGGCAGCGACGAGGCGGCCTGCGAGACGCGGTTCTGGACGTCGACGGCTGCCGTGCTCAGGGAATAACCGACATCGAAGGTGATGGTGATGGTCGACGAGCCGTCATTGGAGCTCGTCGAGGACATGTAGGTCATGCCTTGCACGCCGTTGATCTGCTGCTCCAGCGGCGTCGTCACCGTGTCTGCCACCACTTGCGCGCTGGCGCCCGGATAGTGGGCGCTGACGACGACTTGCGGCGGTGTGATGTCCGGAAACTGCGAGACGGGCAGCAGGAAATAACAAATCGTGCCGGCGAGCACCATGATGATGGCGATCGCCGAGGCGAAGATCGGACGATGGATGAAGAAGTTTACCACGACACGCACGCCTCTCCGGCCGCTCTTGCCCGCCCGAAGGCGCTGGCGACCCTGGACAACTGCCCGCGCCCGTCCCGGGACCCTTCCCGTGAACGCAGCAACGGCACCTCGCGACGCTGCCCATCGGCAAGCGAGCGCAACATGTTCTCGAACGCGCGGGGGTCGACCCCGTCTGCCTTCATGACCAGCCGGATCATCGGATCCCGGACGGCCTCATCTATGGTAAGATCGCGGCGCTGTGGCATTGGCCGGCTCCTTGTCTGTCGATTCGCAGCCCGTGCTCACGAACCGTTTTTCATCTCTTCACCGGCCGAGGCCGCATGATTGGCAATCTTTTCGTCCATCTCGATCTGGTAGGACCAGTTCACGACCTTGTTATTGACGACGGACGATATAGGTGTTACCAGTAAGTAACATTCTGGAAGTTACAGACCGGTAACACCCTAGTCAAGAGGTGGCCGAGGGTTTTTTGGAAACGAAAGGAGATCATGATGACAGACGGCGTCGTGGAGCGCTCTCGTCCCCGGGATCGGATTCTGGAGACGGCGCGTGACATGTTCCACAAGCACGGCATCAAGGGCGTCGGCGTCGACGCCATCACCGAGGCTGCCGGCACGAACAAGATGACGCTCTATCGTCACTTCGAATCCAAGGACGAACTGATCGTCGAATGCCTGCGCGCCAACGCACTGAAAGCTGGCGCGATGTGGGAAACGTTCGAGGCCGAGCATCCGGGTGACAAACTCGCTCAACTTCATGCCTGGGTTCGCAAGGCCGCCGCCATGCTCAACACCGACGGCCGTGGCTGCGACATGGCCAACGCCGCCGCCGAGCTGACCGAACCCGATCATCCGGCAAGGCGCGTCATCAAGGAACTCAAGGAAGCCCAGCGCGAACGCCTGGTCGGGCTCTGCCGGGATGCCGGCATCGGCCAGGCCGAGCTTCTCGCCGATACGCTGTCGCTGCTGTTTGAAGGTGCGCGGGTCAGCGTGCAGACCGTCGGTGCCGAGGGCCCGAGCACGCAGTTCGTGCGGATGGCTGAAGGACTGATCGTTTCCTTCCGGGGCACTGCCGCCGGTTAAGTATTGCCGTGGCTGCTGGTGATTTTGCGGTCGCGTGACCGAAACGATGTCTGCTGCCCTATAGGCAGCACGCTATTTCCCGTTGACTGAACGAAAAAAGCCCGCTGCCGGGAGGAGGTGGCAGCGGGCTCGATTTCGAATGTGGCGCGGGAGGAGGTGCGCCCCATTCAGCGTCGGCATCGCATCTGGGAGGAGTAGATGGCCGACAACCAGAACCTACGAGTTGCCCAATGATTCGGCAACAATGAATTGTGCATAGCTGCTGTGCAGATTTGCAGGGGCGGTCATGTTCCCCAGGAGATGCGGGATCTCACTGCACGGGCACGTTTTCCCGGAAGATCAGTCGCGGCTCGATGAATTTGCGGGTGAGATAGGGCGCCGATGATGCGATCGAGCCGAGCAGTTGGATCACCGACTGCTCCGCGATCAGCCTGGCGTTCTGGTCGATGACGACGTCGGCGAGGTCGTCGACGAGGTAGCCGCGTGTCTCCCTTGTCAGATCGTGGCAGATGAAGACCGGCTTGCGGTTGGGCCTGGTTTCCCGGATCGCCTTGGCAATGCCGGAGCGCCCGGCGCCGACGCAATAGATGCCGAGCAGTTCCGGCTCGTTGCGCAACGCTTTCATGGTTGCGGCATAGCTGGCATCGGGCTCGTCATTGATCTCGACGGCGCTGCTGACGGTGAGGTTGGGAAACTCCTCGCCAAGCACGGAGCGGAAGCCCATCTCGCGCTCTTCATGGCCGCGATAGGAACGCGAACCGACGACCATCGCCAGCTGCCCCTCGCGGCCGCCGAGAAAGCGTCCCATCAAAAGTGCCGCCGTCCGTCCCGCCACGCGGTTGTCGATGCCGACATAGGCCGAGCGGGGAGCGGCCGGAATATCGGACACCAGCGTCACCAGCCGGATACCGGCCTCGACCATGTCGCGCAGGATGTTGCGCGTCCTGGGATGATCGACCGCGATGACACCGACGCCGTTGGCGCGCAGCGACAGCTTTTCGACCGCGGTCTGCAAGGCATTGGGCGAGATACCGGCGAGATTGTGAATCCGGCAGGACGCCACCAGCGGCAGGCGCGAGGCGTAGTCCTCGATGTGCTTTGCCAGGTCGTGCATGAAGTCGTTCGAGCCGATCGGCAGGAAGAATTCCAGGTTTGCGGGCCTCGAGGGAAGCGTCACCTGGTCGGCGACCGGTAGATAGCCGAGCTGCTTGGCGGCCTCCATGACGCGTTGCCGGTTGGCGGCACTCGCTCCGGGCCGGTTGTTGAGCACCCTGTCGACCGTCGCGGTCGACAGCCCGCAGTTCCTGGCGATGTCGGAGACGGTAGCCTTCATGCCGCAACCCTACACGTCGCTTCGTACGTCCTCAGTGCGCCGGCTTGCCGTCGGCGAGGGCGTCGCGGATGTCCTTGTCCGACATGCCGGTGATGATGCGCTCGACTTCCGTCACGGTTGTCGTCTTCGGATCGATGTCGTCGGCGACCACCTTGCCCCTGCGCATGACGACGATGCGGTCGACCACCTGGAAGACATGGTGGATGTTGTGCGCGATGAAGATGCAGGAGTGGCCGGAATCGCGGGCGTTGCGCACGAAGCTGAGCACGCCTTGGGTCTCTGCCACGCCGAGATTGTTGGTCGGCTCGTCGAGGATGATCAGGTCGCTGTCGAAATGCATGGCGCGCGCGATCGCGACCGCCTGCCGCTCGCCGCCGGAGAGCGAGCCGATCGGTGTCGTCGGCGGGATGTTCTTGGAGATTCCGACCTGTTTGAGCAGATCGCGGGCGACCGTGTTCATGGCGTCCTGGTCCATGCGGTTGAGGAAGCGCGGCGGCTTGATCGGTTCTCGACCCAGGAACAGGTTGCGCGCGATCGACAATTGCGTGACCAGGGCGGAGTCCTGGTAGATGGTCTCGATGCCGTGGGCGATGGCGTCGCTGGTATCGCGCAAGGTGACCTTCTTGCCGCGGATGAAAATATCCCCGCTGGTCAGCGGCACCGCGCCGGAGAGAACCTTGATCAGCGTCGATTTGCCGGCGCCATTGTCGCCCAGCAGGCCGACGATCTCACGCTCGTTGACATGGAAATTGGCGTCCACCAGCGCCTGCACGCGGCCATAGGACTTGCGGATGTTGTGCATGCGGATCAATGGCTCGGCCATGGTTCAAGTCCCCGCCTGGTGCCGGCGTTCCAGCCATGAATGCAGCGCCATCATGCCAAGGATGATCGCGCCGATGAAGATGTTGTAGGCAAGGCCGGGCACGCCGATCAGCACGATGCCGTTGCGCATCACGCGCAGGATCAGGATGCCGAGCACGGTGCCGATGATGGTGCCGCGCCCGCCGGTGAGTGCGGTGCCGCCGATTACCACCATGGCGATTACCTCGAGTTCGTAGCCGGTACCGCTGTTGGGATTGGCGGCGGATGTGCGCAGCGAGGAGATGACGCCGGCAAGCGAGGCCATGACCGACGACAGGACGAACAGGCCGACCTTGACGCGATTGACATTGACGCCGCGGGCACGCGCCGCGTTGGGATTGCCGCCCGCCGCCTGGATCCAGTTGCCGGTCCGGCTTTGCGTCAGGACATAGCCGAGCGCGATCGCCGCGGCGATGAACCAGAACAGCGACATGTAGATGCGGAACGGCCCGATGAAGAAGTCGCCGACCAGAGCCTCCGCCAGCCAGCTGCCTTCGGCACTCCAGGTGCGCTGCGGAAACCCGTCGGTGATGAAAAGCGCGCTGCCGCGCACCACCAGCAGCATGCCGAGCGTCACCAGGAAGGACGGGATCTTGAGCTGCGTGACGAACCAGCCATTGACCAGGCCGATCAAGGCGGCAACCACCAGCGCGACAAGGAAGCCCATTTCCAGCGAGGTGACGCCGGCATTGAACAGCGTCCACATCAGTACGGGCGAGAAGCCGAACAGGGACCCGACGGAGAGGTCGAATTCGCCCGAAGTCATTAACAGCGTCATCGCCAGCGCGATTAGGCCGAGCTCGACCGTGAAGGCCAGCGTGTTGGAGATGTTCTGCGGCGACAGGAAGTCGTGGTTGAAACCCCAGAAAACGGCGATCTCCACGATGAGCAGAATGAAAGGTCCGAATTCCGGCCGCGCGATCAGGCGTTGGATGAGCGAATGATTTTCCACTGGGAACCCGCGACATGGTTGGGACGGGCCGCGAGCTCCACCGCATCGGGTGGCATGCCACGGCGCAGGAAGATATCTGGCGCCGTGCGAAAACGCGCGGCGCCAGGGGATCGCGGATTATTTGCCGGACAGGATCTTGTCGTAGACCGCCGCGGTGTCCTTCTCATAGAGCGCGCCGGTGATGACGTTGAAGCCCGGAGGAATGCCGCTGGCCGCCATGTTGGCGAGCGACAGCGCCACATAGCTGGTCGCCTGCGGATCCTGCCACTGGCCGGCATTGACATAGCCGTTCAGCACTTCCTGGGTGGTGTCGAGCGAGTTGCCCCAGCCGACCACCGGAATTTCGCCCGGCTTGACGCCGACCTGGTCGAACACGCGCTTGATCGAACCGGTTACGAGGTCGCCCAGGCCGATGATGGCGTTGACCTTGCCCTTGTGGGCGGTGAGGTAGTCGACCATGCGGTTGATCACCTCGGCCTGGTCGAGCGTCGCTTCGGTCACTTCATAGGTGATGCCGAGCGGTCCGAAGACGCTCTTGATGCCTTCTTCTTCCTGCACGCCGTAGGTGGCGCCGGGGATCTCGACCGGCATCCAGACGAAGTCGCCCTTCTTCACCAGGCCTTTGTCGACCAGATATTGCGCCCAGTGCTTGCCGAAAGTGACGTTGTCGCCGCCGACATAGGCGTTGAAAT